>CAJQPT010000063.1 GCA_905480285.1 uncultured bacterium
GGGAAGAGCACGGTCCTTGATCTGGTGGCGCGCTTCGTGGATCCGCAGTCGGGTCGGGTGATGGCGGGGGGGCGCGACCTCCGTGAGGTCTCGCTCGACTCGTGGACCTCGCGATACGCGGTGGTCACCCAGGCACCCTTCCTGTTCCACGCCTCCATCGCGGAGAACATCCGCTACGGGCGCCCCACAGCGACCGACGCCGAGGTGGAGCAAGCGGCGAAGGCCGCGCACCTGCACGACTTCATCCTGTCGCTTCCCGACGGCTACGAGACGGACGTCCAGGACGCCGGCGCGCGCCTCTCTGGCGGACAGCAGCAGCGCATCACGATCGCGCGAGCGGTCCTCTGCGACCCGGAGCTGCTGCTGCTCGACGAGGCCACCAGCGCCCTCGACACCGAGAGCGAGCGCGTGGTCCAGGAGGCGCTGGAGGAGATGATGGAGGGGCGCACGTCCATCGTCATCGCACACCGGCTCTCGACGGTTCGTAACGCCGACCGGATCCTGGTCATGGAGGCGGGTCGCCTCATCGAGAGCGGGACCCATGACGAGCTCGTCGCCGCGGGCGGCGCGTACGCGCGTCTCTCCAGCGCTCAGTCGCTCTGAGGGGCTGCCGGGCAGTCTTCTGCCCCGAGGGCGGTCAGGCGTGAGCGGCGAGCTCGCGCAGCGAACGCGAGCGCGCCGCCCGGCGGTGACGACGTCGCGCGGCCGCGAGAGACATCCCTCAGCGTACGCGGCGTAGCTCGACCTCGCCGAGGGACGGCGGCTTCTCGAAGGGGCCGCCCGCGAACTCGATGCGCAGGGTGCCCACGGGCACCGGCTTCTTGAGGCTGATCGTGGTCTTCACCCGGCGGTCAGGGTCCATCTTGCCTGTGATGGCATCCCGGTCCTTGCCGTTGATCGTGATCTTGAACGCTCCGAAGCGGGGGCTGCCGGGGCGCCCATGGCTGAGCACGATTTGATTGGTCTTGAGCTTCTTCCGGGTGGTGATCTCGACCCACGGGGCGGCGTCCGTGGGGGCGGGGCTCCAGCCCACGCCGGTCATTCGATCGATGACACCCGCGGCCTTGCCCTGGGCGCCGGTCCCCTCGGAGGACGCGGTCGCCTGGACCTTGACCATCCGGAGCAGGTTCAGGTCCATGTCCGTCGCGTACTCATCCCACTCAGGTCGGTCCTTCATGCCCACCCGGATGCGCAGTGGCTTGGACTTCAGGGGGTCGGACTTGCCCTCGACGAAGACGTGTGCGGTGACGTCGCACATGCGCGGTCCGTCGAGGTCGCACTGGATGGCGTAGCGCTGCCGCGCCATGGCGCCGTCATCGTCCGCGACGATCGAGGCGATGAGGACCTGACCGGCCTCTCCCTCGAAGGGCGGCCGCCAGTACTCGACGCGCTCGACCCCAACGGGGCCGTCGCCGTCCTCTCCTGACGCATACTTGAAGGAGGCGTCTTTGCCGAAGGACGAGATCCAGATCGTGGTCTTGGAGCGGCCGTTGGCTCGCAGGGAGACGTCCGACTTGGGGTCATCTTCGCCGAAGGCCCAGCGGTTGCCCTTGACCGCCTTCGTCTTGCCAGAGATCGGTCCGAAGGACCCCGTGGCGCGAGAGAGGAAGAGCAGCGAGAAGGCTGTCTCCGCCTCGTTGCCCCAGCGCCCCTGTTCGTTCTGCTTCGCGACGAGGCTCTCGGCGCCGAGCTGGTACCAGGGCTTGCCGCCGATGAGTCCGTCCTTGAGGAGCGAGCCGACCCGCTCGATGCCGTAGAGGTAGTAGTAGAACCGCCCCATGGATCCCGACTCCGAGGTGGGGACCGGATTGCGCTCGGTATCGAAGTGCACATCAATCCAGTGCTTCCCCTCCGCAAGGGCACGCTCATACGGGCCCTTCCGGCCCCTCATCTGCTCGATGCAGATCGCGAGCACCGCGACGCCCGCGGCCGTCATGCTGCCCGTCGCGTGTTCCGCGTTGGTCGTGTAGCGAAAGCCCCGCGCGCGGAGGCCACTCTCGACACCCTTCACTGGCTCGGCATAGTCGAGCACGGCGTCAGCGAGGCGCTTCCAGACCTTCGAGGGGATGGAGACTCCGGCCGCTGCCGCCGACCGCAGGGCCATGGCGGCGTACTGGGTGTTCGAGAGGTCGGGGTGACTGGTCGGGTACGCCCACCCCTCGTTGACCTGGGTATCGAGCAGCTCCTCCACCAGCTGCTCCATCCACTCCTCGTCTTGCTTGAGCCCGCGGGTCGCGACCGCGAGCAGGACGCAGGACCGGCTGTAGGTCTTCTTCGCCGGGTGGCGCTCCATGAACGCGAAGCCTCGCCGGATCGCGGGATGCTCCTGGGGGAGGCCCGACTTCATCAGCGCATACAGGGCGAGTCCGGTCATTCCCGGGCCGTAGTTGTCCAGGTTCTGGAGCCACGAACCGTCGATGGATTGGAGCGTGAGCAGGTGCTCGATACCGAGGTCCAGGGACTTGCTGATGTCACTCTGGAGCTTGGCGGGGACCTCCCTCATGCCCGGTGCCGGCCCGTCCCCCTTGTTCTGGGCAAGGCTCGAAGGGGCCATGGCGACGAGCAGGACGGCGCCGCAGAGGCCGGTCAACAGCGCCCGCCAGGCGGCCGTTGACCGACGGGTCATCGACCGGAGGGGGGGCGTCGGCCAGGCCGTGGTCGTCGGAGAGGAGTCGATGGGCATGGAGGATGGAGGAGGGCGCCGCGCTCCTCTGACCTTACCCACCTCCGCCGGATTCACCACAGGGGGCAAGCCCGGGTTCCACCTGGCCTCATCCAGCCTCAGATGGCCTCGAGCAGGCAGACGGCCTGGACGGCGACGCCCGCACCGTCTGCGAGGGCGCCCATGCCCTCGAGGGTCTTGCCCTTCACGTTGACCGCGCCGGCATCCACTCCTGAGAGCTCTGCGATCCGGGCACGCATGGCGGCTCGATGGGGCTTGATCCGCGGGCCCTCGGTCGCGATCACCACGTCGAGGTTCACCAGGGTCCAACCGGCGGCGTGGACCAGGCGGACGGCCTCCTTGAAGAGCGCCGCGCTGTCCGCGCCCTTCCAGCGCGGGTCGTCGTCGGGGAAGAGCGTGCCGATGTCATCCAGGCCAGCCGCGCCGGTGACGGCATCGGTGAGCGCGTGGAGGACGGCGTCCCCGTCAGAGTGTCCGGCGGGACCTGTGGGGTGCGGGAGCGTGATCCCGCCGAGAACACAGGGGCGTCCATCCTCCAGGCGGTGGAGATCGAAGCCCAGGCCGACGCGCATGCTCACGCGGCACCTCCGTCGGCGCCGTCGAGGAGTGCGGCCAGCGCCGCGCCGAGGACGAGGTCATCCGGAGCGGTCATCTTGACGTTGTTGCGGGAGCCTTCCACGACCCTGGAGGGCCCGTGGTAGTGCTCATGCAACCCCGCATCGTCGGTGGGGCGGAAGCCGTCTCGCTCAGCCCGGGCGAGGACATCGTGGAAGCGCGCGGCGCGCATGCCTTGCGGAGTCTGCGCGGCCCAGTATTGGTCGCGGTCCATGGACTCCTCCGAGAGGAAGCCGTTGGGGACGTACTTGAGCGTGTCGCTGACCCGGGTCCCCAGGAGCGCGCTGCCGTGCTCGTAGGCGGCGCGAGCGACGGACTCCACATGGTCTGGCTCGACGAAGCACCGCGCCGCGTCGTGGACGAGGATGACGTCCACGTCGTCCGACGTGGCACGGACCCCCGCGTGCACGGAGTCTGTTCGCTCCGCGCCTCCTTCCACGAGGGCGTGGACCGAGCCGCGGTGCGCGTGCAGGGCCTCTTCGACCGCGCCGCGGTCTTCCTCCCGGATGACCACGACCAGCTCGACGACGGAGGGCGCGGCGAGCAGGGCGGCCGCGGAGCGCTCAAGGATCGTCCGGTCACCGAGCGTTCGCAGGGCCTTTGAGGTCTCGCCGCCCATGCGAGTGGACGCACCTGCAGCGAGGAGGACGGCAGCCGACCGGAGTTCCGGTCCTTCGTGTGGGTCTCTGAGCTCCATGGATGTGGGCTGCACGGCCCCTTTGCGGGGCGCGTTTCTCGACGCAGCGCCGATAACGTAGGCTCAAGCTCCGGCCGCCGCACGGTCGCAACGCCCATGTCCACCGCAGAACTTCCCCAGGTTCCCGAGGACCTCGCCTGGCCGGTGATCCTCGGGATCGACCCGGGGACGAGGCTGATGGGCTACGGCGCGATCATCCACCACGCCGACGGGCCGAGGATGCTGGCTGCAGGGGCCATTCGAGGGGGGCCGTCCAAGGACGTCCCGACCCGGCTCGGCGAGATTCGACGCGAGCTGGACGTGCTGCTCGGTCGGCTTCGTCCCAGCGTCGTGGTGGTCGAGCACGCGTTCACCGCCATCAACATGCAGTCGGCGCTGCGGGTGGGTGAGGGGCGCGGGGTCGCGCTCTCCGCCGCGGTGGTGCACGGGGCCGAGGTCGTGCAGTACCAGGCGTCGGAGGCCAAGAAGTCGGTTGTGGGGGACGGGCAGGCCAAGAAGGAGAGGGTGGCGGCCATGGTCGCAGCCGAGCTCGGGCTGGAGGTCGTGCCCGAACCCATCGACGCCACGGACGCCCTCGCCCTCGCGCTGACCTACGTCCACCGACAGCGGTTCGCGAACCGGCTCGGTTGAGCGTGGAGGGGGGCGTCCGCGCCGCCCCGGGCGCTGATCACTCCCCTGTGGGGCGGCCCCGTCTTCGTGGGATGACCTCGTCCTTGTTGGATGACTCTTTGTGGGGTGATTCTCTGTGGGGTGATTCTCTGTGGGACGATCCCGGCGAGTGGTGCAGCCGTCGGCCAACGCCAGAGCGCTAGCTGTGGCCAGATCGTGTCCGGGCAAAGGCCTGCGTGCGCCGCGGGCCTTCACGGGAGGTTGTCCGAGGGAATCGAGACAAATGAGCGTGATTTGGGTGCGGAGAGCCCCCTCGCCCGCCGTTGACATCAGCAGGGAATGCCGCCGCCTACCTTGGGAGAGCGCATCCTGCAGGCCTCGTCGAGTGACGGGCCGTTCATAAAATCTGGCCCTCACTGGGAACGGGAGACGTGGAACGATGAACCGCTGGGATCATGCGCGCCAACTGCTCCGGATCGGCCGCCGCGCCGAGACCGGCGGGAGCCTTCCGGAGGAGCCCTTCCGGACGCCGATGGAGCGGGTCCAGCCAGGACCGCGCTCGGTCCGTTGCCGTTCCCTCTGCATCGCCAGCGGGAAGGGGGGGACGGGCAAGTCCTCCATGACGGCGGCGTTTGCTGACCTCCTCAGGGGCCACGGCAAGGTGCTCCTGCTGGACGCAGACCTCGGCTGCGCGAACGCCCACATCTTTCACGATGTCCACCCCGAGCACAGCTTCGCGGACGTGGTCGCCGGCGACCGCGGGGTGCATGAGATCGTGACGCCCTGCGCTCCCGGCCTCGACCTGCTCCCTGGCGGGTCGGGGGTCGGCCGCCTCGCCGGACTGCGGGAGTACGAGCTCGAGATGATCGGTCGGGGCCTCGCACGGGTCGAACCGGACTACGACTTCCTCCTCGTGGACTCCGCCGCGGGCCTCTCCCGCCAGACGGTGGCCTTCGCCGCGGCATGCGACCAGACCGTCCTCGTGACGACCCCGGACGTCACGGCGATGACGGACGCGTACGCGTTCCTCAAGGTCTTCGTCCGGCAATGCGCCGCCCTTGGACAGCAGCGCGAGCTGCCTCTGCTCGTCGTGAACCGGGCCACCTCGGATCAGGAGGCCAAGGAGGTCGGCAGCCGGCTCCGTGATGTGACGGGCAAGTTCCTTGATCAGCGCCTCGAGGTGCTCGGCTGGATCCCGGAGGACCGGGCGGTGTTCCGGTGCACGCAGCGTCGCCAATCGGTGGTCTCCGGCGAGCCGGAATCTGAGTTCGGGCGAGCGCTCGAGCAGGTGTCGAGCGACCTGCTGACCCGGCTCCAGGACAGCGATGGGACGGGCGCGGGTGAGCGACTCGAGGTGATGTCGACGCGGCCCGCCAAGACGCGGCGGGCCTGATCGGCGGCCTGACGGGCGGGCCAGCTAGGCGGAGCAGCTAGGCGGAACAGCTAGGCGGATCTGACGGGCGGGGACTTCTGATCGTTGCGCGTCGCCTTCTTCTCGTCCGGCCCGCGACGGGGCGAGCGCCCGTCCGTCTGATCGGACGTGGAGCGTACACAAGGAGCGGACCCACGGCGGATGCCCGCTCGATCGCCGAGGGGGGTCGCGCGCGGCCGTGGGGGGAGCCTGGCCCTGATCTTGCTGGTCGGATGGTGGGGAGGGACCCTGGTGTCAGAGCACCGTGAAGCCCTCGCAGCGACCCGGTGGTCGCAAGCCCTCGAGCTCGGGAGAGGCGCGCTCCCGGCGGAGTCCTGGCTGCCCCATCCCAGGGCCCTTCGTCGGGCCGCAGGGGTGGGGCCGAGGCGCTCGGTGGACCTGGCTCGATACCTCTGGGCTGAGGGTCCGGACGCCGACCTCGAGGCCCTCGCTGGCATCGGGCCCCGCACGGCCCGAGCGGCGCGCCAGGCCCTCGCCGAGGCTCCGACCGCGCCACTTGGGGCGCTCGGGCCGCCCTCGGCTGGATCACAGACGGGAACGGCGTCAGGTCATCAGGGCGGGAGCCCCTCCATGGTCGTGCCGGGTGGCTAGACTATTCGGCGCCCTTGCGATGGGTCGCATCGGCAGCCCACCGTGCTCTCGGCACCGCGCTTCAGACGACGATGAACCCCGGAGATTTCAACCAGGCGCTCGACGAGGTCCTCTGCCGGGCGCTCTCCGAGGATCTCGGGATCGAGGTCAGGGCGGACACGCGGGTGGAGGACCTCGTCGGTCAGGACGTGACCACGCGCAACGCCGTGGGAGCGGGGGTCATCGGTCGGGCGACTCTGATCGCGAAGGAGGCCGGAGTCTTCGCCGGAGGGGCCATCTTCGAGCGCATCCTCCGGATGCTCGACCCCCGCTCGGCGGTGGACGCCGTCGTGCCCGACGGGCAGCTCATCGTCCCTGGAGACATTGTGCTCCATGCACGCGGTGAGGCCCGCGCGCTGCTCGTGGCCGAGCGAACGGCCCTCAACCTGGTGCAGCGCATGTCAGGCGTCGCCTCCCGGACCCGGGAGGCCGTCGACCAGGTCGAGGGGACGGGGGTCCGCATCCTCGACACGCGCAAGACGGCCCCCGGCCTCCGTCTCCTGGACAAGTACGCCGTGCGGGTCGGGGGTGGGGTCAACCATCGGATCGGGCTCTACGACGAGGCGATGGTGAAGGAGAACCACATCGACCTCTCGGGCCGGACCGTCGAGGTGCTCCTGGCGGACCTCCGCGCGGACGTCGGGCCCGCCGTGACGATCACCTGCGAGGCTCGTGACCCCGCGGAGGCCGAGGCCGCCGTGCGTGGGGACGCGGACGTTGTATTGCTCGACAACATGACGCCCGACCAGATGTCCGCGCTGGTCCCTGCGCTACGAGAGCTGGCGGGCAGCCGTGGCCGCCCGGTCGCCCTGGAGGCGTCGGGGGGGATCACCCTTGAGGCGCTCTCCGCTGTCGCTGGCACCGGCGTGGATCGGATCTCCATGGGAGCGCTGACCCACTCGCCAAGGGCCCTTGACCTCTCCCTCCAGCTGAGCTTCGTCGTCCCGGAGGAGGGGCCGAGCTCGGAGGTGCAGTGCGTTCAGTCCAGTGATGGCACGCTCGAGCTGGACCTCCCCGCCACCCACGCCCACGGGCGGATGGCGCGGCGGGTCGCGACCCACTTCGCCGAAGAGCGAGGTCTCAGCAGCCAGCTGATCGAGACCTTCCAATTCGTGGTGGGGGAGCTCGTGGACAACGCGATCGACCACGGCGGGGGGGACGCCGCGCATCACCTCTCCGACCTCGCGAGCGACGTGCGGGTGCGCATGGTTGTCCGGCTGGACGCTGATGCCGGGGACGGCCGCGCCTGGGCTGTCCGGGTGGACGATCAAGGGGGAGGAGACGTGGCCGCCGTCGAGGGCTTCATTCGACCCGAGAGTGGGTTCCCTGACCTCGAGGACGAGCGCGGGCGCGGGCTGTTTCTGCTCGCAGAGATGGTCGACCACCTCGAGGTGACCCTCTCTCCGGACGGAAAGGGGCTCAGCCTGGAAGCCACCATGGACTCGAATGCCTGAGACCACGTTGCCCTCCGCAGGTGAGAGGTGGCTGCGAGGCGCGGGGCAGGTGCTGCTGGCCCAGCCGCGATGGCTCTCCTGGCTCGCTCCCATCGCCTGGGCTGCCGCCATCTTCAGCCTGTCGGCGTCGGATGGCGTGCTGGAGGATCTCCCGGTCCTGCCCTTCCAGGGGTTCATCTGGAACTTCGCGCACCCCGTCGTCTTCGGTGTGCTCGCCCTGCTGGTCGTCCCGGTGGCGCCGAGGCGGGTCGAGGGCGGTCGTCGCTGGACGGCCATGAGCGCCATCGGCGCCGTCTGGACCGTCGTCTTGGTGACGCTCTACGGGTTCACGGACGAGCTCCACCAGTCCACGGTGCCTGGGCGGGATGCCTCTCTCCTGGACGTGCTCTCCGACGGGGTCGGGGCCTCGGCGGTCATCGTGGTCGTGCTCTACCTGGGGCGGGATGAGCCCAATCCAGGCGGGCTGCGAATTCGCCTCCTGGGGGGCTTGATCGCCTGCATGGGCGCAGCCGCGCTCGCGACCGCTTGGGACATTCGTCACAGCGAAGGGCTCTGGCCGTTCTGAGCCCTCCCCCGCGAGCCGTGCGCGTAGACTCGCGCGCCGAATCATGAGCGAAGAGCAGTACACCAGCCCACTTGGGGCGCGCTATGCCAGCCGGGAGATGCGCGCCAACTTCTCCGACCGCACCAAGTTCACGACCTGGCGTCGCCTCTGGATCGCCCTCGCGGAGTCCGAGCAGGAGCTCGGCCTCGCGATCAGCGATGAGCAGCTGGACGAGCTGCGAGCGCACGCCACGGACCTGGACCTTGAGCTCGCGGCGAAGTACGAGAAGGAGCTCCGCCACGACGTCATGGCCCACGTTCACGCGTGGGGCGACGTCTGCCCGAAGGCGCGGCCGATCATCCACCTCGGGGCGACGTCTTGCTACGTCGGCGACAACACCGACCTGATCATCATGCGCGAGGGGCTGCGGCAGCTCCGCGGCCAGATGGTCGGCGTCCTGGCCGAGCTCGCGGCCTTCGCGCGCGAGTGGAAGGACCTGCCCACCCTCGGGTTCACGCACTTCCAGCCCGCGCAGGCCACCACGGTCGGCAAGCGAGCCTGCCTCTGGATCCAGGACCTCGTGCACGACCTCGACGACCTTGAGCAGGTCGAGTCCCAGATCCGCTTCCGGGGCGTGAAGGGGACGACGGGCACCCAGGCCAGCTTCCTCGAGCTGTTCGATGGGGATCACGGAAAGGTCCGCAAGCTCGATGAGCTGGTCACCGCCAAGATGGGCTTCGACCGCACCTTCGGCGTCACTGGACAGACCTACCCGCGTAAGCTCGACTTCCGCGTCCTGCAGGTCCTCTCCTCGATCTCGCAGTCGGCTCATAAGTTCGCGACGGACCTCCGCCTGCTGGCGAACAAGCGCGAGCTCGAGGAGCCGTTCGGTAGCAAGCAGATCGGCTCGTCCGCGATGCCGTGGAAGCGCAACCCCATGCGCTCCGAGCGCATCTGCGCGCTCTCACGCTTCGTCATCGAGCTGGTGGGCAACGCGGCGCACACCGCGGCCAACCAGTGGCTCGAGCGCACCCTGGATGATTCTGCGAACCGCCGGCTCTCCATCGCCGAGGGATTCCTCGCCACGGACGCGGTGCTCAGCCTCTACTGCGACGTTGCGGGTGGCCTCCTCGTACATCCCCCGATCGTCGCCCGCCATCTGGACGCCGAGCTCCCGTTCCTCGCCTCCGAGGCGGTGATGATGGAGGCGGTCAAGGCCGGCGGTGACCGCCAGGATCTCCACGAGCGGATCCGGGTCCACAGCCACGCCGCCGCTGGAGAGCTCAAGGCGGGCCGGGAGCCGGACCTGCGGGAGCGGCTGGCGAGCGACCCGGCCTTCGAGGCCGTGGCTGGCCGTCTGGACGACCTCCTCGACGGCCGACGCTACGTCGGGCGGGCCCCGGAGCAGGTCGAGGAGTTCCTCGAGGCCGAGGTGGATCCGGTCCTGAGCAAGTACGCCGACATCGCCCGCCGTGAGGCCGAGATCAGGGTCTGAGGCGGCGTGTGGCCCCCTCAGGGCGTTCCAGGAAGGGGGTGGGCTGAGTCATTTGTCGCAGGCCGCGTCGGAGTCCGATGCCACGGATTGACACACGCTCGGTCCGCTTGCAATCTCCCCGCGAGCAGACCGAGTGGCTTGGCCCGACCTGACCTCTGTCAGCCGGATAGCGTTTGCCACCACGAACCCTCGAGCGCACCCCCAGATCCCCCCCAACGCACGTGACCAAGCCCGGCATCCCCAACGACCTCGTCCTGTCGACGTCGTGCTACGGCCCACGGCTGCGTTCCATCGAGGACCAGGCGTTCTCGGCGGTGGCGATGGGCTTCCGGAGGCTGGAGCTGGGGCTCTCTGCGACGCCTCCGGAGCTGCGGGGGTGGGACGACGCTCGCCGTGAGACCGGGATCGAGATGTCCTGCGTCGTCGTGGGGTCGCTCAAGCCCAAGACCCCGTCCATGACGGGGAGCATGCTCGGCAGCCTGGACGCGGATCAGCGCGAGATGGCGCTCAACAGCTCGCGGCGTCACGTTCAGCTTGCCCAGAGTCTCGGCGCGCCGGTGGTCATCCTCCGCGGCTGCGCGGTGGAGGACGCCAAGCTCGAGCGCGAGGCGGCGAAGCTCCTCGACGAGCACTCCAGCACCCACGTGGACGACCTCGACATCGTCAAGGAGCGTACGCGGGACTTCGTCCATCGCCTCCAGGCGAAGTCGCAGCGTCAGGTGGAGCACTTCTGCCGCTCCGTGCACACCCTGCGCACCGAGTTCCCTGAGACCTTCTTCGCCATCGCGCCGGGCAACGACCTCGACGACCTCTTCGGCTTCGAGGCGGTGCAGTGGATCCTCGACGATCTGGCGGCTCACAAGGTCGGGTACTGGCACGACACGGCCCGGATTCATCGCCGCGGCAAGCTCGGGATTCCCGATCAGGGCGCCTGGCTGGAGGCCTTCTCGGGCCGTGCGCTCGGCGTGCACCTGCGGGACGCCACGGACTCCGATTTCGGGCTCCCGCCGAGCCTCGGCGAGGTGGACTTCAAGCTGGTCAGCGAGTACCTGCCAAAGGACTGCGCCCGGGTCGTCGATGTCGACCCGACCCACGGGCGACCGGAGGTCCTGGCGTCCGTTCAGTTCCTCCTGGGGCTGGGCTTCTAGCCTCCGGTGACGCGCCCCGCGTGCTGGGGCGCCGGGATGGCCGGTCTCGCAACGGGCTGAATTCGCCAGTTGGCTAGAAGTCTCTTTGGCGTAAAGGCTTAGAGGTCAATGGGGGGCCAGTTCTCGGAGAGGGTCATGGCCTCGTCCCCCCCGAAGGCTCGATAATGCTCCGTCGCGCACCGCGTTCCTCGGTGCGCACATCTGCCATGACCGAAACCTCCAATGGTCCGACGGCGGCCCCGGCCGACCGCCGGCTCGATCTGCCGCACCCGCTCGATGAAGGAGCCGCTCCTCGCTTCGGCGGGACGGCGCCGGTGGAGCACCTGCGTGGAGTCCTGTCCGCGTGCTGCGAGTCGAGCGCTTCGGAGGTCCGTGGGCGCTTCCTGATCCTCACCCACATGGGGCCGGACCCTGACGCGCTGGGGGCCTGCGAGGGCCTCCGGCTGCTCCTGGAGAAGGGGTTCGGGCACGACTGCGTGGTCGCCACCCACGGCAAGGTGCACCGAGCGGAGAACGTGGCGCTGCTCGAGACGTTGGAGCTCGATCTGGCGGACTACGAGTCCACGGACGTGAGCGGCTTCTGCGGCGTGCTCCTGGTGGACACCCAGCCCGCGTTCCGGCACACGGTCGTCCCCGCCGCGCCCGCGGTCGTGGCGGTCTTTGATCATCACCGCTCGCCGCAGTCCGATGCCGGCGCGAGGGAGATCCCTCACGAGGACGTTCGTGTCGACCTCGGCGCCACGTCATCGATCCTCTTCGAGTACCTGCGTGACGCTGGCGTGGCGCTCGACGAGCGCACCGCGTCCGCCCTGTTCTGCGGCATCCGGTACGACACCGCAGACCTGTCGAGGAACGCCTCTCCGCTCGACGAGGAGGCGTACATCGAGACCTTCAAGCTGGGGGACCGCCCCCGGATCGCGGCGATTGACAACCCGCCGCTCTCCCGCAGCTACTACCGGCACGTGGCCCAGGCGCTGACGACGGCCCGCCAGCACGGCCCGCTGATCATCGCGCTCCTCGGGCGGGTCGAGAACCCGGAGCACGTCGCGGAGATGGCCGACTTCTTCCTTCGGATGAAGGGCTGCTCCTGGGTCGTTGCGGGGGGGGCGTTCGAGGAGTCCTACGTGCTCTCGTTGCGGACCGACTACTCGTTCGGCAAGGCCTACCCCCTCATCGAGCGCGTGCTCGGAGACGAGGGGTCCTTCGGTGGTCATGGACACATCGCGGGTGGGCGGATCCCCATGGAGGACCCCGGGCAGAGCGCCATCGGGAGCATCGAGCGGCGGCTGCTCAAGAACGCGTTGGCGGTCATCTCAGCGTCCAGCGAGGACGGGGCCGAGGCCCCCGACGGTCGCCGGCTTGATGAGTAGGTTCCGGCGCCCCGCGTCGGATAGGCTCTGCCCATGAGCAGAGCAGATGCAGCGTCCCTCCCCGAGGTGCTCCTGGTGGGCGGCGTGGACTCCTCCGGCGGCGCCGGCCTCGACGCAGATCGGGAGGCGGCCCTCGCCCTCGAGTGCGCCTCCCACGAGGTCGCCAGCGCCATCACGGACCAGGACCTCTTCGAGGTGCGTCGGGTCGAGGAGCGGATGATGTGGGCTGGAGAGGCGGAGGCACACCTGGACGGCGGCCAGCTCGCGGTCATGAAGTTCGGGCTCCTGCCCGGCGTCGCCTCGATCGTGGAGGCCGCGCGGCTCATCGCCCGGGGCCGTCACGGGGCCCGTCGGATCCCGGCGGTGGTTGATCCGGTCATCAAGGCGTCCAGCGGCTACAGGTTCTGGTCGGACCGAGAGATCGTCCAGGCGCGGGACAGCCTCCTGGTCTCGGGGCCCATCCTGACTCCCAACCTCGACGAGCTCGCCGAGCTCACCTGGTCTGATCGCGCCGAGATCGACCGTTCCCCCGACGCCCGGGTCCAGGCGGCGGACCGTCTTCTACGAGCGGGCGTGAGCGGGGTGGTGGCCACCGGGGGGCATGGATCGGACGGAGAAGTGGTGCGCGATCTCGTCCTGGAACCCGGAGCGGAGCCGATCTGGGTGGACCGCCCTCGGGTTCCGGGCGAGGGGATTCGCGGCTCGGGATGCCGGTTCGCGGCCGCCCTGGCGTGTGGCCTGGCCCGGGGAGCCCCCCTTGCCGAGGCCGCCCGCACCGCCGGAGACTTTGTCTCCGGCCGGATCAGGGAGTCGAACTCCTAGGGGTTGGGCAGGTTCTTTGTGCTCGGGGTTGCCTCTCCCGGCTCGCGAGCTATCCTTCTCCGCGACGCGGCTGTAGCTCAGTGGTAGAGCGCAACCTTGCCAAGGTTGATGTCGTGAGTTCGAATCTCATCAGCCGCTCCATCATCCAACAGAACGCCGTTCCGACCCTGGTCGGGGCGGCGTTTTGCTTTGCCCCGTAGCTTCCGCAGCCCCGCAGCTCCAGGGGCCTCGGCGCGCGTAGCGACTCGTGGGGCCCAGCGCTCGCGGGGGCCGGGCGGTGAGCCTGAGGCGCCGCCAGACCCGGGTCCTTGACTGAGCCGACGACATGAGCCGACGACTGAGCCGGCAACTGAGCCTCAGCGCAGAACAGCGGCAGAGTCCTCGACCCTGGACCTGGCCGACAGCTCAGCCGACGTGGATGGTGCCGCGCAGGTAGATCCTGGCGCCGCCGGCCATCCGGACTCGATCGCCCTCGAGCTCGCACCGCAGCCGTCCGCCGCGGGCCGACACCTGCCGGGCCGTGAGCTCGTGCTTGCCCAGGTGGGCGGCCCAGTAGGGGACCAGCTGGCAATGGGCCGAGCCCGTGACCGGGTCCTCGAGCACGCCGAGGGTGGGGGCGAAGAAGCGGCTGACGAAGTCCACGCCCGGTGACGCGCTCGCCGCGGTGGCGATGATGGGGATCGCGGCGCGGCGCAGGTGGTCCTCCCGGGGATCCAGGGCGCGGACAGCCTCCTCGGAGGGGAGGACGGCGAGGGCGTAGCGGTGGAGGAAGACCGCCTCCACGGGCGCGTCGAGGGCGCGCTCGATCGCGTCGAGCTGGTCGGGGCCAGGGGCGCGGGTCGGGACCGCAGCGGGAAGGTCAATCTCCACCTGATCTCCGCCTCCGAGCGAGGCGGTCAGGGGGCCGCTCCGGGTGGAGAAGTGAACCTGCGTCGCGCCGTCGAGGGCTCCAAGATCTCGAAGCGCGGCGGCCGCGCCCAGGGTGGCGTGGCCGCAGAGGTCAACCTCGGTCGTGGGAGTGAACCACCGCAGGGCAAACGTGGGGGCGTCGCCCTCCGCGTCGGGGATGGGCGCCGTGAACGCGGTCTCCGAGAGGTTGTTCTCCTCGGCGATCTGCTGCATCAGCCCATCGTGGATGGGCTCCTCGAGGGGCACGACGGCGGCAGGGTTGCCGGTGAAGGGGCCTTCCTCGAAGGCGTCGACCTGAAACAAGGGGAGCTGCATGGGTACGATCGGCAGGCTCAGGCCTTCGATGCCTTGATGAGGAGGCCCAACCCGCCGACCACGAGGGCCTCCGAGCCAGGGGGGAGAACGGTCGTGCCCGAGTACTCCTCGATAATCGCCGGCCCCGTCACCCGGTTGCCCTCGGTCAGCCTGGCGCGCTCGTGGACGTCAACGGTCATGTGCTCCCCGCTGAAGACCACCGACCGTCGCCCGGCGGGCTCCGGCGTCGAGCCCGAGGCGACAGGGCTCGAGGGCTTGGGGCCGCGGCCCAGCACCTCCGTGGCCCGCAGGCGGACGTGGACCAGCTGCACCTCGTGATCCTCGAGGGTCCAGCCGAAACGAGCCTGGTGAGCGCGGTGGAAGGCACCCTCGGGGTCCTCGCAGTCGGGGATCGAGAGCTCGTAGGACTGACCTCGATAGCGGACGGAGAGGCTGGCCTCATGGCGGGGGGGCCGCTCGAGGAGGTCGCCGTCGGCGAGGGCGGCGTGGGCCTGGTGTCGGAGGTCCTCAATCAGCGCGGCTCGCTGGTCAGGCGACACCTCGCGGAGGGGCCGGAGGACCGAGGCGGAGCGGTCCACGGATCGCTGCGCCTCGGTCATCCCGTGGGCAGAGAGGACGCCGGGGGAGGCTGGAATGAGCGCTGAGGGCATGCCGAGACCCCGCGCGAGGTCTGCAGCGGCCAGCCCGCCTCCGCCCCCGAAGGCGACCAGGGGGGTCGAGCGCGGGTCCCGGCCGCGCTGCATGGTCATCACGCCGAGGGCGCGGCGCATGGAGGCGTTGGCCGCGTCGATGACGGCCTCGGCCGCTCGGACGCGGTCCACCCCGAGGGCGGCCCCGAGGCGATCGTAGGCGCCCATGGCCGCGTCGATGTCAAGCTCGAGGGATCCCCCGAGGAAGCCACCCTCTGCGGTCCTGGGGGCGATCCGGCCAAGGACCACCTGGGCGTCTGTCACGGTGGGCTGGGTGCCGCCGCGACCAAATGCGGCGGGGCCAGGGGCGGCCCCCGCGCTCTCGGGGCCCACCCTCAGGACGCCCCCTGCGTCCACCCGCGCGATGCTCCCGCCGCCGCAGCCGACCGTGTGCATGTCGAGGGTGGGGACGGCGATGGAGTGGCCGGCGACCCGCACCTCCTCTGCCAATCCGGACAGCGCGGCGCCGGGGGAGTGGAAGGCGACGTCCGTGCTGGTGCCGCCCATGTCGAGGGTGGCGATCGCGTCCAGTCCGGCGGCCGCGGCAGCGCGCGCCGCCCCGACCACCCCGCCAGCTGGCCCGGACAGGAGGACCCGAACGGGCTCGCTGGCCGCGCGGGACGCCGAGAGGCCACCGCCGGAGCTCTGGAGCACCTCGAGCCGCGCCTCGGGCAGCGCCCCGTCGAGCCGCTCGAGGTAGGAGCGCACCACGGGGATCAGCGCAGCATTGCAGGCGGCCGTCGAGAAGCGCTCGGCCTCTCGGTACTCCGCGATGAGCCCTGAGGACGTCGTGCACTCGAGCCCTCTTGCCCTGAGGGCGCAGGCGACGCGCTCCTCCGGCTCCGGGTCCGCGTAGCTGTGCAGCAGGCAGATGGCGACGCTCTGGACGCCGGACGCCACCACGCGGTCGCAGAGGTCAGTCAGCTCCTGCTCGGTGGGGCACACCGCTTGCTCCACCGCCCCTCCGGGCCCGGGTGAGGGCCAGCTTCGCTGGCGGAGCCCGAATCGTCGGTGTCGAGGGATGAGCGCGGCCGGGCGCTGGGGCTCCATGGCGTAGAGATCTGGCCGAGCCTGGCGGTCGATCTCCACGAGGTCCTCGAAGCCCTCGTTGGTGACGAGGGCGGCGTCTCCTGTCCTGCCGGTCAGGAGCGCATTCAGGGCGACGGTCGTACCGTGCACGATGGTCGCCCCTGGGGCGTTCGGGATGCCAAGCTGCCGCAGGCCCTCGAGGAGGGCCTCTCCGGGGTCCTCCGGAGTGGAGGCGACCTTGGCGATGCGTACGGGCTCCCCGGGCACCGCCAGGACCAGGTCCGTGAACGTCCCGCCGGTGTCGACACCCACGCGGGTGCCCTGGGGCAGAGGGTCGGAGGCGTGGTTCATGGGGGGCTCGGCCATGGGATCGAGACACGAGTGTACGCGCGGACGGGGGCGCGAATAACATGGCTGCCCCGCGTATCCCGCTCCGCCCCCCTTCCATGCTCGCGCCCGCCCTCGCCATCCTCGCGTCCTACCTGTTGGGATCTGTTCCCTTCGGCCTTGTCATGGCGCGGGTCATCAAGGGCGTGGACCTGCGGGAGGTTGGCAGCGGCAACATCGGCGCGACCAACGCCATGCGCGTGCTGGGCAAGCCACTGGGTCTTGTGGCGTTCCTGCTGGACTTCGGCAAGGGCCTCGTCCCCACCCTGCTCCTCGCGCCGCACGCCGCCGCGCTGAACGAGACCGCGCCGTCGCTCGCCGCGGCCCTCTGCGGAACCGCGGCTGTGGTGGGCCACTGCTTCCCGCTCTACCTCAGATTCAAGGGCGGCAAGGGCGTCGCGACGGGCTGCGGGGCGATCGTCGGGGTGGACCCGTGGATCTTCGTGCTCTCGGGGCTGGTGTGGTTGGCGTGCCTCGTCACGACCCGCTACGTGGGGCTCGCGTCCATCGCCATGGGGCTCGCCTTCCCGGTGGTCGCGGCCATCCGCCTGGAGGACGCGGGCGCCTTTGTGTTCGCGTGCGGACTGCTCTCCCTGCTCGTTGTCGTTCGCCACCGCTCGAACATCAGGCGGATGCTCGCTGGAACCGAACCGCGCATGGGCCAGAAGGGGAGCGGGCCCCCTGCCCCTGAGAAGGACACCAAACCATGACTGAACCGACCGCCGACACCGTGAAGAAGGCCCTTGTCATCGGCGACGGCTCCTGGGGCACCACCCTCGCTCTGCGCCTCGCGAAGAACGGGATCGACACCGTCCTCTGGAGCGCCTTTCCCGAGCAGGCCGCGGCGATGACCGCTGCGGGCTCGAACGAGGCTTACTTGCCCGGAGTTCCCTTCCCCTCCAATCTCGTCGCCAGCGCCGATCCGTTCGGCGCCGCGGAGGGCGCCGACCTCGTCGTATCGGTGGTGCCCACCCAGTTCGTTGGCCAGGTGGCGCTCAAGTTCGAGGACGCCCTGCCCGGCGGGATCCCCCTCGTGACGGCCTCGAAGGGGCTCGAGATCGAGACCTTCCGCACTCCGAGCCAGATCCTGCGCCGCATCCTCGGCGAGCGCCCGGTCTGCGTCCTCACCGGCCCGAGCCACGCCGAGGAGGTGGCTCATGACCTGCCTGCCTCCGTCGTCGCCGGGTGCGAGGACCGGGACTTCGCCCTTCGAGTTCAGGGCGCCTTCAACAGCAGCTCCTTCCGGGTCTACACGACTCCGGATGGCTACGGGGCGGAGCTTGCCGGCGCGCTGAAGAACGTGATCGCGATCGCGGCTGGAATCTGTGACGGGCTCCAGCTCGGAGACAACGCCAAGAGCGCGCTGCTGACGCGCGGGATCGTGGAGATGGCCCGCTTCGGCAAGGCGCGCGGCGCGGACGTCCGCACCTTCTTCGGGCTCGCGGGCTTCGGTGACCTCGTGACCACGTGCACGTCCAAGCACTCGAGGAACCGGTCGGTTGGTGAGGCCGTGGGGAGTGGGAAGACCCTCGAGCAGGTGCTCGGGGAGATGAAGATGGTCGCCGAGGGTGTCTGGACCACCAAGGCGCTGTTCGGACCGGAGGCCAACGAGGACGACGTCTCCATGCCGATCGCCGAGCAGGTCCACGCGGTGCTGTTCGAGTCCAAGGACCCGCGCGAGGCCGTGCTCGACCTCATGAGCCGTGAGCCCACCGATGAGATGGCGGGCCTGTTCGAAGGCCTGGATCAGGGCTGATGGGACCGGTCAGCGGCTTCATCACCTTCCTGCTCCTCACGGTCGGCTTCCTCTTGGCCGCGGCGTGGACCGGGCGGCGCAGGCTTATCCGGGCCCACATCATCTTCGTGGGCGTGTCGGTAGCTCACCTCGCGATCGCGATCTTCTTCGCCCTGAGGGTGGGGGAGATCTACGACCTGGAGGCGGCGGGGGTCATCACGCCGATCCACCTCGGCCTCGCGCGACTCACGACGGCCGCCTATCTCTGGCCCCTGATCACCGGTCCTCTGGCGGCCATGGGCAAGGTCTCCAGGAAGGCTCACCACGTGGGAGCCTACGTGGCCCTCGGCCTCACGGTCGCCGCGACGGTGACCGGCGTCATGATGCTCATGGGCGCCGAGCCCATTGACCCTGCCTGACCCTCCGTCAGCCTGAGGGCCTGAGGGCCCGAGGGCATAGAGGCCTGGAGGCCTGGAGGCCCGGGCTCAGGAGCCTGATCTTCGGGCATCGGGCCCTTTCCGTTCGGCCTGGCAAGCACTGCCGCTGATGGACACCCCTCGAGCCGCACCCCTGGAGCTACAGCCCGGGAACCGCGTCCTGGAACCGGGCCCCCTGGACCACAGCCCGAGCGATCAGCGTTCAGCGCAGCAGCGCGGCGCGGATGTCCTCATCGAAGAGCGCCGGTAGGGCCAGCAGGGATGCATTTGCGAAGAGGGCCACCAGGGTCATCAGGACCCAGGGCTTGCGGGCCCGGATGGTCGTCAGCGCGAGGACCGCTCCCACAACTGCAGGCGCTCCGGAGACCACATAGACGGCGTTGGCTGGGGCAGCCAAGCCCCACTTGGCCGCGGCGAGGGAGCACCAGACCACGGCCCAGCCGAGGGTGGCCAGGGTCATGGAGCGCATCCAGCTTCGATGTCGGAAGCGGACCCGGTTGGTCGGGACCGCCTGGGATCGCATGGTGCGGGGCATGGGTCCTTTGTAGCCCAAAGAGAGAGGTCGGTGCCCCGGGAAGGCGTCTTCCGGTCCATTCGATCGGGCAACCCTCTTCCCTGGATTGACGCGCACCCCTTCCGGCCCTAACCTTCTGCCCCCAACAGGTCGGGCCGTGGCGCAGTTTGGTAGCGCGCTGCAATGGGGTTGCAGAGGTCGGAGGTTCGAATCCTCTCGGCCCGACCATCTCTCCGCTCCGCGGGAGCTGTTGGGAGTGGCTAAATGGCCATGCGGGAGCAGGGACCCGGGGTAGAAGATCCGGGGTAGAAGACTCAGGGCAGGGGCCCCAGGGCAGGGGCCCCAGGCGCCAAGCGTTGAGCCCGGGCGGTCCCGGCCCGAGCCCAGCAAAGAACACCTGGTCGGCGCTCGCTGGGCGTCGTCGTTCGCGCCGCGCGAGGCTCTCAGTCCGTAGGGGCGACCCCAGTTCGCCTCGGGCCGACGCGCTCCACCGCGGCGCCAGCCCCGGCCATGAGAGCCATGAAGGCCTCGAGGACCCTCTCGCAGTGGTCCGCATGCTGGTTGGAACCCCAGACCACCGAGAGGATCGCGTCGGTCTCTCCGTGGGTCTTGGTCTCGTGGCAATCCTTGACGGCGTTCGCGCGGGGTCCCGTGGCGTCCATCAGGCAGAGCAACCCGTCGAGTTGGATCTCCTGGCCGCTCGAGTTGAAGACATAGCTCCCGTGTTCGACCGTTGCGACCCTCATTGGGGGCAGGAGCAAGTCCAGGTCCACGACGCTGATCGGGAGCGCGGAGTGCAGGCTCAGGGCGTTGCACGTATCCACCGCGACGTTGATCGACGGGAGGTCGCTCTCCAAGTTGGCGCGGGCGAGGTACTCGGCGGAGGGCTTGCCGCGGCCCGATGGCTTGTACCCGCCGTGTCGGAGGAGCGAGCGGGTGTCGCGCCTGAGCGCTTCGCGGGTGTCTGGATCGATCGTACCGATCCCGAGTTCACTGCCGGGCCCGGCGGCGCTCTTGGAGAGCGCTTCGCCTGCGGCGGAGCCCTTTGACAGAGCCGCTTGCACGCTCAGCGGCGCCTCAAGGTGCCGCAGCGGCGTATCGAAGCGCGCCACGAAGGCGGCGGGCCAAAGGGACGGGTGATCCGCGTACTCGATCATGGGCGGCTCGGTCTGGATATGTCGCACGCCGCAGAGGCTAGCGCCGCGAGCCCCGCGCCCAGCGCCGAGAGGTCAACGCCGAGAGAGCAACGCCGGAAGCCCCGCTCGAGGACTCCGGTCCTAGGAGTCCAGCCCGTTCTGGACGGCGAACCTGATCAGCTCCGCGGTGGAGCCGAGCTTGAGCTGGTTCATCATCTTGTACTTGTGGTACTCCACCGTCTTGCGCGAGATGCCCAGATCGCCGGCGATCTCCTTCGCGATCTTACCCTCGACGAGCGACCTCAAGATGCGCACCTGTCGGTCAGAGAGCGCGGCCTCCGGGGCAGCCTCCTCGGACTCGTTCGAGCCGTCTTGGCTCTTGCTCCGGATGATCTTCGCGGCGAGCGCCGGGGAGATCCAACAGCCGCCGGAGAGGGCCTCCTCGATCGCGGACACCAGCTCCGAGGTGGCCGCTCGCTTGAGCACGTACCCGTGTACGCCACTCTCGATCGCCTCGGACGCATAGGTGGGATCCTCGTGCATCGTTAGGATGATGCACTTGGGGTCCTGACCGCCCTTGCGGATCTCCTTCACCGCGTCGAGACCACAGAGCTCTGGCATGGACCAGTCCGTGATGATCAGGTCCGGGTTGCACTCCCCGGCGAGCCGGACAAGCTCCGGCCCTGACTGTGCGGATCCCACGATCTCGAAGTCCTTCCTGAGCAGGCGTTCGAGCCCCTCGAGAAACATCTGATGGTCGTCGGCGAGGAGGATTCGTTGGGGCTTCATGGCGGGACTGCGTGCATTGAGCCAAACCGTGGCGCCTCATCGCTGGTGGGTACGACGAGCGGCTTAGTTGCACGTATAAACAAGCGTAAGCGGCCCGATCGTCCACGCGCCCAAGAATGTGGGCCTGACACGGTGTTACGCAACAATCTGTCCGCCCGGCATGGTCAACCGGTGTTGCGGAGCCCCCTGGCGATGCCCCGGACGGTCTCGATCAGGATTCGCTCCAGGGCGCGATCCTCCCGATTCCCTTCTCGCCACCGCCTAAGCCGATCGACCTGCAGGAAGCTCATGGGGTCCACGTAGGGATTCCTGAGCTGGATCGATCGCTTGAGCGTGGGGTCTCGCTCGAGCAGCGTGGACGCCTCCCGCAGGTCGAGGATCACCCCGCGGGTGCGTGCGAACT
This sequence comes from uncultured bacterium, assembly GCA_905480285.1. Lineage (GTDB taxonomy): Bacteria > Planctomycetota > UBA1135 > UBA1135 > Saltatorellus. The sequence continues at coordinate 21,843 of CAJQPT010000063.1, forward strand.
CCTCCTCGATCTCGGGGAAGAGCCTCCGGCCCGTATCACCCGCGAGCTCTGCGTAGCGAGAC
>CAJQPT010000064.1 GCA_905480285.1 uncultured bacterium
CGCCTCGAGCCCGGGATCATGAGCGTCCCGCGCGGCATGGACGGGGCGGTTCGCGTCCACGTTGGCGACCCCAAGATCAACGAGCAGGTCCTCAGGACCCTCCGCGACCTGGTGGCCTGATCGGAGGCTCCTGCGGGGCCCGCCTGGCTGTCCTCACCTGGCTGTCCTCACCTGGCTGTCCTCACCTGGCAGTCCTGACCTGGCAGGGCCGACCCAGCGGGTCCCACCTGACGAGGTTGACCTGGCGTGGCCTCTGCAGAGGCGGCCTGTCATGCCTCCCTGGACCCATGGGCGCCCGGTTCGGACCACGAGCCGGGCGCCCGGTCCGTTCAAGGCCCTGGTGGGTCTCCGCTGACCCGCTGACCTGCCGCACCGCGCGCGCACCGCGCGCGACGAACTGCACTCCCCCGATGACGGCCCGCATGGCCGGGGGCTATCCTCGGTCCATGCTCAGACTCCTCTGCTCGCTGCTCCTCCTCGCGCCAGCCGCGCCCGCTCTCCAGGACACAGCTCTCCAGGGCACAGTTCTCAGGGATACAGTTCTCAGGGATACAGCGCGCCAGGAAACCGCGCGCGAGGACGCTGACGGCTTCCCCGGCGACCTCACTGTCAGCGCAGAAGTCGGCGCCGATGAGCTGCGCGGTCATGTGCAGGCGCTCGCCTCCGATGCCATGCAAGGACGGGCCATGGGCAGCGAGGGGAGCCACGCCACGGCGCGCTATCTCGCCGCGCGCCTCGCCGCGGCGGGATTCGAGCCGGGCGCAGGCGAGGGCTCCTTCCTGCAGCGGATCCCCCTGCAGCGCTTGAACTACAGCGGCGTCCCCGAGCTCCTGGTCAAAGGCAAGGGGCTCGAGGAGGTGCTCTACAACGGGGAGAGCTTCACCTTCTCCTCGCGGGGAGCCATCCCCGGCGAGCCGCGGACGTTCAAGGTTCAGGTGGTCCGCGAGGAGTCGGACGTCCCCTCCGAGGCGAACGCGGAGCTCGCCCTGGTCATGACCACGTCGGCCATGAAGTCGCGGCGCTGGCTCAGCGACGCCGGGCACGGGGGCGGAGAGGGCTTCGGCATGATTGTCCTCCCGCGCAAGGCCAAGGCGCGCGAGCGATCAAAGCCCAATGGCAGCTCGCTCGGCCCGGTCGCAGCGGGCGGCGGCGCCGCCGTGCAGCTGTCGCTCCGCGGGCCGTGGAGCGAGCGGTTCTCAAGCGGCGATGTGCAGGAGATCACCCTCGACGCCAAGGCCTCGGTCGAGGAGGGCGAGGACTTCAACGTGGTCGGGTTCCTGAAGGGGGCGGGCTCGGAGGGTTCCCCTGAGCTCGCGGATGAGATCGTCGTCCTGTCTGCCCACCGGGATCACATCGGCGTCAGCTCCCGGATTCAGCGCGGCGACGCCGAGGCGGACGCGATCATGAACGGGGCGGACGACGATGCGTCAGGCTGCGCCGCCGTGATGGAGGTGGCGGAGGCCCTCGCCGCTGGGGAGCGCCCCGTCCGGTCTGTGGTGGCGATCTTCGACACGGGCGAGGAGCGGGGGTTCGTGGGCTCGACGTACTGGGTGGCGAACCCGACGCACCCGATTGACCGGGTCGTGTGCGCCCTGAACTTCGAGATGTTGGGCCGTCCAGATCCGCTCGTTGGTGGGGCCGGCAACGTCTGGCTGACCGGGGACGATCGATCCGATCTCGGGCCGGGGTTGCGGGAGCGGGGCATCGCGGTCAAGGCGGACCTGCGCCCTGGCATGAGCTTCTTCACTCGCTCCGACAACGTCCCCTTTGCCAGGGCCGGGATCGTGGCCCAGACCCTCTCTACGTACGGGGAGCACACGGACTATCACCAGCCGTCCGACGAGTGGCAAACCCTCGACTACCAGCACATGGAGACCGCCGTCCGGGTCTGCCTCGAGGCGGCGAGAGCGCTCGTCAACGAGCCCTGGCGGCCGGCCTGGAATGAGGGCGAGCCGCGCCTCTGACGGCGCCCGTGTGACGTGAAACCTCAGCGAGGGCGCGAAAGTCGCGCTCTCGCTCGCTAACCTGCTCGCTCGCTGCGCAACGGCGCGAGCACAGAGTCCTCGAGCACAGAGACCTCGAGCACAGAGTCCTCGAGCGCAGAGACCTCGAGCACCAAGACCCAGGGGGACCAGATGGCCTCAAGCACCAAGACAAAATCTGACAAGGCCAAGGGCTCCGGCAAGGGCAAGGGCCCCGGCAAGAGCAAGGGCGACGGCAAGGGATCCGGGGGCGAGGAGCGCCGGCGGACATCGCGCGCCAAGGATCAGCCGGGCAAGGAGGGCAAGAAGCGGGATCGGCGGATGAACGCCAAGAACGCTGACCGGTTCGAGCTGTATCAGCGCGCGGTCAACTCCCCCGAGACCGACATCGACTTCCTCGAGAAGGCGTATGCGCACTACCGCGAAGGGACCCCCCTTCGCTTCCGGGAGGACTTCTGCGGCACGGCCTCCATGTGCTCGGAGTGGGTGCGCCGTGACCCGGCCCGCTCGGCGGAGGGCGTCGACCTCGACGCCGAGCCGGTGGAGTGGGGTAAGCGCAACAACTTCATCAAGGTGGAGGACGGGATCGAGCGCGTGGAGTTCCGGCTCGACGACGTGCGCTCGGCCTCTCCGCAGAAGCCGGACATCACCGCGGCGCAGAACTTCAGCTACTGGTGCTTCAAGACGCGCAAGGAGCTGGTCGACTACTGCAAGTCCGTGCGTGAGAACCTCGCGGACGACGGCATCTTCGTCATGGACCTCTACGGCGGCCCCGAGGCCACCGTCGAGCAGGAGGAGCTCCGCTCCCTCGGCGGCGGGATCGAATACGTCTGGGACCAGCGCGAGTATGTGCCGGGCACCGGGCAGTTCCTCACGGCCATCCACTTCCGATTCCGTGACGGCTCCGAGCTGACCAACGCCTTCGAGTACGACTGGCGCTTCTGGCACCTCGGTGAGATCCGCGACGTCCTCTACGACGCGGGCTTCTCGGACGTCACGACCTGGTTCGAGGGTACGGACCCTGACGACGAGGACGAGGGCGACGGCGTCTTCGAGATCGACGAGCGCGGTGAGAACTGCGAGGCCTGGCTGGGCTACCTCGTCTCGGCGAAGTGAGGCTCTGCCGCGGCCGAGCCGCGAGCCCGACCGCGGATCCAAGCCAACGGCCCGGCGCCCCCTCAGGGAGCGCCGGGCCGTTCAAATAGCGCGGGGCTTTGGGTGTCAGGCATTCGACGGGCAGGCCGCGGGACCCCGCCCGCCCTGAAGCTCAGTGCCGCAGGTCGGTCACGTTCTGCACCATGAAGTTCTCGTCCACGTCGAAGGCGATGGGGGTCGTGATGCCGTAGCCGCGCTTGAGCGCCGGCAGCGTCACCTTCTGGGAGGGCTCGGGGAGCAGCTCGCAGAGGTTGTTCTCGGCGGTGTCCTTGTTCTCGATGATCCGCAGGAGCACCAGGCTCTGGCCGCCCGCGGCGCCGCCGTCGCTGGCCCAGCGGCTCGGGTCGTTCTGGGCCTCCTCCCAGAGCTCCTCCAGGTGCTCCTTGCAGACCTCGCAGGTCTGGCGGTAGACGACCACGTGGCTGTTCGGGAGGACCGCGCCCATGCTCTGATCGGCGAAGGCCGCGATGTCGGTGGCGTAGAAGTCCTGGCCGGTCCACTCCGTCGAGCGGAGCTCGTAGAACTCAGGCAGCTCACCGCTCGGCTCCGTGGCCTCCTCCTCAGCCGGCGCGGGCCTGGGCTCTTCGGTTCCGCCGGCGGACGGGCCCGGGTCGGCGCCTTCAGGTCCCGGATCGGCGGCCTGGCCGTCGCCCTCGCCCTGTGGGGCGGCAGCGGTGATCCCATTGGGGCGGATCAACGTGGGGAGCGTCGGCGGGTCGAGCTTCATCAGGGGGGCGACGATCGCTACGAGGAGGAAGGGGATGAATGCGGGTGCGCCAAGCCCGGCCTCCTTCGGCAGCCGCCATGGGGCGGAGAAGAGCAGCAGCCCCAGGAGGCTCCCGTCGATGAGCATCATCTGCCACGGCGCGATGGTCACGTTGGAGCCGAAGCACCCGCACGAGGACTCGCCCCCAAGGGCGAGCGGGACGAGCACCGCGAGGAACACCGAGAAGATCCCGCTCAGGGCGATCCAGCCGAGGCGAGGGACGGTGAGCACGAGCCCGACCACCGCGAACTCCGCCGCGATCGCGAGCCGGAAGGTGTTGAACTTGTCGAAGGGCGAGTGCTCGACCACCGGCTGGGGGAGGTCGTTGGGGGACCCATCGAAGAACTTATAGAGCGCCCCGGCAAGGAGCCAGAGGAGGCCACAGGCGAGGGCGAAGCCGGGGAGGCGGGGACGGTCCATGCTGAGTCAGGGGCGAAGTGGAGGGGGTGCCGCGCGTACGGCGAGGCGGTGGGCGCGTTGGCGTCGCCAGGGAATCCTACCGGGGCACAGGCTCTATTGCGGCAGGGAGGCCAGCGCAGCGGGGAGGGCCTCCCTGCGGCCCCAGACCGGGTCGAAGAGCCACATGAAGGGACAGCGGGCGAGGGCAGCCTCGGCGGCGGGGCCGGCGCCCTCCGCGAAGATCTCGAGCTCCTGGTCGCGCGCCTCGGGCCCGAGGACGAGGAAGGGCAGCCCGTCCCTCAGGCCCACGGGGACGGAGCGGGCGGAGGGGGGGAGCCCGGGTCCCTGGAGCAGGGCCTCCAGTCCCCAGCGCGTCGCGGCCGCCGCGATGGCGGCGGCCCGCTCTGGCGCGACGAAGCCGCCCACGAAGGCTCGCCGGCCCCAGTCGAGGTCATCGTGGCCCGGCGCGAAGGGCTCCCCAGGCTGGGAGGCCACGGGGAGGAGCCCGGCGTCCACGGCCTGGAGCAGTCCGTCGCGCAGGTCGTCGGTCTCCTCATCAAGGTCTCCCGCGCCCCAGCCAGGGAACCGGTCGATCGCCCCGGTCAGGAAGCGCCGGGTGAGCCGCAGGAGTTCCTCGAGGGTCGCCGCGCTTGACCAGTCCGCCGCGTCCCCAGGCGCGCCGCTCAATCGTCCTCGGGCGCCCCAACCCGGTCGAGGATATCCGCCCAGTCGATGTCGAGCGGGTCCGGCTCCACGCCCTCGGCGGCGTCGACCTGTGCCTGGATGTCGTCGACCCGCGTCGAGTGCATGGGGTGGGTGCTCATCCAGCCGAGCACCCCCGGGGTCTCGCCGTACTTCTCCTTGAGGATGAGGAAGAACTCGCCCAGCTCTTTGGCGTCGAGGCCCGCACGGATCATCGCGGTGGTCCCGAGTACGTCCGCCTCCGTCTCCTGGGAACGGTCCCACTCGCGTCCCTTGGCGAGGGCGAGTACATCGCCGGCCATGCCGACCAGGCCGCCCGTGCCGCCGAAGATGAGCTGCACGCCGGCGAAGAGCCCGAGCTGGTTCGCGACCCGACGGAGGCCGTGACGCTGGAGCACGTGGGCCATCTCGTGGCCGATCACGCCGGCGACCATGTCGGGGCTCGTCGCCTCCTCGATCAGGCCCGTGTAGACCGTGATATAGCCGCCGGGGAGGGCGAAGGCGTTGACCTCCTCGCTGTCCACCACGCGCACGTTCCAGGTCACCTCGGCAGGGTTGACGTCGGTGTCCTGGAACTCGCCGCTGAGGCGCTCGACCATGAGCTCGATGGCCTGCTGCACCTCGGCGTCATCGACCACGTCGCTCACCTCCATCGACTCCTCGGTGACCCGCCCGAGCTCCTCATCGACGGAGTAGGGGAGCTGGTCCACCGTGGCGTCCATCGTGCTCCGGAAGCACCCCGGCACCGCGGTCACGAGGACCCATACGAGGACCAGGAACCCCAGGCACCCCAGGATGCTCGACCCCTTGAGGCCGACCTGACCGCCGACGAGCTTGGCGAGCTCGCGGTCGAGGGTGTTGCCAGCGGCGCCCTCCAGCGAGCGCAGGAAGCCCGGGTCGTCGGAGCCCAGGACCCGGTCGCGGGTCACGACGAGGACGGCGCCGTCCGCCTCGTCCCGCCGCAGCTTGACGTGTCGCCACGGCTCCATCGCTCCGCCGTCGACCGAGATCCCCTCGAGGTCGAGGGTCAGCTTGATCGGGCGTCTCTGGCCACCGGCGACATGAAAGCCGTCGAGGACCATGTGGGTCTTGAACTCGTCCTGCATGGGGGAATCGTGGTCTCGCTACAGGCACAATAGCGACATGCGCCTCGGAATCGTCCTCCTTGCCCTGCTCAGTGGGAGCTGCGGTGGCCCGCCGCAGAGTGGATCTGTGGATTCGCGTCCTGACCTTCTCCTGCTGGTCTCGGACGACCAGGGAGTGGTGCTGGGGTGCTATGGCGCTGAGGGGGTGCAGACCCCCCGGCTGGACGCCATGGCCCGAGATGGGCGCCGCTTCACGCGGGCCTACGCACCGAGCGCCGTCTGTACCCCGTCCCGCTCCTCGATCTACACGGGGCTCATGCCGGCCAGGCACGGCGCCAACGGCTTCGGGCCCATTGTCGACGGCGTCCCCGTGTGGGGGGAGCTGCTCGGTGATGCGGGCTACCGCACGGGGCTCATCGGCAAGGTCGGCGCGAAGCCACTGCGCCGCTTCCCGTTCGACTTCCTCTCCCGCTCCGGTCGCGCGGACGAGGGGGCCCGCAGCCTCCGGTGGCACGTGGAGCAGCTCGACGCCTTCCTCCAGGAGGATGACGGTCGTCCGTGGGCACTCGTGGTGAACTTCCGCGACAGCCACTGGCCCTTTCCCACCGACGGCGCGCCCTTCGGGGAGGGCTCCCCGCCGCCCCATGACCCTGCGGCGGTCGCCGTCCCAGGTGCGCTCGTGGATACCCCCGTGGTCCGGGCCGAGCTCGCACGCTTCCATGACGGCCTCCGGCGTATGGACGCCACGGTGGGGGCCGTGCTCGACCGCCTGGCCGAGGAGGAGAGGGACAATGTCGTCGGGTTCTTCACCAGCGACAACGGGCCGCCGTTCCCCCTCGCCAAGACGACCCTCTACGAGGCCGGGATTCACATGCCGCTCCTCGCGTTCGGGCCCGGGGTCGAAGCTGGTGACGACGATCACCTCGTGTCTCTCACCGACCTGCTGCCGACCTTTCTAGACCTCGCAGGGAGCCCTGGCGTGGCAGGAGCCTTCGACGGTCGGTCCCTGGTGCCGCTGCTCGAGGGCGGCGACCCGCAGGACTGGCGGACGAGTATCTTCGCGACTCACGATGCCCACCGGGTGGAGCCCGCCGTCCCCTCACGCTCGGTCCGCTTCGGTGACTGGAAGTACATCCGCACCTGGGGCGAGGGGCTGAGCTTCGAGAACGCTGTGATGCTCACGTCCGACACCTGGCACGAGATGGTGCGCGGTGCATCGGAGGGCGACGCGGGCCTCGCCCGCCGAGTCCAGCGCCTGCGGTTCCGACCGTCGGAGGAGCTCTATGACCTCGGCCGCGACCCCGAGGAGCTTGTGAACCTCGCGGAGGACCCTGGGGCGCCTGTGGCGACTGAGGCCGCGGAGGCCCTCGCCGAGGGGCGTCGGCTGCTGGCCGGGACCGACCTCGTCAGCGACCCCGGGCGCTGATCACTTGCGCGCAGCGCCGAGGCTCAGGAGCGCGTAGCTCGTGGCGAGCACGGGGTTGCCTTCCCACCACCGGGGCGCGTTCCGATTCGCCCAGCTACCGTTCCCGCGATCCTGGAGCGAGAGGAGCCGGCCGGCGAGCTCGGCGCGCCAGTCGTGCTTCACGCCCTTCCCGTCCACGACCTCGTCGACGCCGTAGACGTCGAGGGCCTTCGCCATGGTGTGGAAGTAGTAGTAGAGGCCCTGGTAGGGGGCCACGGGATCGCCGCCGGGGTCGAAGCCCGGGTTGACGTCGAGGGTGTAGTTCTCGCACAGCCACTTCCAGCAGGCCTCGACCCGCGGATCGTCCTGGCTGAGGCCGGCGAAGACGAAGCTCTTGAGCAGGGCGTAGGTCATGGACCCGTAGGAGCGCGGGACCTTCGTGCCGTCCGCTAGCTGCACGAAGCCGGCCTTGGAGTCCCCCGGCGCATAGCCCGCGCCGCCGTCGTCGCCGGACTTGATGAGGATGCCCTTGCGGGTCAGCTCGACGTCATTGGTCTCGGAGCGATTCTGGCAGCGCTCAAGGAACTTCAGGGCTCGCTGGAAGGCGGCGTCGTCCCGGGAGAGTCCAGAGGCGGCCAGCGCCTCAAGGGACATCTGGAGGTTGGAGAGGTCGGGGCGCTCGTCGCCGCCGTAACCGATCCCGCCGTAGTACAGGTCGCCCTCGGAGTAGCCCTCGCCCTCGTCCGCCTGGAGCCCGATGAGCCAGTTGCGCGCGCGCAGCACGGGCTCGGCGTACTTCGGTTCGGCAGCGAGCGCCATGATGGACGCCGAGGTGACGTAGTTCGCGAGGCGCCCCTGGTGGATGGAGCCGTTCGCTTTCTGGTGGGTGAGGATCCAGGCGAGGGCGTCGTCGATGGCGGCCTGGATGTCGGCGGGCCGCGGCTCGGGGACCTCGAGGAGCGCGCTGGTGACCATGGCGGTCAAGCCCGCGTCAGGCTGACCCGGCGCACCCCAGCGCGCGCCCTCTCCCGCGGCGAGGAGGAAGCGCGCCCCGCGCAGGACGGCCTCATCGATGTCGACGCGGGTCGCCGGGGAGTAGCGCGGGAGCGGGGACGGCTTGCCCGGAGCCGCGGCCGGCGGGGCGACCTGGCTGCGGATGCGCGTCAGCGCCTCGACGCCGCGGGCCGTCTCGGTGACCCTGCCGCGCGGCCCCTCCCAGGAGCCCTCCTTCGCGCGGTCGCCGAGGAGCTTGAAGGCCAGGCGGGTCGCGCCGGCCTCGTCCTCGGGGACCTCGATCTGCTCGAGTGAGGGGGCGTCGACGCCGTTGCTCGCGAGGTACTTCAGGGCCTTGCCGAGGGGCGCGACCGAGCGGTCGTCGATGTGCACCGAGAGCGCGGCGGCAGCGGCGCGGGTCGAGCCCAGGGCGGACCCCTCGGGCCGGTCCGCGTCCACGAAGGAGCCGTCCTCTCGCTGGAGAGAGAGGAGGTAGTCGAGGGCCTTCGAGATGAAGGGGCCGTCCGGCCGCTCGTACTTGCGCGGGCTCCTTGCCAGGGCGAAGAGGACCCACGCGGTGGCCTCGATGTCGCCGCCGTAGGCGCCGGTCTCGGGGTTCTGGGTGCTCCTCAGCCATCGGATCGAGAAGTCGATCTCGCCCTTCAGATCCGGGAGTTCGTCGGCCCTGGGGGCCTGGGCGGAGGCGAGTCCGGCGAGGGCCAGCGCGGAGAGGGCGATAGCGAGGGGGAGAGTGAGCAGTCTCAGCATGTCATCGGTAACGTAGTCGAGCCTCGCGCGCAGGTCACCCCTCCGAGGGGGTCCGGCGCAGTGCCCTGGACGACCCCCGTAACGGCGCGCAGCCAGGGAGGTTCATCCCATTGTCCACATCCCCCGTGTCCCCATGGCCGATGCCCCCTTCATTCCGCTCGAGTTCCGCCGCCAAGGCGAGGACGAGATGCGTGCGCGGGCCGCGGCCTTCGCCGCGGAGGCCGATCGGCGGCGTTCTGTACGGTCCTTCTCGCCTGAGCCGGTGCCGCTTGAAGTCCTCGAGGACTGCATCCGGGCAGCAGGGACCGCGCCCTCAGGCGCCCACAAGCAGCCGTGGACCTTTGCGCTTGTCACGGACCCGGAGCTGAAGGCGAAGATCCGGGCCGCGGCCGAGGAGGAGGAGGAGGCGAACTACCGCGGTCGTATGAACGACGAGTGGCTCGCGGATCTCCAGCCCTTCGGCACGGACGCGAGCAAGCCGTTCCTCGAGATCGCCCCCGCGCTCATCATCGTCTTTCGCCACGCCTGGGAGCTGCAGGGGGACGGGAGTCAGGGGCAGAACTACTACACCCAGGAGTCCGTGGGAATCGCGAGCGGCATGCTGCTCGCCGCGCTGAACGCCGCCGGCCTCGTGACGCTGACGCACACGCCTAGCCCCATGGGCTTCCTCGCGAAGGTGCTCGACCGCCCCGCGAACGAGCGGGCGTTCCTGCTCATCCCGGTGGGCTACCCCGCCGACGGCTGCCAGGTCCCCGCGCTCGCGCGCAAGGACCTCGACGAGATCCTCGCTCGGTACTGAGTCCTTCCTCGGCACTGAATCCTCGCTCGGCACCGAATCCTCGCGCGCTGCTGAGCGTCCGCCAGCGGCAGGCGCCGGCGTGGCTCAGCCCTGGTCGGGGCGAACGACCTTGACCGCCGTGCCGTAGGCCACGACCTCGGCGCAGTTCTTCGCGACCTCACTGGTGGCGAAGCGGAAGCCGACGACCGCGTCTGCGCCGAGGGCGAAGGCCTCGGCCTTCATGCGATCGAGCGCCTCCTCCCGCGCCTCGGCGATGACCTTGGTGTACTCGTGGACCTCACCGCCGACCAGGCCCTTGAAGGCGGCGATCAGGTTGTGGCCCCAGTGGCGCGTCCGGACGGTGGTCCCGCGGACGAGCCCGAGGCTCTCGGTGATCTCAGCGGCGGCGACCTCGGTGGTGGTCAGGATCAACATGTCAGCGCTGGACGTGGCGGTAGGGGTCGAGGGGGATGGCGCGCAGGCGGCGGCGGAGCACCGCGCTGAAGAGCAGCGCGAGCCCGAGCACGCCGGCCCCCGCGAGGGCGCGGGCAGGGAAGGGGACCGAGTCGTCGAGGAGGAAGCTCCCGCTCGCAACGGCGGCGCCGATGAGCGCGGACGCGGTGAGCAGCACCCAGCCGGCGACGGTGCTCCCTCGATGGGTGGGGTCTGCCTTGAGCCTCGCCCAGTCGATCTCGGCTGGTTCGGGGTGCCCCACCTGCCGCGCGAGGGCGTCGAGGGCCCGGTGCTCGGCCACGAGACGCAGGAGGGCGGGGTCGCTCTTCAGGCGCGTGGCGAAGGCCGCGGCTTCCTCGGCGCCCAGCTCGCCATCGGCAAAGGCCATGGCCATGAGCTCATCCTCGCCAGGCGGCGGCTCCTCGGGATGGCGGTTGTCCGGGTCCAGCATCATGGGTGGTCTTACGCGCCGAGCTGAGCTCAGCGCGGCGAGCGTCCTCCGTCGCTCGTTGGACTCAAGAGATCTTCGATCCTCGGTTCAAGATGTACGCGCAGTCGCTTCCGTGCGTGGAAGAGCCGCGACATGACGGTCCCCTGGGGGATCTCCAGGGCCTCTGAGATCTCGCGGTAGGAGAGCTCCTGGTAGTGGCGAAGGACCAGGATCTCCCGGTCGGTCGCGGAGAGTCGCTCGAGGGCGACCTCGAAGTGCTCGCGGCGCTCCTCTGCGACGAACCGGTCCGAGGGGCTCGGAGCGGACTCGTCCTCCAGCTGGAGGGTGTGGCTCTCGCCGTCCGAATCGACGGCGTGTAGCGAGGTGTTGCGCGCGCGGCCGCGCTTGCGGAGGAAGCTGAAGCAGGTGTTCCTCAGGATGCGGTGGAACCAGGGCAGGAACGGCTGGTCCGGGTCATAGCTCCCCTTCGCCTTGTAGGCCTTGATGAAGGCCTCCTGCGTCATGTCGAGGGCGTCCGCATGGGAGCCGACCAGGGAGCGTGCCGACTGGATGGCGACCCCGCGGACCTTCAGGAACAGGGCCTCGAACGCCTCTTCGTCACCCGAGCGGGCGGCGGTCATGAGTTGTGTGGCCTCGCAGTGCATCGTCGAACGGCTGTACCCGGGGCTCTCGGGGTCATTCAATGAATGTGATGAAAACCCATGCCCTGCGCTCGGGGACGGGTCAGGAGCCCCCTCGGAGGGCCCTGCGGCGCCGCCAGGGAGGTCCGCCGTGGGCGACCCGTCTGCGTCGCTGGAAGGTGGCTTCGGCTCAGGCACGGGCTGGGGCTCCTGTGGCCCCCGGGGGCGTGGCGAGGTTGAGGGCGTGGGCCGCCGCGCGGTCAATGGCGCCCGGCGGACCGAGGCGGCGGGCGGCCCCCTCGAGGCCCTTGGAGGCGCGCGCGCGGGTCTCGGGATCCAGGAAGGCGTCTCGAACCTGGGCTCCCACTAGCCCGACGGGGCCCTCTCCGCGGAAGCCGTGCTCGGGGAGCACCTCGCTGCCGGCGAGCAGGTTGGTGGACGCGAAGAAGGGGGTCGTGAGCACGTGGTCATAGAGAAAAGACTCGAGCCTCTTCGAGAACCGGTAGAGCACGACCGTGGGGAGTCGATGATGGAGCACGTCCGTCAGGATGGTCCCTGACACGGCGAAGGCGGACCGGGCTCGGGCGAGCTCTCCGTGCAGGTCCCCGCTGGCGAAGGTCACCACATGGTCCCGGGCGAGCTCTCCGATCAGAGCGGCGTGTTCGTCGGTGGCCTGGAGGATCCGCACCTCGGCGTCGGGCGCGGCCTTCCGGAGCGGCTCTAGGGCGTCGAGCATCCACGGGAGATTGCGCTGGATCACGCCCCGGCGGCTCCCGGGGAGCAGCGCGAGGACCCGTGACCGCTCATCGGGTCGGGTCACGGGGGTCTCCGCGAGATGGTCGAGGAGGGGGTGGCCGATGTGGCGGGTGTGGACCTCGTGCCTCGAGTACCAGGCGGGCTCGTGGGGGAGAATGGTGAGGGCGAGGTCCATGGCCCTTCGGTAGCCCCGGACTCGCCAGGGGGCCCAGCCCCAGTACTGCGGCGCCACGAGGTGGCAGGTCTTGACGCCATAACGCCGGACGGCGTGGGCCAGGGGCACATTCAGAGCGGGGGAGTCCACCGGGATGAAGAGGTCCGGGCGTACCGTTCGAGCGTGCCGGGCGGTGTCCTCGATCACCCCGACGTAGTACGGCAGCGACTCGAGGACGCCGTCGAAACCTGTGTGGGCGCGGGCCACGGGGTCCGCGATGGTCGGAACATCGAGGGCGCGGATGCGCTCTCCGCCCAGCGCGGCGAACTCCGGAGCCGGGCCACCGGCGGCCTCGACGCGGGCGCGAATGGCCTGGATCAGGTTGGCGCCGTGGATCTCGCCGGAGGCCTCGGCGGCCCCGATCAGGATGCGAAGCGGGCGATCGGTCGGGACCTCGGGTGTGGGGAGCGGGCTGAGCACCCCGGCGCCCTCGTGCACGTCCTCTCGGATCTCCGAGAGGACACGGCGCCGCACCGGCACGTGGGCCGCGTATCGCAGCGGCGCGAGGAGCGCCCCGCCGAGGGCGCGGCCCAGCTCGAGCCGCGCCGCCGTCCGCGGTCGGGTGCCATGTAGAGATCGATCAGCCACGTCGGGAGGATACGTTCGTGGTGCGTTATCCTCCCCACGGGATGGCTCGACTCCTCATCTTCTTCGTCTCGGTCTTCATTCTGACGGGCTTCCTGGCGCAGCTTCCGCTGGTCGGGGCGCTGTTCCGGATCCCCTTCCTGGGCTTCTGGTTCACGGCTCTGCTGGTCTCTGCGGTGGCAGCGAAGCTCGGCACCGAGGCCGTTGATGCGGGCGCGCGGCGGCGGCTCGAGCGATCGCTGGGGGCCGTGGATACACCCCACCACAAGGGGAAGCTGGGCGCGCTGTTGCTCTCCCAGGGCAAGGCCCGTCGGGCGATCCCGCTGCTGGAGGCCGCGTCCGAGGGGGACCCCTCCTCCCTGGAGCTGCGCTATCGGTTAGGGGAGGCTCGGCTTCGCGCGGGTGGCGACCCTGAGGGCGCCCTCGAGGCGCTCGACTCGGTCCTCCAAGAGGACGAGGAGTATGCCTACGGCGGGGCGATGCTGCGGTCGGTCGAGGCGGCCCGGGCTGCGAGGCAGTGGGAGGGCGCGCTGGAGCGGGTGAAGCGGCTGGAGCGAAATCACGGCGAGACTCCGGAGAGCGCGATGCTGCGCGCGCGGATCCTGCGCGCCGCCGGCGACGTCGAGTCGGCGCGCCGAGCGTTCGATGAGGTGGTGCCCCTGGCGGCGGTCAGCGGTCGGGGGGGCGCGTCCCGAACCTGGACATGGCGGCTCAGGACGATGCTGGCGCGTAGCTTCGGCTGACCCGTCTGGAGCGTGGGGGTGCTCGTGGACGATCAAGGGTCCATGCGAGCATGCCACCTGCTGATCCTCGGAGCTCTGTTGATGGCCAGCGCCTCTGGCGCTTCCTCCAGCGGCGCGACGCCGGAGCGACTCGAGAAGTACCCCGCGCTTGGCTTCGGTTTCGAGCGCTCCTCCCGGCTTGAAGCGCGGCAAGTACCGCCGGACGCGGAGGGGTTGCTGCTGCTCTTCGCGACGAAGGAGGGGCCGAGTGATCGAGCGGCGCCTTGTACCCAGAGCGTGTACCGGGTGGAGAAGCCCGGGCTCGACGCGACGGGGACCCGGGCCTGGGCTCAGGGCGTCTTCCCGACGTCGGACCTCGACGAGGAGCGCTACGTCCGCGTTCGCTTCGGCCGCAAGCCGTTCCGCCTCTCCGGGTATCACGTGGTGGATGGGAAGAAGCGGAGCGTCTTCATCCACGCGTGGGCAGGGCCCAAGGACGCCATCGTCTTCGTGGGAGAGTGCGAGGAGTCGCTCTACCGCCGCGAGCGTCGGGCCTTTCAGCGGGCGGCGACCAGCTTCAAGTTCTTCGAGCAGGCCGAGGTGGACCAGGGTCGCAGGAAGTGGGAGGCGCGGTATCGAAAGACGGTGCTCCCATTCGAGGAGGAGCGTATCGAGATCGGCGTCAAGCTGGCCGATGGCTGGAGCGTCACGGACACCAAGAGCGCGATGGTCTTGTTCCACGGGCCCAAGCACTCGCTCCTCCCCGTGCAGCTCTCAGGGGCCATGATGGCCGTTCGCCGCAGGCTCACGGCGGACCTCCCACCCGATCGGAAGATCTCATCGCTCGCGGTGGTTCGAATCTGCCGCGATCGCGGGGAGTACCTGACCTATGGCGGGAGCCCCACGACCGTGGGCTACTTCAACCCAGGAGTCGGAGAGCTCGTCCTCTACGACGCCCGCCAGGACTCCGAGGGTCCCATCCCGCTGGATCACCCCACGGCCAGGACGCTCTACCACGAGGTCTGCCACCAGTACCTCGACCAGGTGATGAGCGCCGCTTCGCCTCAGACCTGGTTCGGCGAGGGCCTCTCGGAGTACTACGCCGGCGCGCGTATTCGATCCGGCCGGGTCGTCGAGATCGGGCCCCTGGAGCAGCAACTCGAGTACCTACAGCGCAAGGAGGTCCGCGCTGCGCTGCCGTCGCTCGGCGAGTTGATCGGCCTCTCCAGGTCAGCCTTCTACGCCAACGCGGCAGCGTGCTATCCGTACAGCTACGCCTTCATCCGGTTCCTGCAGACCAGCAAGGAGGCTCAGTCGCGCAGGGCATGGGGCTCGTTGGTCGAGCGGTACTTCCTGGCCCTGAGGGAGAGTTGGCGCTCGGAGGTCGAGGAGCTCGCGCTCAGCGGGATCACCCAGCGCGCGTATGACGCGGCTGTGGCCCGGAGCCAGCTGAGCGCCCTCGACGCAGCCTTCGAGGGGGTGGACGTGCCGGAGCTGGAGCGAGCGTTCTGGGACTGGATCACGCGCGGAGAAGGCTGAGCCCCCGGATGGCCCGAGGTGCGCCCGAGCGATCGCCGGAGGAGTTCGAGCCTCCGATGGACGCCAGCACCCGGGCGGCCCCCAGGCTCGCGCCAGGGCTCAGGGCAGAGGGTCCAGCAAGGAGGGCTCAGCACAGAGGGCCCGAGACAAGGAGCTCAGAACTCCGGCCCCAGCGTTCCCTGCGCAGCGCCTTCTACCCGGGGCTCCCAACCCGGGGCTTGGCCCTCAGGGCACTCGCTTGAGGAACGCACGAACAGAGAGGCCGTAGGCGGCGGCGGTGCAGGCGAGCATCGGCGCGAGCAGCGTCCAGTTCATGGCATCGTTCGTGATGATGCGCATGAACACCTTGATCTCGACCAGGCGGTAGAGGGAGTAATGGGTGACGCCCTCCACCAGGTAGAGGGCGAAGACCATGACGGAGACGAAGAGCATCACGAAGCTGATGCGCATGGGCTCGGAGCTGTGGCATGACCACAGGAAGCTGACCGCGTAGATCGCCGCCAGGAAGGCGCTCATGTGCACGGAGCAGCGCATCAGGTCCGAGATGGCCATGGTCTTGTCGAACATGCCGAGGAGCCCAGGGACCGTCAGGCTCGTCGCAAACACCGGCCCGATCACGACGAGCAGGCCTCCAAGCCAGCGTTCGCTCACGAGCCTCAGCCGCGACACCGGGCGCGCGAGCCAGATCTCCATGGTGCCGCGGTGGGCCTCGCCGGCGACCGAGTTGGCCGCGAACAGCACCGCCGCCGCGGTTCCAAGCGCGCTGCAGCCCTTGAAGAAGTGCTGGCCCACGATGTAACCCGAGACGCCGAACTGGTCGACCTGGTCCACGAGGTCGCTGAGCATCGCGATCGGGGCCGCGATGGCCTTGATCGAGGGAATGTTCTGCTCGAAGGTCGGCCACCAGTAGATCGCCGCGACGAGCATGATCTCCAGCACGGCGAAGAAGCCGATCCCGTAGATGATGTAGCCCCTGCTGCCCTTGAACATCAGGTGCCCTCCACGCCGTAGAGCGTCCGGTACAGCTCGCTCAAGGAGATCCGGCCGTGCTCCACGCTGATGGGGGCGGGCAGATCGCCAGAGGCGGCGAGGCGGCCGAGAAATGCCCTGGGGTCATCGTCAGAGAGCATGACGTTCACCCGGTCGGCGGCCTCCTCGACGGACTCGACCCCGGGACCCTCGAGGACCGTGGTGCTCGTCGGCTTCAGGGCGCCTGGGGAGAACCGGAGCCGGACGAGGCGGCCGGCGCGGCGCCGGACCTCCTCCGCGCTCTCGTCGGCGACGACGCGGCCAGCGTTCAGGAAGACGAGCCGCTGGCAGGAGCGATCCACCTCGCCCAGGTGATGGGAGGAGAGCAGGATCGTGGTCCCTCGCGCCGCGTCCGCGTCGATGAGGTCGAGGACCTGACTCCGCTTGGCCGGGTCGAGCCCCTCGCTGATCTCGTCGAGGATCCGGACCCGGACCTCCGGCGCGATGGCCGCCGCGAAGAGGAGCTGGCGCTTCATTCCGTGGCTGTACTCGCGGATCCTGCGGTCCAGGGGAAGGCCCAGCTCTCCGGCGATGGCGCGTGCGCGCTCGAGGCTCGAGCCGGGGCGCCCGCGCATGAGAAACCGCAGGTGCTCGCCGCCCTTCAGCTCCCCGTACAGGTGGAGCTCGCCGGGCGCGTAGGTGGTGCGCCGCCGGATCGCGAGCCCATCGCCGGTGAGGCGTACGCCATCCACGGAGATCTCTCCCCGCTGCTTCGGGACCAGGCCCGTGAGCAGGCGCATCAGCGTGCTCTTGCCGCTCCCGTTGGGACCCAGCAGGCCGACGACGCCGCCGGGAGGGATCTGGAGGTCGGTGGGGTGCAGCGCCTGGTTGGCGCCGAAGCGGTGCTCCAGCCCGCGGACCTCGACGCCGCCAGCAGTCTCCGAGGGAGGGGACGCGGCCTGGTTGGGGGCGACGGCGGACATGTGCGTGGTAGGTTACTCAGCGTGGGAACGGTTCGCATCCAGGAGGAGATGAAACGGGACGCTCTAGGCGCCGTTCACCGGGTCGTCCTGGAGCGCATGGACGAGCCGCAGCGGGAGTTCGTGATGCGCTCCATCGACGGGTGGGCGGTCCTGCGTCCCTTCGCGCGCCTGCTCGCCCGGCGGGAGCAGCGCGCCATGGCCGCCTGCCGAGGGGGAGGCCTGTCACGCTTTGAGCCCCCTGCTGCCCTGCGGGAGGAGGAGCGCGTGGCCCTCGGCAAGACGCCCGGCGTCCAAGCCCGGGAGATCTTCGCGCGTCCCTTCTTCCCCGGCGCACCGCTCCACCGCGCCGAGCGCTTGCCCCTGGACTTCTTTGACCTCCTAGAGGCCGCTGTGCGTGACCTGCACGCCGTCGGGGTCTGTCACAATGATCTCCACAAGGAGCAGAACGTCGTCGTCGACCGTGCCGGCCGGCCGCAGCTGATCGACTTCCAGCTCGCGAGCGTGCACCCCGGAGGCCTGGGCAAGCGCTTCGCGTCCCGCTGCCGGGACGATCTGCGGCACGTGCAGAAGCTCCGGCGTCGCTACACCATGAACGGCCGCGGGCCCGCGGAGATCGCCGTCCCCGAGGCGTCGCGTATGCGCCGGCGCGGGCTGGCGCTGGTGTGGCGCCGGACCGGAAAGCCGGCCTACCTCTTCCTCACGCGAGGTCTCATGGGGACCAAGGATGGCGAGGATCGGCGTCCGTTCGAGGGCCCCTGGCCGCAGTGGGATGCGCCGGTCGGACCCGCGCCCGCGGGGACGCTTGGGGCGGCCCGTTCGGGCGGCGCTGATCCCCACGGGGGCTGAGCCCAGCGCCGTCAGCGGCTGCAGCAATCGAGGAAGTTCCTGAAGACGGTCAAGCCGCCGTCGATGCTCAGGATGGACTCGGGGTGCCCCTGGAGGCCGAAGAGTGGCCGGGAGGCATGGCGCAGGCCCGCGATGTCGCCGTCCTCGGTTCGTGCGGTGATGACGAGGTCGGTCGGGAGGGCAGCCTCGTCCACCACGAGGGAGTTGTAGCGGGCCATCGGGAAGGGGCTGGGGAGTCCCGTCAGCAGGCCCTCGCCGTCATGGTGGATCGGGCGCACGGCTCCGTGGACGAGCTCGGAGGCGGGGCGGATGTTGGCGCCCAGGGCGCTCCCGAGAGCCTGGTGACCCAGGCAGATCCCCAGGATTGGAGGCGCCCCGGGTCGCGCGACCGCCATCCGGAAGACCTCCTCGCTGCAGCCTGCCGCGCTCGGCTCACCGGGCCCGGGGCCCACGAGGACCCCTTCGGCGCCCATGACCTCCTCGGCGCGGGCGCTGCGTCCGTCGATGACGGCCACCTCGGCGCCCAGCCGCTGGAGGGCCTGAACGAGGTTGAAGGTGAACGAATCGCGATTGTCGACGAGGGCGATCACCGTCCTGTTGTACCCCGCGGCGGCCAGGGTCTATCGTTCCGCACGATGAACATCGTGATCATTGGCGCAGGCGAGGTCGGCCAGCACCTCGCCGGGGTCCTCAGCCGTGAGGAGCACTCGGTGACCGTGGTGGATCCGGATCCTTCGAAGTCACGCAAGCTGACCGAGTCCCTGGACGTGCAGTCGATCGTCGGGGACGGGACGCGTGCGGACACGCTCACCGACGCCGGAGCGTCCTCGGCGGACCTCGTCATCGCGGTGTCCGACGACGACCGCGTCAACATGCTCACGAGCGTGATCGCCAAGAAGCTCGGCGCGAGCCGGGTCATCATCCGGCTGAAGGACACGCGTGTGCTGGCGGACTACCGCTACTTCTACAAGGACGCCCTCGGCTTTGACGTCGTGCTCTCCACCGAGGAGCTCGTCGCAGAGGAGCTCCTCGGCCTCGTCCGTGAGCGGCACGCGCTGGAGGTCCAGAGCTTCGCTAACGGCCAGGTCCAGCTTCGGCGCCTGCGGCTCAAGGAGGACTCGCAGCTCACCAGTCGGCCGCTCGAGGAGCTGAAGATCCCCGCGGGGGTCCTGGTGACGGCGGTCTCCAGGGGCGGCAAGCTGACGGTCCCCTCCGGCAGCGACGAGCTCCTCGGCAAGGACCAGGTCTACGTCCTTGGGTCCTCGAAGGACCTCGATCAGTTCGAGCGGCTCGCCGGGGAGAAGGTCGAGTGGAAGCGGTCGGTGGTGATCATGGGCGCCGGCGGCATCGGCCGGGAGATCGCCCTGCGGCTCTCCGGGGAGCCGGGGATCAGCGTGCTGGTGCTCGAGCAGGACCCCGCGCGGGCGAGGGCGCTGGACCTCGAGCGCTCGGGGGACCTGACCGTGATGGTGGGCGACGCGACGGACATGATGCTCTTCCGTGAGGAGCGCCTCGCCGACGCCAGCGTCTTCGTCGCGACCACTCACGACGACGAGGACAATATCGTCGCCTGCCAGCTGGCCAAGTCATTCGGCGTGGAGCGCACGGTCGCGCTGGTGGAGAAGTCCTCCTACGCCGAGATCTTCGACCTCCTCGAGGGCGTGGACCAGGCCATCAGCCCGCGCATGATGTGCGCCAAGGCCATCACCCGCCTCGCCAGAGCGGGCTCGCCGCGGGCCATCGCGGCGATCGGGAACGGCCAGGCGGAGATCATCGAGCTCGAGGTCGGGCTGAAGGAACCCGTCAAGCTCAGGAAGCTGGGCCTCCCCAGGGGCGTCGTGCTCGGGGCGCTGGTCCGCGACAACGCCGTGACCATCCCCGGCGGAGACACCGTCGTTCGCAAGGGGGACACCGCGGTCGTGTTCGCCATGCGGGAGTCCCTCGAGGAGGCCGAGCGAGCGCTCGGGGCCCTCTGACCGTGGTGGCGCCCCGGACCATCCCCCCGCGGCCGCGGACCTCAGCAGGAGGCTGCCAGTGAACTTCCGCGCGGTCGCGCAGATGCTCGGCGTCGTCCTGCTGCTGATGGCGGGGTTCCTGGCGGTGCCCGCCGCGGTCGGCCTCGGGATGGGGGAGCGTGGCCCCGCCGCGAGCTGCGGGCTCGCGGCGTTCGTCACGGCGCTGGTGGGGGCGCTGGTGACCTTTGTCTTCCGGGGCGCGACCCGCGACACCCGCAAGCGCCCGGACTACTTTCGCCGAGAGGGGCTCGCCACGGTCGGGCTGGCGTGGCTCGTGGGGGGCGTCGCTGGCGCCCTGCCGTTCCTCTTCGAGGGGACGATCACCTCCCCGGTCGACGCCTTCTTCGAGTCAGTCTCGGGCCTGACGACCACGGGCTCGACGGTGATGACGGCGGAGCAGATCGACTCCATGCCCGCGGCCATCGCCTTCTGGCGGAGCTTCAGCCAGTGGCTCGGGGGCTTCGGCATCGTCATGGTCTTCGTGGTGATCTTCCCCACCGGGGGCCGCAGCCTCTTCCGCTCGGAGGTGCCCGGCATCTCACGCGAGGCCGGGCACCAACGCGTGCGAGACGCCGCCTTGATGCTGATGAAGATCTACCTGGTCCTCAGCGTCACGCTGCTCGCCGCGCTGATGCTGGTCGGGCTCCCGGTCTTCGACGCGGTGATCCACACGTTCACGACGGTGGCCAACGGTGGGTTCTCCAACCACTCGGAGAGCATCGCCTACTTCGACTCCGCGTTGGTGGAGGGGGTGCTGGTGGTGTTCATGCTCCTCTCCGCCCTCAACTTTGCGATCTACGACACGCTGATCCGGGTGGGGCCGCGCCCAGCCTGGCGCAAGCTGGTGGGCAGCCTCGAGGTGCGGCTCTTCTTCGGCATCGTGGTGGGGGCCTCGTTGGTCATCGCGGCGGTGCTCTGGTTCGCTGGCGGAGGGGCCGCTGCCGGAGGGGGGGATGCCCAGAGCGTCCCAGGGCCGCTGGCCGCGCTTCGGCTCAGCGTCTTCCACGTGGTCTGCCAGATCACCACGGCGGGCTACGCCACGGCCGACTTCAACGCCTGGCCCCAGTTCTGCCGCATCGCGCTGATGCTCCTGGCGTTCTGCGGGGCCTGCGCCGGGTCCACCAGCGGCGGACTGAAGCTGGTGCGGCTGGCGATCGTGCTCAAGGCCGCGCTGGTCGCTGTGCGTCGCTTCGCGCGACCGCGGGTGATCCACCGGATCCGGATCGACGGTCAGGCGCTGGACGAGTCGGTCGTGGCGTCCGTCACGGGCTACCTCGTGCTGTGGCTCATGGTCTTCGTGGCGGCAACGACGCTGCTCGGCGCCTACGGCATTGACCTCGAGACCAGCGCAACCGCCGTCCTCGTGACGCTCAACAACGTGGGGCCGGGCCTCGGAGGAGTCGGGCCAGCCATGAACTTCGGGGACCTTCCTGGAGCGGCGAAGTTCGCCCTCTCGATCTGCATGGTCCTCGGCCGGCTCGAGTTCTATGCGCTCGTGGCGCTGTTGATGCCGACGTTCTGGCGGCGTTGACAGCGCTCCCGCTGCACGACGGGTTCCAGCTGCACGACGGGTTCCAGCAACTCGATGGGCTCAAATCGAACGACCGGCTCAAACCGCACGACCGGTTCCGGTGGCGCTGAAGGGGACCCGCCCAGGGGGCCTCGGCCTGGGAGCTCTGGGCCTGCTCCGGACGGAGATTCCCTGGCTCCAGGGGCCGTCGGTAGAGTCCTCGAGCGGACCCTGATGGCGCGGCCGAGGCGGCTGAATGAAGAGGGCCGACCCTGCGGTCGGCCCCCGGTGGATTCAGATCGACGAGCTGGCGGCTCGGCTCAGAGGAGGTCCTCGCGGTACACGAACGGCCGGCGACGGAGCTTGTCCTTGCGGTGCGCTGCGAGGCGCCAGAGGGTGTTGGCGCCGACGACCGCGAGGTACTGGTGGCTCTGGCCATCGCGCTGAATCGAGACCTTGCCAGAGACGAGGCCCACGAGGTCCTTCGTGAACTCCCCGGTCTGGCGGTAGACGCCCGCGCCGGTCTGGTCGACGCTGTCGAGGAAGCCCTCGGGAATCTCCACCAGGACGCCTTCGACGCCCTCCACGATGCGGCAGCTGGTCATGGCGGACCAGCGGTCCCAACCGCGGCGGCCCATGATCTCGAGCGCCTCGCCCTCCGTGGGGAGATCGAATGTGATCGGAACGTGCGGCAGCCGAATCTCCATGTCCGCGGTGTAGAGCCCACCGCCGACCGGCTCGATGACCGACTGCTCCATGGAGGGGCCGTCGCCGAAGAACGCCTCGACGATGACGGGGCCGCGGTCCGTGGTCTTGCCCAGGAAGACCACGCCGAACTCCGTGGACACTCCGAGCTCCATCCCGCGGTCGGTCATGATGCCGACGACCGGGTCGGTCAGCTTGCGGGTGCCCGTGCACGCCGTCAGCGAGAGGGCCAGCGCGATGGCGGCCACGCCGCGCAGGGAGCGCCTGGGGGCCAGTTGGAGGGGGGATTTACTCATGGCTTGTCAACCCGAGGAGGATGAGGGACGACCCGCCGTCCCGCTACGATTATCGTCGGGACCGTGCCTGGACTCGACAGGTCCTCGGATTTGATCCGAATCCGGACCCCCTTCGCCGTCCCAGGGGACTCCTGGTCGCCGTTCACCCTCCAGAACACGACCCACGCGAGCAGAACATGACCCACGCGAGCAAAGCTGGACCCAGGCTCCTCCTCGGAGTCGTCGCTTTGCTTTGCCTCGGTGTGCTCCTCTGGTTGGCCCCCTGGGAGTCGGCGAGACCCGAGGGGGGGCTCGAGGTGCTCCAGAGGTCCGACGCCTTCGCGATCGGCGCCCCGGGCCAGGACCAGGCCCTGCCCGGGATCGGTCAAGCGAAGGGGAGGCGCCCCGACCAGGTCTCCGCGGAGGCCCTCGCCGCCGCTGAGGCGGAGGCGGCGCGCGCTGAAGCCAATGGGCCCGCGGCCCAGCTCATCGGACGGGTGGTGGGGCCGGCGGGGGAGCCGCTGGCAGCGGCCAGGGTCCTCGCGACCACAGGGCGATCCGCGGGTTCCTCCCTGGGGATGGAGCTCGAGGACCGGGAGCTCCGGAGCGTCTGTTCTGCAGAGAGCGGCGACGATGGGGAGTTCCGGATCGGCGTCGCGGAGGGCGTCCCCGAACTTGAAGAAGGGAGGACCGTCTCGGCCTTGATCCGGGCGTCGGGCTGGGTGGTTCAGAGCCGCCGCCTAGGCCGCTTCCCGGGGCGGCTGCCGATGGTGATCGACCCGATTGTCATGGAGCCCGGCGCGGCGATCTCCGGTCGGGTCATCGGTCCCGACGGTCTCGCTGCCGAGGGCGCCACGGTCTACTTCGGGCAGTCCGCAACGGTCGGAGGCCTGCGCGTGAGCGCCCCGAGCCGAGGGTATCCGCTGGGGACGACGGGCAGCGACGGCGCCTTCCGCTGCGACGAGCTGGCGCCAGGTGCCTTCCACCTCGTCGTGGAGAAGCCGGGTCATCCCGTGGCGTTCTTCGAGGGGGAGGCGACCCTCGGGCGAGAGCTCGAAGGGGTGACGGTGCGGTTGGATCGAGGAGTCTCCATCACGGGCTCGGTGAAGGGCGCCGGGACGCGCGCCTCCTCTCTCTGGATCTCGGTCTGGCCGGCGGGGGACGATGCTCCGGCAGTGGACCGTCGCCCGCGGGGCGTGGCCCCCGCCAGCGACGGGGCGTTCGAGTTGACCGGGCTGCGTCCCGGCGGAGAGTACGTGCTCACCCTGCACTCGAGCCGCGGGGCTCGGCGGCGCAGGGGGCGGGACGGGGAGCGCGTCGTGGCCGTGAGCGGCGCTCGTGGGGTTCAACTCGTGTGGACGCCGCGGTCGAGCGTTGGGGGGCGGGTCGTGGGGTTGACGGACGGCGCTGGCGCGCCGGCTCCTCTGGAGCAGTTCGTGCTCTGGCACACCTTCAAGACCCCGAAGGACGACCTCTTCTCCGGCGAGGCGCTCGAAGTGGACGGCGAGGTCGTCGCGGTGCACCCAGATGGCCGCTTCTTGATCGAGGGCCTGCGCTTGGATCCTGGCTCGACCGGGCAAATGGCCCTCCGGATCCGGGCGCCGGGCTTCGAGCAGCTCGTTCGCCTCGGAGTGGCGGTGCCCCACGCGGCGGACGTCGACCTCGGGGAGATCGCCTTGGCGCCGGCCCCGGGGCTCAGGGTCCGGGTCGTGGAAGCTGGCAGCGAGCGTCCGCTGGACGGGGCGAGGGTCTTCCTGGCCGCTCAAACGGAGCGGAAGAGCCTGGGCCGCTGGCGCCTCCGTGACACGCCTGCCCACGGCAGTACCAAGACTCGCTACGCGGAGACGGACGCGACGGGCTACGCGCTCCTCCAGCTCCCGAAGAAGCGACCCTGGATCGTCTTCGCTAACGCCGACGGCTTCCCTGTCGGGGAGTTTCGCACGGTCGCGGGCGAGGAGGAGGTCGTGGTGCTCGAGCTCGTTCGTGGATCGAGTCTGGCCGCCGAGGTGGTGGACCTCGCGGGCAATCCGCTGAAGGGAGTCGAGGTCTCCATGCGCGTCAGCGGGGAGGAGGGCGGGAGCATCTGGCTCCCACGCCGTGTGGTCCGGACCGATGCCGCCGGGGTTGCGCTCTTCGAGCACATCGAGGCCGGCGTCGCGACGGTGAGGGCCGAGCCGCCGCGCATGCGGCCCCGCCAGCCGAAGGCCTGGCAGGAGGCGGTCGAGCGGGTGGAGGTCTCCGAAGGGGAGGAGTTGGCGGTCCGGCTGGTGATGCCCCTTTCCGCCGAGCTCAGGGGAAGGGTCCGCCTCGGAGGCGCGCCGCTCCCCGACGCTCGGCTACGCCTCGCCGTCGACGAGGGCGGTCAAATCCTGCGTCCGGATACCACCTCGGACACGCTCCGGGCGATCACGAACGAGGACGGAGAGTTCGCGTTGCAGGGGGTCCCGACCGGGACGTACGCCGTGACGGTCAGCCACCGGTCACTGGCGATGGCGTCGGTCTTCACCTACGAGGTCCGACCCGAGCCGAGCGAGCTGGTGGTCGACCTGGTGGAGACGCGCGTGTCCGGGCGGGTGGTCCTCGAGGGGACCGGCGAGCCTGCGCGGGGCGTCCAGGTGAGGGTGGCGGGTCCAACCCAGCTCCATCGCGCCTGGATCGGCCAGCGCGCGCTGCGGGAGGACTGGTGGGGTGGAATGGACTCCAGCGATCGCTGGCTGGAGCCAGGCAAGCTGACCACCGGTGAGGACGGGACCTTCGAGTTCGCAGGGATCACCCCGGGGGTGCCTGTCTCGCTGGAGCTCTCCGGTGAGCTGATCCGCGCCAAGACCGAATCGCTCGGCGTCTTCGACGAGGGCACGGTGCGAGAGGAGGTCATCCTTGAGGTCGAGGCCGGGGCGAGCCTGCGGGTCGTCGCGGAGAACTCGGCCCGTCGAAGAGGGGGGCGTTCGGGGCGATCTCGGGCCTACGGAATTCGTCTCCGTGCGCTTGATCAGCGAATGCGAGACAAGGTGGTGAAGTCGTTCAGGGGCTCCTCGCACCGTTTCATTTCCCTGCGGCCGGGCCGCTACAGCGTCGAGACGATCGATCTTGGGGCCGAGGGGGCTCCCGCGATCGAGGCTCGAGAGGTCACGCTGGTCGGCGGAGAGCGGGCCGAGGTCACGATGCCGGGTCTGTGATCGAGCCGGCGGTCAGCAGGAGCTAGGATCTGCCCCATGACGCGCGAGTACGACGCCCTGCTCCTGGACCTCGACGGGACCCTGCTGACCCCAGACGAGACGATTCACCCCCGGACGCGAGAGGCGATCCTCGAGGCCGAGCGCCAGGGGGTCGAGGTCATGGTGGTGACCGGCCGCTCCAAGATCTCGGCCATGCCCATTGTCACGGACCTGGGACTCGACGCTCCGACGGTGCTCTTCAACGGGTGCGCTGTCTGGTGTCACAAGGGGGAGCGCATGCTCGAGGAGCGGACCATCGCGACCCGGACGCTCCAGCGCCTGCACCGCTGGGCTGCCGAGCGCGAAGCCCAGGTCCTCGTCATGACCGCCGACGAGAAGCTCGCCCTGGCGCCGCGGAGCGACGAGGAGGCCCGCAACTTCGAGGGCTTCATCGGGGTGCAGTTTGTGGACCGCCCAGGGCTGATCCGGGACTACACCATCCGGCTCAGCTTCCTGATGAAGTGCGGGGACGTCGGCTCGGCGACCGTGGCCGCGGAGCTCGAGGAGGCGGCCGGGGCGCCGATCTACATCTCGCACTTCCCGCTCTCCATCCTGCCGCGCCACCACACCAACCCCTACAGCGCGATCGACGTCCACGCGCCGTGCCAGGGAAAGGCCGAGGCGATCCGCCTGCTCCAGGAGACCAAGGGGATTCCTGCGTCGCGGGTCATCGCGATCGGTGACGCGGACAATGACGTTCCCATGCTCCGGCGCGCCGGCCTTGGCGTCGCGATGGGGAACGCGTTCCCCGAGGTCCAGGCCGAAGCGAACCTCGTCCTCGCCCATCATCGGACGGACACCATCGGTGCGCTCGTCGAGGAGAAGCTCCTGCGCTGAGGCGCTCCCCCTGGCTCCAAGGTGACCCCGGCGGATGCCCTGCTTCAGGGAACCCGGCTTCGATGAATCCGGCTTCGAGGGGTGCGGTGGAGCCCTCCCCTGCGGTCAGGCCGCACGACAGGCGGCAGAAGGTCCTCCGCCTGCGCGACTCTGGAGCCCGGCCCCTTCCAGGACGAGCCTCAGTCCCCTGAGGGCTTGCTCTTCTTCTTCGAGGAGGACCCGCTCTTCGAGGACGAGTCGCTCTTCGGGGACGAGCCGCCGGACTCGGAGCTCTTCTTCTCCGCGGTATCGGCCTTCTTCGCGTCGTCGTAGCTCTTCGAGCGATAGTCCGTGACGTAGTACCCGGAGCCCTTGAAGACGAAGCCCGCTCCGGAGCCGATCAGGCGCTCAAGCTTCAGCTTCCCGCACTCCGGGCACTTGCGCATGACGCGATCGCTCATCATCTGGAACTCCTCGAACGTATGTCCGCAGGCGTTGCAGCGATAGTCGTACGTCGGCATCAGGCGCTCCCCTCGACGCCCTCTTCAACGCCGCCGTTGTCAGCCGCCTCGGCGACCTCCTCGTGGGCCGTGTCTCCCGTGGAGCCGGCCCCGTCCGCGGGAGCCTCATCCGCGGGAGCCTCATCTGCAGGGGCCTCATCCGCAGGGGCATCGGGCGCTGCAGCGACTCGGACCTGAGCGAACCGGAGGACGGCCTCGCCGATGGTCCAGCCGCCGCGCACGACCTCGACGATCGTGCCGGGCTCATGCTCGTCGGTCTCGACAGTGGAGACGGCCTGGTGCCGGCTGGGATCGAAGGCGCCCTCGGCGGTGACGGCCCTGACGTTCATCCTGTCGAACAGCGCCTGCAGCTGCTGGCGGGTCATCTCGACCCCGACCTTGAGGTTCTTGGCCTCCTCGCTGGTGACCTCGAAGGCGAGCGCCATGTCGAGGTAGTCGAGGATAGTGACGGCCTCACCGAGGACCTCCGACCGGGCGTTGGCCACGGCCGTGTCGATGTTGGTCTGCGCGTGGCGCCGGTGGTTCTGGAAGTCGGCCTGGAGCCGCATCCAGCGGTCCACGGCGTCGTCTCTCTCGCGGGCCAGCGTGAGCAGCGGATCCTCGTCCTCGACGACCTCCTCCACGGGGGCGTCTTGCGCCTCCGTGGAGGGCTCCTCGCTCGCGGGCTCTGCCTTCTTCTCGCTTCTCTTGCTCTTTCCGAATGCCATGGCGGTCACTTGAAGTACTCGGTGACGCGATCGAAGAACGACTTACGGCCGCTCGTCTCCCGGTCAATCTCCTGGAACTCCTCGAGCAGCTCGCGCTGCCGGTCGGTGATCTTCTTGGGCACCTCGCAGAAGACTCGCACGAGCTGGTCCCCGCGGGCGCGGCTGTCCAGGCGAGGCAGCCCTTGGCCGCGAAGGCGGAAGACCTTGCCGCTCTGGGTGCCGGCGGGCACGGTCATTTCGACCTTGCCGCGCAGGGTGGGGATCTCGATCTTGTCCCCGAGCGCCAGCTGCGAGAAGGCGAAGGGGACCTCGGTCAGGACATCCGGCCCCGACCGCTGGAAGACGCGGTGCTCCTTCTCACGGATCACGCAGTAGAGGTCGCCTCGCGGGGAGCCGTTCGCTCCGGCGTCGCCCTCGCCGGTGATGCGCAGCTGAACACCCTCCTCGACTCCCGCCGGGACCTGGATCTCGACCTCGGTGCGATCTTGGACGTTGCCGCTGCCGCTGCAGGACTGGCAGGGAGACTCGATCACCTCTCCGGCCCCGCGGCAGGAGGGGCAGGGGGAGGCCATCTGGAAGAAGCCCGCGCTGCGGGTCACCTGGCCGCTGCCGTTGCACGTCGAGCAGCGCGACTTGCCGGTACCCTTGCGCGCGCCGGATCCCGAGCAGGTCCCGCAGCCGTCCATGCGCTTGAGCGCGACCGTCTTGGACACGCCCTCGTCGATCTCTTCGAGGGTGAGGTCGAGGACAATGCGGAGGTCGCGGCCCCGCTGGGGCCCACGGCGCCGCCCGCCGCCGCCTCCGAACATGCTCCCGAAGCCGCCCGAGCCACCGAAGATGTCACCGAAGGCCGAGAAGATGTCATCGACGTTGGTGAAGCCGCCCGCTCCGGCCCCGGCCCCCTGATCGAAGGCCTGGTGCCCGAACTGGTCGTATCGGGGCCGCTTCTCCGCGTCGCCCACGACGTCATAGGCCTCGGCCGCCTCCTTGAAGCTGGCCTCCGCGTCGGCGTCGTCGGGGTTCTGATCGGGGTGGTACTTGAGGGCGAGCTTGCGGTACGCCTTCTTGATGTCACCTGCCGGAGCGTCCTTGGGGACGCCGAGCACCTCGTAGTAGTCGCGCTTCTGGCTCATCGGGGCGATTCGGTCGGGGACGGCTGTGACTGGAGGCGGTGCAAATGGGAGCCGGGCGGCGGGACGGGAGTCCGTCCCGCCGCCCGGCGCTGAGGGTCGCGGCCGTGTGGCCGCGAGCGATCAGGCGACCGACCCCTCGATGGAGTGGTCGTTCTTGAGGTCCGTGATCATCGAGTCCGTCGTCAGGAGCAGGCCTGAGATTGACGCGGCGTTCTGCAGCGCGCTGCGCACCACCTTCGCCGGGTCAATGACGCCGGCCTTGAACATGTCCTCGTACTCGCCCGTGAGCGCGTTGTACCCCGTGGACTTGCCCTTCTCTCGGACCATCTCCGCGACGACCGAACCGTCGACGCCCGCGTTCTCGGCGATCTGCCGGATCGGGGCCTCGAGGGCGCGCTCGATGATGAGCGCGCCGAACTTCTCGTCGCCCTTGTAGCGGCCCTCGGCCACGGCAGAGGAGGCGCGCAACAGGGCGACTCCGCCGCCCGGCACGATGCCCTCTTCGATGGCGGCACGGGTGGCATTGAGGGCGTCCTCGACGCGGTCCTTGCGCTCCTTCATCTCGGCCTCGGTCTTGCCGCCGACCTTGATGACGGCGACGCCGCCGGTGAGCTTCGCGAGGCGCTCCTCGAGCTTCTCCTTGTCGTAGTCCGAGGTCGACTTCTCGATCTGGACCCGGATCTGAGCGGCGCGCTCGGAGACGGCCTTCTTCTTCCCGGAGCCCTGGATGATCGTGGTCGAGTCCTTGGAGACGACGACGCGGCTAGCGTGGCCGAAGTGCTCGGCGGTGACGCTCTCCAGGGGCATCCCCAGCTCGTCCGTGATCGCGGTCCCGCCGGTGAGGGCGGCGATGTCCTCGAGGTACGACTTGCGACGCTCGCCGAAGCCGGGCGCCTTCACGGCGGCGACGTTGAGGACGTTCTTGAGGCGGTTGATGACGAGGGCCGTGAGGGCCTCGCCTTCGATGTCTTCAGCGATGATCAGCAGCGGCTTACCCGTGCGCATGGCGGCCTCGAGGGCAGGCACCAGCTCGCGGACCGTCGAGATCTTCTTGTTGCAAATGAAGATGTGGACGTCCTCGTACTCAGCGACGAGCTTCGAGAGGTCCGTCGCGAAGTAAGGCGAGAGGTAGCCCTTGTCGAACTCCATTCCCTCGACGTGGTCGAGGAGGGTGTCGATGCCCTTGTTCTCCTCGACGGTGATCACGCCCTCATTGCCAACCTTGTCGAAGGCCTCGGCCAGGAGCTCACCCGTCTCGGGGTCGTTGTTCGCGGAGATCGTCGCGACAGCGGCTTTGTCGGCTTTCGACTTGATGTTCCGCGACTGGGATGCGATCGAGGCGACGGCGGCCTGGACGGCCTTGTCGATGCCGGACCGCAGGGCGATGGTGGACACCCCCGTGGCGGCGTACTTGAGGCCCTCGTTGAAGATGGCCGAGGCGAGCACCGTCGCGGTGGTCGTGCCGTCACCGGCGATGTCGTTGGTCTTGTTGGCGACCTCGAGCACGAGCTTCGCGCCCATGTTCTCGAACGGATCAACGTGCTCGATTTCCTTGGCGACGGAGACGCCGTCCTTTGTCACGTGCGGGGAGCCGAAGCTCTTCTGCAGGATGACGTTTCGACCGGCGGGGCCGAGGGTGACGCGCACCGTCTTGGCGAGCTTCTCGATGCCCGCCTTCATCTTCTGACGAGCGGCGTCGTCGAACATGATTTGCTTGGCCATTTGGTGTTCCTTCTTTGGTGTTGGTGATCTGTGTGTACGGGGGGGGAGTTGGGGAGGGGCGCGGGATCAGAATCCCATGTCGCCCATGCCTCCCATGCCGCCCATGCCAGCCATATCGTCCATGCCATCCATCTCGGGGGGCGCGGACTTGGCCTCGGGCTTGTTGGCGATGAGCGCGTCCGTCGTCAGCAGGAGCGTGGCGACGCTGACCGCGTTTTGGAGCGCGGACTTGGTGACCTTGGCCGGGTCAATGATGCCCATCTTGAGCATGTCGTCGTACTGGCCCGAGTGGGCGTTGAACCCGTAGGTGGCCTTGCGCTCGCGGTTCACCCGGTGAGCGACGACGGCGCCGTCGTGCCCGGCGTTCTCTGCGATCTGGCAGAGGGGACGGGAGAGCGCCTCGTAGAGCGTGTCGATGCCGAGGTTGTAGTCGACGTCGTCACGGAGCTTGAGGTCGAGGACTGACTCGCGGGCCCGCAGGAGCGCGACGCCCCCGCCGGGCAGAACGCCCTCTTCAACGGCCGCACGGGTGGCGTGCAGGGCGTCCTCGATCAGGGCCTTGCGCTCCTTCACCTCGGTGTCGGTCGCTCCTCCCACGTTGATCTGGGCGATGCCACCGGTGAGCTTGGCCAGGCGCTCCTGGAGCTTCTCGCGGTCGTAGTCCGAGGTCGTGTTCGCGATCTCGCTACGGATCTGAGTCACGCGACCTTCGACGTCTGCGCGTCGGCCCTTGCCGCCGACGATGGTGGTGGCCTCGCTGGAGACCGTCAGCTTCTTGGCGGAGCCGAGGTGCTGGGCAGTGACCTGCTCCAGCTCCATGCCGGTGTCCTTCATGATCGCCGTGGCGCCGGTGAGCGCGGCGAGGTCGAGGAGCATCTGCTTGCGGCGGTCACCGTAGCCCGGCGCCTTGACGGCGCAGACCTGAAGGATGCCACGCATCTTGTTCACGACGAGGGTCGCCAGGGCCTCGTTCTCGACGTCCTCGGCGATGATCATCAGGGCCTTGCCGCTCTGCTTGGAGGCCTCGAGGACCGGGAGCATCGACTGGACGCTGCTGATCTTGCCCTCGTGGATGAGGATCTGGGCGCCCTCAAACTGCGCCTCCATCTCCTCGGGCGAGGTGACGAAGTGGGGGGAGAGGAACCCGCGGTCGAACTGCATGCCCTCGACCACGTCCACCGTGGTCTCCATGCTCTTGCCGTCCTCGACGGTGATGACACCGTCGCGCCCGACCTTTTTCATCGCGTCGGCGATCAGCTTGCCGACCACGGGGTCGTTGTTCGCGGAGACGGTCGCGATCTGCTTGATCTCGTCGTTGCCGCCGACCTGCTTCGCCATCTGCTCGAGCTTGGCGACCACCTTGGCCGCGCCGTCGTGCACGGCAGCGTTGAGGCGGGAGGGGGCAGCGCCCGCGGTGATGGCCTTGAGGCCACCAGCGAACAGCGCCCGGGTGAGCAGGGTCGCGGTGGTGGTTCCGTCCCCGGCCACGTCGCTCGTCTTGCTCGCGACCTCCTTGACCAGCTGGGCGCCCATCTGCTCGTAGGGATCCTGGAGCTGGATCTCCTCGGCGACGGTGACGCCGTCCTTGGTGACGGTGGGAGCGCCCCAGCCCTTGTCAATGACCGCGTTCCGGCCGCGGGGCCCGAGGGTGGTGGTGACCGCCTTGGCGAGCTTGTCGACGCCGCGGAGGATCGCCTCACGCGCGTCGGACTCGAAAACCATCTGCTTGGCCATGGGTGTCTGAGCTTTCTGTGTACGGGGAGTCGGGGAGCGGCACCGCGGAGCGCGGCGCGCGCGAGTTCGGGAGCCGGGGTGGGTACGCCCGGCCAGGGGAGGGCCGAGTGCAAAGGGCGTGCCGAACCCAGATGGGGCCGCTCTGGGCCTCTGGCGCTGCCGAAGTGGCAGGGCGCCCGCTCCGCCCACGGGGGCGCTGCCGATTTGACCGCTCCTGACTGCTTCTGCCCGCTCCTGACTGGGCCAGCGGTGCCTGGGCCCCGCTGGAGGCGGGAGCTGGGCCGTGATGGTGGGGGCGGCGCTGCTGATCTGGAAGGGCGGTCTGGGGGGGGCTGAGGACCCCGAGGCTCCAGGCTTGGGGCGGACGCGGATTGCCCCTTGGCTTCGGGTTGCCCCGAGCGGGTAGGTTGGGCCGCCCCCGAGCACCTGCTCGACAGGATTCCATGGCCAATCTCGCCCTGAAGCCCACTCCCGCGCGGTCACTGGCGCTCCGATGGCGTGACCCGGTGGTGTCCCCGTGAGCTCCGAGCGCGGAGAGGGCGGGTCCCCCGATCGGCCGGCCCCGGAGGTCTTGGGTGGGGAGGACCTGGCTGGGATCGCCGCGGAGAAGCTGCCCCATGAGGAGGAGCACCTCGCCGCGCTGGAGCGCATGGCCGGGCTGGAGCCTTACTACCGCTGGGTCGCGGAGCTCGCCGAGGCCATGAACGGAGGGCCGCTGGGGTCGCGGGTCCTCGACGCGGGGTGCGGCATCGGGAACTTCGTGGAGATCATGAGGCATCGAGCCGAGGAGGTGCTCGCCGTCGATCTCTCGCCCTTGAACGTGGCGGTCCTCGAGCGCCGCTTCGAGGGAGTGGCTGGCGTCGAGGTGCTCCAGACCGACCTGGACGCCCAGCGAGAGGAGCTCCGGGCGCGTGATGTGGAGGCCGTCGTATGCCTGGATGTCCTCGAACACATCCAGGACGATCTCTCGTTGCTGAGGAGCTTCGCGGGGATCCTGCCGCCTGGCGGGAGGCTCTTCATCAAGGTCCCCGCTCACCAGTGGCTCTTCGGGTCCGTGGACGTCGCCTCCGATCACCTGCGCCGCTACAGCCGCAGGGACCTCGTCTCCAGGGTGACGGAGGCGGGGTTCACGGTCCGCGCCGCTCGCTACATGAACCTCGCGGGCGTCGGCCCTTACCTCTTGAAGAGTCGCATCCTGCGTCGCGGCTCGACGTTCTCCAGCTCGTTCAACGAGCGGCAGCTGCGCTGGATCAAGCGCTCCATCGGCGCCTTCCGTGCGGTCGATCACCTCACGGGCTGGGCCGGGCCGGGCGGCGGCCCTCCGGTCGGGCAGTCCGTGGTCCTGCTCGCCACTCGGCCCTGATCCGCCCGCGGACGGTCCAGGGCTCGACGGGTGCCATCGGGGCCGCGGCAGCCTACGATGACCCCATGAATACGACCGAGGGCCCCTGTTTTCCCCTGCTCCTCGCGCTCCTCTTCTCTGCGCTACTGCCGACGACCGCCGTCGGCCAGGATCAGGACGACGCTGAACCCTCGGCGATCTCGGAGTCCGATCCGCGCGTGGTGCTGGAGGACCTCGCGGGTGAGCTGACCTACCGCGCCGTGGACGCGGCGCCGCTCAGGAGTCTCGTCGAGGCCGGAGCAGCGTTCGCTCGCTTCGAAGGACTCGCCCCCGTGGAGAGCGCTGGCCGCACCGCGGGTGCGAGCGTGGCCTCCCTCGGCCTGGCCGGCGGGGACCGCCTGCGGGCCGTGATCCGCGGCGGTGAGGGCGACGTCCTCGACGTCGAGCTCCGGCCAGGCGTGGTCGTGGCGCTCTCGGTGGACTCGATCCGCTCCATCGTTCACCCCTCACGAATCCCGGACTCCGTCACGGAGAGCCCCGCGGCGGGGCCCCCTGAGGATGGCGACCGCCTCTATCTCGTCGCGGCCAACGGGCTCGATCGCGCGCAGGGGTTCGTCGAGTCGTTCTCCATGGAGGGCGTCGCCTTCTTCGACGAGCGGCTGGGCCAGCGCACCTACGCCTGGGACCGGGTCGCCGCGCTCTTTGTCGCGCCCCTCGACGAGGGCGGTCCGGAGCCGTTGGAGAGCGAAGGCGCGGGGGAGCGGGTCGCGGTCACCCTCGTCGGAGGCGGCCGGATCAGCGGTGCTCTCGTTCAGCTCGGCCCGCCCGCCGAGGGCGTACAGCTTCGGATCGGCGGCGGCGCCCCGGTGCAGCTGCCAGGGTCCATCGTCACCGAGGTCTCGCTGGATGACGGCTCGTTCCGGTTCCTTGGAGACGTGGTCCCCAGCGAGCGGGGGAGCTCGTCGCCCTTCGGCGATGAACTGGGATTTGTCTGGCCCATGCGCGTGGACCGGAACTGCCGGGGCGGGCTGCTCTCTGTGGGAGGCGAGGTCTACGACCGCGGGCTCGGCGTCCACGCACCCAGCCGGGTCGCCTGGGACCTCGCGGGCGAGTGGTCGTCCATACGCCTGATGTGTGGGGTCGACGACTCTGGCCAGAGCGGCGCCCGTTCGGGGGCCGTGCGCTTCCGCGTCATCGGCGATGGGAAGACCCTCTGGGAGAGCGACGTGCTCCGGACGGGGTTGGCGGCCGCCAGGACGCCCTCCATCTCGCTCGAAGGCGTTCAGCAGCTCACCCTCGAAGTGGACCCCGCAGGCGACTTTGTGCTGGATCGGGCCAACTGGATACGACCCATGCTGCTTCGGTGAGCTTACCGAGCCGGCGCGCGGACGGGCCCACGCCTCGGCGTGGACCGTCAGCGGGGTCTCGGCAAACTCAGGAACCCCGGCAGACCCAGGATCCCCGGCAAAATCAGGATCCCCGGCAAGAATCAGGATCCGACGGCGGCGGCCTCGTGGTTGTCGTCTGTCCCGAGGCTGCGGAAGTAGACGCCCTGATTTCCCCCGCGCCTCTTGGCCGCGTGAAGGGCTTGCTCGGCGTGGAGGCGGAGCTCTTCGAGGGTCCCGAGATCCCCGCCGTCGTATGTCTCGAAGCCAAGGCTCGCGGAGACCCGAATCGAGCGACGCGGGTCGCCGCGGCGCTGATCGACGTAGGGGCGTAGGCCGGAGGGAGGGCCGCTGAGCCCGCGAATGCGGGCCGCGAGCCTGGCCACCACCCGGGCCGCGTCGACCCTCGACGTGAAGGGCAGGATGAGCGCGAATTCGTCGCCGCCCAGGCGCCCGCCGATGTCCTCCTCACGCAGGCTGGTCCGGATGGTCTCCCCCGCCCGGGAGATGACCTCGTCGCCGACCGTGTGATCGAAGTCCTTGTTCACGCGACCGAAGTCGTCGAGGTCGATGAGGATCAGGGCCAGCTCGAGCCGGTGTCGCTGCGTCGCTGAGAAGTGCTCGCGCAGCCGCTCCCCGAAGGGCCGGGGGCGAAGCAGCCCGGTGAGGTCGTCGTGCGAGGCCTGGTAGCGGGCCTTGTCCAGCTGGTGGAGCACATCAGCTCGCTCCAGGAGCTGCTCGGCACGGAGCAGGAACTCCTCCACCGGGGCATCGGCGCGCACAAGATCCCAGGGGATGCCCCTGATGGACCGGCCGGCGATGATGGCCGACATGGCGTCCTCGTCGTCGATGACGAGCAGCAGGGGGATCGGACGGGGCCGGGCGAGAGCCTGCGGCAGCTGGTCGCGGGCGAGGCCCTCCAGCTGATCGCGCTCGAGGATCAGGAGCTCCACCTCGCCGCGCTCGATCAGGTTGAGCGTGGTCTCTGGCGTCGAGCTCGGGACCAGCTCCAGCCCCAGGGCCTCGAGCGGGCGCAGGGCCTCGCGGAGTCCTGAGGCGCCGTGGTCGGCGATGAGCAGGCGGGTGGGGAGGGTCACGGTGAGGGTGGGGCGGAGGCGGCGACTGGCCAGCCTCTCCACCCTATGACAACGCATTGTAGCCCCGATCCCCTGGCTTGCCCGATCCCCTGGCTTGACGGGCTCCTGGCTTGACGGGTCTCCGGGGGGGACACCCCCCTCGAGGCCTGGATCTTGGAAAGCTGGACTTTCAGGGGCCCCCCCGTACACTCTTCCGCTCGTTTCCGGCCGTCTCGTTTGGCGACCGGGCTTCCCCCTGTTTCGAGGACCCCATGAGTAATATCAACGCACAGAAGCTGATCGAAGCTGGCGTGCACTTTGGATGCCGCGTGTCGCGGTGGAATCCGAAGATGGCCCCCTACATCCACGGCCGTCGCGGAATGATCCACGTGATCGATCTGCGCGAGACCGTCAAAGGCCTTCTCCGAGCCCAGAACCTGCTGTTCCAGATCGCGTCAGAGGGCCAGACGGTCCTGTGGGTCGGAACCAAGCGTCAGGTCAAGGGCGTGATCGAGGACGCTGGTCAGCGCACCGGCATGCCGATCGTCACCGAGCGTTGGATCGGCGGCACGCTGACCAACTTCAGCGTCATCCGCAGCCGACTGAAGCGCCTCGCCCAGCTCGAGGCCATCGACGAGAAGGCCATCGAGCAGCAGAAGCTCACCAAGAAGGAGGTCGCGCAGATCAACCGCGAGCTCCGGAAGATCACCCGTAACCTGGGCGGCATCCGCGAGATGGATCGCATGCCCGGTGCGATGGTCGTCGTCGACCCCTCCCGCGAAGGGAACGCCATCCGCGAGGCCCGCAAGATGGGCATCGTCGTGATCGGCCTCCTGGACACCGACTGCGACCCGAACGACGTGGACATCGTCATCCCGGGTAACGATGACGCGCTCAAGTCGGTGCGTCTGCTCGTCGAGGAGCTCGTGGACTCGGTCGAGGCTGGCGCCCACCAGCACACCGACAACATGCAGGCCGTCGGCTCCGCCGAGCGCAGCTCCGACGAGGAGACGATCCCCGGCGACGAGGTTCGTCCGACCACCGGGAACACGCTCCCCGAGCCCATCGGGAAGACGGCTGAAGCCGCGGCACCCGCCGCAGCTGAGCCCGCCGCAGCTGAGCCCGCCGCAGCTGCTCCGGCTGCTGCTGCCCCGGCTCCGGCTCCGGCTCCGGCCGCGGAAGCCGCTCCGGCGGCCCCGGCCGCCGATGGCGCCCCCGAGGCGCCCGCAGCCGAGTGACGACCGGGCGCGGGGGGAGACCTCCCGCGCCTCCAACTCTTCACCCGTCGCGCACTCGCGCGGCGGGTGCTTCTTCAAACTCCTCGCGACCAGCGAGGTCCTGCGGGCCTCGCCCGCAACTCCACCCACCATGCGGCGCTCATGGCGCCCAACCTCAACCCACCGATGGCTGAGATCACCGCCCAACTGGTTCGGCAACTCCGCGAGATGAGCGGCGCCGGGATGATGGAGTGCAAGAAAGCACTCAAGGCAACCGACGGCGACCCCGAGGCCGCGCTCGACGAACTCCGCAAGGCGGGGCTCAAGTCGGCGGCCAAGAAGGTCGGTCGCGAGACCGCTGAGGGCCGCGTCGCCTTCAAGGTCAGCGATGACGGCAGCAAGGGCGCCATCGTCGCGCTCGCCTCCGAGACGGACTTCCTCGCGTCGACGCCGAACTTCGGCGAGTTCCTCGAGGCGCTCGTCCAGCACGCCTTTGACCACGAGCCCAAGTCCGTGGATGAGATGCTGACGCAGGCGTGGCACGCCGGCGGCACCGTCCAGGACGCGCTCACGGCCACGATCGGCGACCTGAAGGAGAACCTTCAGATCGTCGAGGCCTGCGCCTACTCGACCGACGGCGGCCAGGTCGTCGCCTACGTGCACCACGACAACAAGAAGGGTGCTCTGGTCAACGTCACCACCGGCGGTGACGCGGCCAAGGCGGCGGACGTGCTGAAGCAGCTCTGCATGCACATCGTCGTCTTCAACCCCTCCGCCCTTGACGAGGGCAGCGTGCCCGCTGAGGACGTGGAGCGCGAGAAGGCGATCATCAAGGACGGCCTCCAGGGCAAGCCCGAGGAGATCCAGGAGAAGATCATGGTCGGTCGTCTCCAGAAGTTCTTCGGTGAGCGGACCCTCGTCGGGCAGCCGTGGATCATGGACGACAAGACGTCTGTCTCGAAGGCGCTCGTCAAGGAGCTCGGTGACGGGACCAAGGTCGAGGGCTTCACGCGCTGCCAGCTCGGCAGCTGATCGAGCCGCGGTCTCCAGAGGAGGGGGCGCCCGCCGGGATCGGCGGGCGCCCCCTCCTCCGTTCCGCGGACCCTCGCGAACGGCGCTCTTTTCCGATCGGGAGGGGCGTTCGCCGGAGGGGAGGGGGCTAGACTGCCGCCAGCCCCCCGAGGAGCGCCGCCCGCGCTCTCCAAAAGCCCATGACCTATCGACGCGTCCTATTGAAGATGTCCGGAGAGGCGCTCGGCGCCGCGGACACCGGCCACGGGATCTCCGCACCCGACGTGCAGAAGATCGCCCGACAGGTCGCTCGGGTCTGCGAGCTCGGGGTCGAGGTCGCGATGGTCGTGGGGGGCGGGAACATCCTCCGCGGGGCTGAGTTCTCCGAACTCGGGGGGCACAGGGCCAACGCGGACTACATGGGAATGCTCGGGACGGTCATCAACGCCCTCGCCATGTCCGACGCCCTCGAGAGCCAGGGCCTCGAGACGCGGGTCATGACGGCGCTCGAGATCCGTCAGGTCGCCGAACCCTTCGTCCGGCGCCGTGCGGAGCGCCACCTCCGCCGCGGGCGGGTGGTGATCCTCGGAGCGGGCACTGGCAATCCATTCTTCACGACCGACAGCGCCGCGGCGCTGCGGGCGAACGAGCTGGGATGCGACGTGCTGCTCAAGGCCACCAAGGTCGATGGCGTCTACTCCGCAGACCCCAAGCTCGACCCGGCGGCCACGCGCTACGAGGATCTCACCTACGACGAGGTGCTGCTCAAGAACCTCAAGGTCATGGACAGCACCGCCATCTCCATGTGTCGCGACCACGGACTCCCTGTGGTCGTGTTCGACATGTTCAAGGAGGGCAACCTCGAGCGCGTCGTCGCTGGCGAGCCCGTGGGGACCCTCGTGCACCCCGCGTCCTGAAGACACACCACAAGCGGTGCCCGCCCGGGGCCCGCCCGCCCAGACTTTCCAACGAAGGCCCCTGCCGGGGCTACGAAGAGATATGAGCTACGAGAGCGTTTTGAAAGATGCCGGGGCCCGCATGGAAAAGGCGGTGTCCCACACGAGCGACATGCTCAAGAACATCCGGACGTCGCGCGCCTCCTCGGCGCTCGTCGAGCATGTGCGGGTGGACTACTACGGCACCCCGACTCCCCTCAGCCAGCTTGCCCAGATCAGCGTCCCCGAGGCGCGGACGCTGGTGATCAAGCCCTTCGACGCCAGCGTCATCAAGGAGGTCGAGAAGGCGCTCATGAAGTCCGATCTCGGGATCTCCCCGGAGTCCGACGGCAAGGTGATCCGGCTGACGATGCCGCCGCTCTCCGGCGAGCAGCGCAAGAAGTACGCTGCCAAGGCCAAGGACCTGGGTGAGGAGGGACGTGTGTCCCTGCGCAACGTCCGGCGCGATGCCAACAAGGATGCCGACGCCCACAAGAAGAGCGGAGAGGTCACCGAGGACGGCCACAAGGACCTCCAGGACGAGATCCAGAAGTTGCTGAAGTCCTTCGAGGCCAAGGTCGGGGCGGCCCAGGACAAGAAGACCAAGGAGATCCTCGAGGACTGACGGAGGGGCGGCTTGTGGATCTCCGGGGCGGAATACTTGCGCCCCGTCTCAAAAGCCGTATCTTCTCGCCCTCGAACGCGCGGTCCTCGACCGCGCGCCGAATCGACACAACGGGTGGGCGCGTAGCTCAGTTGGTAGAGCAACTGGCTTTTAACCAGTAGGTCCCAGGTTCGATCCCTGGCGCGCTCACCACCCTCTTCGATTCCCCTGACCCTCCGCGCCCCGCCCACTGACCACGGGCAGGCCGGGCACCATAGGGTGGGGACCCCGGGCCGATCCTCCGGGGAGCCCGAGTCGACCCTCCGGGGAATTCGGCCCGCTCCTCCGGGGAGTCCGAGCCGACGGATCCAGAACCGACAGGCTCGATCCCCCTGAGCCGGATCACGGACCGGGCTGAGGTGCCGGCGCGCCCTGTCCCGGGTCGCTAAAGAGCCTCGCGCATGGTCGCAGGCCTGCGGTCCCGGTGTGGCGCTTCGAGCGGCGCGGCGAGGGGGCCTCGTCAGCCTTGCCGTTGACCGGCCGTGGCGGAGAGCCCGCCGAGCCGCGGGTACGCCATGGACCAAGCACGGCAGCGGGCGGAGCCCATGAGGCTCGCGAGGACGACGAGCTGGGCGAGACCCCATGTCGGTCCGGCGAGGTAGCTGGCCAGGCCTGCGGCGGCGAGGATGAGGGTCCGGAGGATGAACTCCAAGGCCGCGAGCCGCCGAACGTGGCCGGGCCGGCCTCGCATCAGGCGCCAGCCGTGGAGGACGGCGGAGCCGACCCCGCGGTCGTGGCGAACGAGGCTGGCGAGCGCGAGCTGGTGGAGGGCGCCCAACTCCGCGGCGTACGCGAGCGTCAGGACCAGAGCCACGCCCGAGAGGATGACCCCGAATGGGCCGAGCGCCTCCGCGCCGACGAGGACCGTGAGCAGGACCAGCGGGCCAAGCAGCACGAACGTCCCGCAGGCCATCATGCCGAAGATCTGGAACCAGATGCCGGCCGCGGAGGTCTGGAGGGTCTTGCCCTCCGTCCAGGCCTTGGGCAGGGTCGTCCGCTGCGCCCTGTCAGGCTGATTGTGGATGGACAGCCGCGCCGCCCCACCGCCCACCCGGGCGCAGACCAGGAGCAGGGGGAGGGCGACGAGGAAGAGCGCCGCAGCTCCAGCGGGGCCGGGAATCGGCAGGCCGGAGCCCACGGCATTCGAGACCAGCTCCGCGTCCCCCGCCAGCGCAGCGAGCCCGGTCAGGGCCGCGGCGCCGCCAAGGACCCACGCGAGGCCGCTGAGCTCGTACGCCACCCCGGCGAGGCTGGGAATCGCTGCCCCGCGGATCGCCTCGGCGAGGCTCCCGGGTTGATGGGAGCCGGAGGGTTGCGGCGTCGGGCTCATCTCACCCCTTGGCGTCTGTGGCCGCCGCGCACATGGCCTCGACCTCGTGGATGGCCTTCGGGACGTCGCCTGTTAGCACCTCGTGGCCCTCTTCGGTGATGAGGACGTCATCCTCGATGCGGATGCCGATCCCGCGCCAGCGGGCCTCGACCTCCATGTTCTCCGGGTCGACGTAGATCCCTGGTTCGACCGTGAAGACCATCCCGGGTTCGAGGGGCCGAGAGGCGCCGCCGGGGGTCGTGTATCGCCCGCAGTCGTGGACGTCGAGCCCGAGGTAGTGGCCCGTCTTGTGCATGAAGAACTCGCGGTAAGACCCGGATTCGAGGGCCTCTTCACGCGTCCCCTTGAGGAGCCCGTGCTCAAGGAGCCCGTCGACGATCACGCCGAGGGCGACCTCATGGATCCGGTCGTAGGGGACGTTCGGCCCGGAGACCGCGATCGCGGCCTCCTCGACGTCGAGGACGACCTGGTAGAGCGCCCTCTGCTCCGCGGTGAACTTCCCGCCGACGGGGAAGGTGCGCGTGATGTCGGCCGCGTAGTAGTGCCACTCTGCGCCGGAGTCGACGAGCAGCAGGTCGCCGTCCTTGAGCGGCTGATCGTTCTCGATGTAGTGGAGGATGCAGGCGTTGGCGCCGCCAGCGCAGATGTGGCTGTACGCGGCGCCGCTAGAGCCGGCGCTCCGGTAGCCGTGGTCGAGGAAGGCCTCGGCCTCGCACTCGTTCATACCCGGCTGGACATGGCGCATGAGGGCTGCGTGGGTCTCGGCGCTGAGCCTGGCGGCGCGGCGCATGAGCTCGAGCTCAGCGTCACTCTTGATGACCCGGAGCTCGTGCAGGACCGGCCCGGTATCGAGCAGCTCCTTGGCGGGCTCCACCGGCCCGCGGGCCAGGTTGCGCAGGGAGGTGAAGGTCTCGACCATCCGCCGGTCGGCGACGTCGTCATCTCCGAAGCGCCACATGATCCGTTCACGCCCCTCCAGCAGCTTGGGGAGCTCCGTCCAGAGCTCCTCGATGTCCATGGCGGTGTCCACTCCCAGGGCCTCAGGGGCGCGCTCGAGCCCCAGGCGGCGTCCGTCCCAGATCTCGCGCAGCTTGTCCCGCTCGCGCAGGAACAGGACCGAGCGGTGCGGCTCACCGTCCTCGCCCGGCAGCAGGACCAGGCAGGCGCCGGGCTCGTTCAGGCCGGTGAGGTACCAGAAGTCACTGGTCGGCCGAAACTTGTAGTCCGCGTCGTCGTTCCTCGTCTTGGTCGTCGCGGTGGGGATGACGGCCACCGCGTTGCGCTCGGCGAGCAGGTCGAGGAAGCGGGCGCGGTGCTGGGCGTGGATGGAGTCACTCATGGTAGGAGCGCCACCATAACGCCCCGGCGCCCGGTCGGGCGCCCTCAGCGTTCCCTCAACCGGACCTCGATCGCGTGGGTCACGCGGCGCCTCAGGGCCTCGGGGTCCGCGGCGAGATCGAAGCGCAGCGCTGTGGGGAGCGGAGCGGCCCCCTCGCGGAGAACCTCGGCCGGCGAACCGACGCGCGCGGGGACACCGAGGACGTCAGCGAAGGCGCGCGCCATGGCCGTCCAGCGTGGCCCCTGCTCCTCTTCCGGGACGACGAGGAGGAGCCCCCGTCCGGTGATGGAGCCGGGCAGAGGAGCCCGCGCCGAGGGGGCGGTGGGGAGGGCGAGGTCTCGCCGCTCGAGGCGGGCGAAGAGCGAGATCGGGTCCTCGGACGGGGCCACGTGCACCGTCAGCGGCGTCCCCGCCCAGTCGACCTGCGCTGCCTCGATCCCCTCGCCGGGCTCCTGGAGTTCCCAGTCCACGTAGACGCTCTTCAATCGATAGCCCGCGGGGGCCGGGAGCGCGACGCGGATGGTGATCGGGTCACCGGTCACATGGGTCAGCTCGGCGATGACGCCCGAGCCGTCCACCTTGAGCATCATGTCGAATGTGGTCCCCCCGGCGCGCAGGCCGCGCGCCGTGATCCGTCGATTCTCGATGCTCCCGATGAGCGCTGCTGCGCTGCGCGGCGGAAGCTGAGGCCGCAGGAGCGCCCCCTCGGTCAGGGGAGCCGGTCGACCGCCCCCGCCGAGCTGCGCCTCCGGGTCAAGGCCGGGGAACAGGTAGGGGATGGAGCCTGCCAGGGCCTGCGCGTCGCCGGCTCCGAAGGCGCCGATCCAGCCGTAGGCATCCTCCATGCGTCCGTCCCTCGTAGCGAGGCCGAGGAGGACCGAGACGGCCTCTCGCCGGGTCTCCGATGCGGAGACCTGCTTCATGGCGCGGCGCCAGTCCTCCCATGCGGCCTCCTCCGTGGCGAGAGCGCCGGCGACATGGGTGGACCTCCACGGGGCTGTCTCTGCGCCGACGGAGGCCCACAGTCTTCCAAGGGGGTCCTCGGGAAGATCCAGCCAGCCTCTCGGCGTGTCCTGGGCGGGGGCTGCGGTGGCGAGCCCACTGGTCGAGAGCCCAAGGCCCAGCGTGAGTGCGGCGGCGATCGCCCAGGGGGCGCTGCGGAGGACGGAGAGCATGGCACCAACCTCCAGCACGGCCCATCCGGGGTCAAGCTCAGATCATCTCCCGCGAAGCGGCGGCTCGTTCGGGTTGCGTTGTCCGTGCCCATGCACGATTCTTCACGGCGGAGCCCGCGTCCCCTTTCTTCCACCAGCTCCCCGCCACCCCACCAGCGCCGTGATCCACCCCGACCTCCTCGCCATCCTCGCCTGCCCGGATTCTCGTCAGCCCCTCGACCTCGCGGACGAGGCCACGCTCGGCGCGCTGAACGGGCGAATCGCCGCGGGCGGCGTCCAGAACGTGGGGGGGGCCGAAGTGTCCGTCGCACTTGAAGCCGGGCTGGTCCGAGAGGATGGAGCGATCGTCTACCCCGTCCGAGACGACATCCCCGTCCTGCTGCGCGAGGAAGGGATCGCTGTCGAGCCCGCAGGCTGAGCGCCATGCGGTTCCATCACCCCAGCTCGGACCGAGTCGTCCGGGTCGGGTACTGCCTCAACCTCCACGCGGCGGAGACCCTCACGGACGTCCGTCGGGCCATCGAGTCCTTCTCCGTGCCCCTGCGTGATCGCCTCGCCCCCGACGGGGAGAGCTTCGGGGTCGGGATGTACCTCGCTGCCGGCGCGGCCCGGGAGCTCCGCGAGGATCCCCAGGCCCTCCGAGACCTGCGTGAGTTCCTCAGGGCGCAGCGGATCGATCCCTTCACGTTCAACGCGTTCCCCTACGGCGGCTTCCAGGAGGACGGCCTCAAGGCCCGCGTCTACCAGCCGAACTGGATGGAAGCCGCGCGAGTGGACTACACCG
The DNA here is from genome assembly GCA_905480285.1 of uncultured bacterium. Taxonomy (GTDB): domain Bacteria; phylum Planctomycetota; class UBA1135; order UBA1135; genus Saltatorellus. Next base: position 44,783 of record CAJQPT010000064.1, read on the forward strand.
TCGACGTCGCGTGGGCCGCGGCTGGACTTGTGGAGGCGTCGCGGGACGAGCCCCGAATGGTCTCGATCAGCACGCACCCGGGGGCCTACGGCGCCGACATCAATGATCGCTCGGGGCTGCGCCGCTGCGCCGAGGGTATGGGGCGAGCGCTGGGGGAGTTCGTCCAGATCGAGGAGGAGACCGGCGTCCGCGCCGTGCTCTCCCTGGAGTCCGAGCCGGACGCGAGCGCTAGGAACGGGCGTGCGCTGGCGGAGTACCTGGTCTTCGCGCGGCTCATCGCGACCCGCGTCCTGCAGGACGAGTTCGGGGTCGACGTCGAGGGGGCCGCGCGGCTGGCCGCTCGGCATCTGGGGACCTGCCTGGACTGCTGCCACTCGGCCGTCGAATTCGAGGAGCCCGCCGACTCCCTGGCCCTCGCCACCCACGGGGGACCGCTGGGCAAGGTGCAGGTCAGCAGCGCCCTCCGCCTCCCCGAACCGGCCCTGCACCCCGAGGCGCGGGCCGAGCTCCTCGGGATGGACGAGCCCCGCTTCCTCCACCAGGTGACCGGTCGCGCGGACGGGTCGTTCATGCACCTGCCGGATCTCCCCGCGCTCTCCAGCGCTCTCGCGGAAGAGGGCAGCCCCTGGGCCAACGCCGAGGAGTGGCGCTGCCACTTCCATGTGCCCCTGGATCAGGCGACCTTCGGGGCCCTTGGGACGACCCAGGCCCACGCGGACCGGATCGTGGATGGCTTGCTGGCGGACCCTGAGGGCTGGAGCACCCCCGAACTCCACCTCGAGATCGAGACGTACACCTGGTCCATCCTTGGTGACCCAGGGCAGGTGGTGGACGGGCTCGCGCGGGAGTACGGCCACCTGACCGAGCGGCTCAGCGCTGCCGGATGGGCCTCGCGCTGAACGGAGAAAATCCGCACGGGGGAGGGTTTGACATGACCAGGACCAGGCCCTATCTTCCCCGCCGTCGAACGTCCTTCGGGACAGACGTCACCCGTGGCCCTATCGTCTAGTCAGGCCTAGGACACCAGGTTTTCATCCTGGCGACGGGGGTTCGAATCCCCCTAGGGTCACCACCACTCCCTCTCCGGTTTCGAGAGGCCTCGCACGGGCGGGGCTGGCTCCTGGAGGCCGGGACCTCCAGTCCCCGCGACGGGGGAGAGGAGCGCTCGCAAGTGCTGTTGGCCGGACGACTGGCATCGGGCTCGTCGCCGCGCCGGTGTCTCCCCGTCAGTGTCTTCCCGCGAGTGTCTCCCCGTCAGCGTCGCCCCGCCAGTGTCTCCCCGCCAGGGTCCCCTCGGGGGCTCTCGGGTCGTCTCCCCATGAGGGTGAGCGCGCTCCCCATCCTCACGGGGTCTCCTGCCCCTGAGCGCGCTTCGTAAGCTGGCGGTCCATGGCAAGAGAAGCGGGAGGAGCGAGGGGAGTGGGGGGCCGCGAGCCCAACCTGATCTGGTCCGACGAAGGGGTCCCCTTCGCGCCGGACTACGACGATGTCTACTACTCCCGCAGCGGCATGGAGCAGGGCGACCTCGTCTTCGTGCAGGGGAGCGACCTGCCCGCACGCCTGGGCCGGGGCGAGTCCATCACGATCCTGGAGACGGGGCTCGGCCTGGGCGTGAATCTCCTGGCCGCCGTGAGGGCGCTGTTGGAGGCCGGACGTGGTGCGCTGTGCCACACCTCCATCGAGCTCCACCCGCTCTCGCCAGCGACCATGGCCGAGGTTCACGGGCGGCTCGGGCGGTTAGGGCGGCTCGGGCGGACGGATGAGGCGACCGAGGCCTTCCTCCGAGCGTATCCGGAGCTCCTGGAGGAGGGCGAGGCGACCCTGAGCCTCGGGGGCCACGTGGTCCCCCTGCGGCTCGTCGTCGGTGACGGCGCAGCGGCGCTCCGCCGGCTTGAATTCCGCGCCGACGCGATCTTCCTTGACGGCTTTGCGCCCGCGCGCAACCCCGAGCTCTGGTCCCCAGAGGTGTTCGCCGAGCTCGCGCGCCTCGCGCGCCCCGGGGCCAGCCTCGCCACCTATACCGCAGCCGGCGCCGTTCGCGCCGGCCTGGATCGCGCCGGGTTCGAGGTGAAGCGGTGTGAAGGGTTCGGGTTGAAGCGACACCGGCTCTCCGGCACGCGCCGCGCGGACGTCTGACCTGCGGCCGTGACCCGGAGGCGGTCCGCCGGGGGCGTCATCCCGGGGGGAGCCTCACGCCCAAGGGGCATTAGCCGCAGCAGCATTTGATGGGCTGCCATAGCATCGGTCCCATGCCCATCCCGCCGATCTCACGCCGTCGAGTCCTCCGGAGCGCCGCCGCGCTCGCCACCTCGGCCGCAGCCGCACCCTTCATCCGGACGCGCCCACTGAGGGATCGCCTCAAGCTCGCGGCCATCGGCGTCGCGAATCGGGGTGCCGCCAACGTCGACGGCGTGCTCTCACAGGACGTCGCGGTGATGTGTGACGTGGACTCCGCGATGCTCGCGCGCGGTCTGGCGCAGGTCGAAGCCGCCGGGCAGCTGCGCCCCAAGACCTACGTGGACTGGCGAGAGCTCCTCGAACAGGAGAAGGACCTCGCAGGCGTCGTGATCTCGACCCCCGATCACCTGCACGCGCCGATCGCGCGGGCAGCGCTACGCCGCAACATCGCCGTGTACTGTGAGAAGCCGCTGACGCGCACGGTGGAGGAGGCCCAGCAGCTCCAGGAGCTGGCGAAGAGCTCAGGTGTGGCCACCCAGATGGGCACGCAGATTCACGCGACCGACAACTACCGCAGGGTGGTCGAGGCCATTCGAAGCGGCGCCATCGGTGACGTGCACACCGTGCATGTGGTGTGCCGGAAGTCATGGTCCAACGGCAAGTTCTCCGCGCCGAAGCCCGCGCCCAAGAACCTGGCTTGGGACCTTTGGCTCGGGCCAACCCCTGAGCGCCCCTATTGCGACGGCGTGCACCCCGGCAACTGGCGGCGCTTCTGGGCCTTTGGAACCGGCACCGTGGGGGACATGGCCTGTCACTGGGTCGACCTCGTGCACTGGGCCCTCGACCTGAAGACCCCCGTGGCGATCGAGGTGGAGGGCCCCCCGGTGGACCCCGTGGGGACCCCTGCTTGGATGCATGTGAAGTGGTCCCACGCCGCGGCGGGGGACCGCAAGGCGGTGGATGTGCACTGGTGGGATGGCGGCTCCGCGCCGGAGGAGGCACCCCAGGGGGACAGCCATGTCTTCATCGGGAGCAAGGGCCGACTCATCTCGAACTACAACTCGATGCGGGTGGAGCTCACGGACCCCTCAGAGCCGTGGCAAGCGCCCGCTCCGACCATCGCGAGCTCGCCCGGGCACCACGTCGAGTGGCTGAACGCCATCGAGGAGGGGACGCCGGAGGCGCCGCTGTGTCGCTTCGATTACGCGGGCCCCTTGACCCAGACGGTGCTCCTGGCGACGGTGGCCTACCGCGCGGGAGGGCAGGCCCGATGGGACGCCGGGAAGGGCGCGTTCGACGCGGACGCCGGGCTCATTGGAAGCGAAGACCGGCCGGGCTGGGACATCTGACGGGGTGGCCTTCGGGGGCGACCTTGCCGGCGCCTCGATCCCGTTCGTCCGCGCCGCGACTCCACTCGACCGAGGCCCAGCCTGCTCAAGCGCGCGGGTGGGCCTTCTCGTAGATCTCCTGCAAGCGCGCCACGGAGACGTGGGTGTAGATCTGGGTGGTGGCGAGGTGTTCGTGCCCGAGGAGCTCCTGCACGGACCGCAGGTCGGCGCCCCGGTCGAGCAGGTGAGTGGCGAAGCAGTGACGCAGGGTGTGCGGCGTCGCTCGGCGAGTGATGCCTGCCCGTAGAGCATGCTTGGCCACGATCGTCTCGAGGCTCCGCGTGCTGAGCCGGCCACCAGAGCGGTTCAGGAAGAGCGCATCGCCCGCTGCGCTGGTGGGGGCGGGGCGCCTGGGGTCGGTGAGATAGTCCGAGATCGCCTCGACGGCGAAGCGGCCGAGCGCGACCAGACGCTCCTTGCGGCCCTTGCCGAGGACGCGGCCGACGCCGCGGCTCAGGTCCAGGTGCGCGCGGTCGAGCCCGACGGTCTCCGCCGCACGGGTGCCGGCGCTGTACATGAACTCGAGGATGGCCTTGTCTCGCAGGCCGCCAGGAGCTGCTCCATCCGGCGCGGCGAGGAGCGCCTCGATCTCGGCCTCGGAGAGGACCCCTGGCAGGTGGCGCGAGCTGCGGCGCTGGCGGAGGCCGGTGGCCGGGTTGACCTCCAGGAGTCCCTCGTGCACAAGGCTCTTGAGGAAGGACCTGGCGGCGGAGAGCCGGCGCTGGATCGTCGAGCGAGCCAGTCCACGCTCGTCAAGGTCGCCGAGCCAACCGCGCAGGGCGCGTGGCGTGATGGAGGCGTGCCTGGTGACGCCGCGGCCAGCGAGAAAGCCCACGAGGTCAGCGAGGTCGAGCCCGTAGGCACGAAGGGTGTGGTCGGAGGCGCCGCGCGTCACGCGCATGCGCTCGATGAAGGCGTCCACCCGGGGCCAGAGCTCCGACTCCAGCTGGCGGGGCTCGGCGGCGTTCAACGGCGCTGGCGGCGGCCCTGACGGCGGTCGCTGTCCTTGCTCTTGTCCTTCGACTTGGACTTGGACTCCATGGACTGCATGGCCTTGGCCTGGGCCCGCAGTCCTTCGAGCAGCACCTCGCGGGAGCGCGGGTTGATGCCTGCCGTGAAGCCCTCCGCTTCCGATCGGGCGAGCGCCTCGGTCAGCTCTTTCCCCGCCGCGGCCTGCTGGATCATGAACTCCTGGCAGGTCAGGACCTGGACCTCGAGCTCGAGGATCTCGGCGCGGAGCTGGGCGAGGACCTTGTTTGGGTCCTCCTGGCTCGCCTCGGTGGAACCCGAACCGAAGGAGATGAGCGTGGCGAGAAGCGCGCTACCGGCGCACAGGACAGGTGTCTGAAAGCGTTGCATAACATCACCTCTATCGGCCGGGGGACCCGGCGGGTGAAGCGCCGAATGCTCGTGGCGCTCCAGATGGGCCGTGGGGGGCCTGGAAGGGCCTTGGTGGACCTCTGAGTCTCCCCTGAGTCTCCCCTGAGTCTCCTCTGAGGGCCTGTGAGACGCGGCCCTGTGGCTCCCCCTGGTGGGTCGCCCCGGAGGCTCCAACCCTGCAGGGGCGGCGCGCCCGGCTAATCCGGCGCGCTTGCAGGAGGCGCCGGGAGCCGTCGGGTCAGCGCGAGCGGCATCAGGAGTAGCACCGCGCCCACGACGTAGGGCGCGAGGGCGCCGAGCCCGTAGTACAGCAGGCCCCCGGCGATCGGTCCGACCACGCGGGCGAGGCTCCCGAAGCTCCGGAAGACGCCGAGGGCGAACCCCTGTCGGTCGTCGGGGACATAGCGGCTCGCCAGGGAGCTCAGGCTGGGCATCACCAGCGAGCTGCCCACGGCCACCAGCGCGAGCCCGGTGTAGAGGACGGGCGGCGAGGCGGCCTTGGTCACCGCGGCGATCACGAGGAACCCGGGGAGGGTGAGCGCCATGCCGAGGGTGGCCACCTTCCGCTCGCCCACGCGTGGCACCAGGCGCCGGACGATGCCGCCCTGTACGAAGGCGATCGTCAGGCCGATGAAGACGAACATCCAGGCGTTGTCCCGGGGCCCATAGCCCAGGTGCTCGGCGGCCAGGAAGACCAGCGTGAACTCCATGGCCCCGAAGGCGGCGAAGTAGATGAAGTAAGCGAAGTTCAGCGTGCGGACGCCGGGGAAGGTCAGGCCTCCCTGGGCGGCGAACGGGTTGATACTCCTCTTCTCCACGGTGTCTGTCGTGGCCTCCAGTGTCTCCGGGAAACGCGCCGCGGCCCAGATGAGGTTGATGAGCGCGAGCACGAACGCGATCAGGGCCGCGCCACTGAAGGGGTTGATCCCTGGGGTGTCCGGCAGCGAGGCTGTGAGGTCCCAGCCGGAGGCGAGGCCGCCCAGGGCGGGGCCGACCACGAAGCCCAGCCCGATGCCCGCGCCGAGAATGCCCATGCCCTTCGCGCGGTCCGCCTTCTTGTGGGTGTCGGCGACCGCGGCGGAGGCGATCGAGATGTTGCCCGCCATGATCCCGCCCGCGAGGCGCGCGGCGATCAGCAGGGCGAAGCTCCCCGCGAAGAACCACACCACGTAGGAGAGCGCCGTCCCCGTCAGCGTGAGGAGCAGGATCGAGCGCCGGCCGCGGCGGTCCGACAGGCCTCCCCAGATCGGCGCGAAGATGAACTGCAGGCCCGAGTAGAGAGAGCCAAGGAGCCCTCCGAACAGGACGATCACCGCGAAGCGATCCTCGACGAGGGTCTCCAGCCAGCTGGCGAGCTGTCCCACGAGGCTCTCCGGCCCCTCCTCTGCCACGTACCAGTCCAGCATCTGGGGGAAGAGCGGGAAGATGACCGAGAAGCCGACCATGTCGAGGAACACGGTCAGGAAGACGAGCCCCAGGACGCCCTTGCGGGGTCCGGTCGAGGGCTGGGGGGCGGGGGTACTCATGGTGGATGTTCCTCTCTGGAACGCGCGGGGCCGTATAGAGTGCGACTCCGATGGCAGAGGTCCAGACTCAACCCGCGAGCGTTCGCCTGAGCGGGCGCGCCATGGACCTCGCCGAGCTCGTGATTCGGGGACTCGACGTCCCTACCGCGCTCCTGCGCCTCGCTCACCGCCAAGGGCTCGTGGCCCTCGACAGCGCGAGCGGCGCACCGGGACGCTGGTCACTGGTGGCCTTCGATCCGATCGAGCAGTTCCCCACCCCAGGGCGCCTGGGCGCCCCAGGGCCGAGGGGCCAGGAGCAGGTCTCCCCCCAGGGGAGCGCTGACCTGGGGGGGGGCCGTCCCGCCAGCCTCGACGACCTTCGCCGAGCTCTCGGCGGCATGGCATGGGAAGGAGACCTGCCCCCTGGCCCCTTCTGCGGCGGGTTCATCGGCGCGATCGCCTACGACCTCGGGGTGGAGGGAGAGGACCTGGATCTCCCTTCTGCCGTGTGGCCCCAGCCGCCCATCAGCGGGGGGCTCTACCGCGACTGGCTGGTCTTCGAGCTCGATGAAGCCGGGGCCGTGGGTGAGGCCCACCTTGTGATGGCAGATCGAGTGGGCTCGGGGGATGACGGGGCGCTTCGCGCGGCGGGCGTCCTCGAGGACCTTGAGCGGCCGGGGAGCGCGCCAGAGCCCCAGTCGCCCACGGCACACCGGCGCCACGTCTCCTCGGACGAGCACCAAGCCAGGGTCGAGCGAGCCCGAGCGCTGATCGAGCGAGGGGAGATCTACCAGGCCAACATCTGCCACCGGATGACGGCGCCGGCCTCCACCGGTCCGCTTGATCTCTACCTCGAACTACGCCGGCAGAACCCGGCGCCCTTCATGGGCTATCTGGGCTTCATGTTCCCGGATGGCGCCGAGGGCGCGATCCTCTCGTCGAGCCCCGAACTCCTGCTGGAGCTGGAGGCGCGCGGCGTCGAGGGGCGCCGCGCCCGGACCCGGCCCATCAAGGGCACGATCGCGTGCGGAGCGGACCCCGAGTCGGACGCTCTGCAGCGGGAGCGGCTGCTGGGCAGCGAGAAGGACCGCGCCGAGCTCGCGATGATCGTCGATCTGGAGCGCAATGACCTCGGACGGATCGCTGTCCCGGGCGGCGTGACCGTCGGCGAGTTTCCGCGGCTGGAGACCTATCGAGGCCTCCATCACCTGGTCACGGAGGTGACCGGTGAGGTGCGACCGGAGTGCTGCGCCGTCGACGTGGTCGCGGCGCTCTTCCCGGGCGGGTCCATCACCGGCGCCCCCAAGCTCCGGAGCATGGAGGCGATCGGTGAGATCGAGGGGGAGGGGCGCGGGTTCTTCACGGGGTCCATGGGCTTCATCGACGTGCATGGCCGGGCCACCCTCAACATCTTGATCCGCACGATCATCCACCGCACGGGCGGGGACGGTGACCGGGAGGTGTCGTTCCACGTGGGGGGCGGCATCACATGGTCCTCGGACGCGGCGGCCGAGGACGACGAGACCATGCTGAAGGCGTCGGCCTTGATCGCCGCGCTGAGCGGATCCGCACTCCGGGGTTGAGCCGGCCTCCGGGCCGGGGGTGGGTACCTGGGGAGGGCATGGGGGGCACCGTGGCTGGCGGTCAGCGCTCCACGGACCCGGTGCTTGGTTTGCATTCCGTCGTTAACGCCCTCCTTTCTTGCGGGGGCCCGGCGCACCCCCGAACATGGGGCGACGACGCCCATCTCCCGCTCCCTCTCGACGGAGGACCATGATGATCTTCACGCTCGCCCTGTCCCTTTCGCTCCTCGCTCCCGCACCCGCCAGCGCTTCCGCGTCGGCCAGCGCTTCGGCATCCGCCGTCGCACGGGTCGCGGCTCCTCCCTCGCCCGGCGCGCTCCCCATCCTCCAGGACGATGAGGAGAAGCCCGACAAGCGCGATGAGATCAAGGACGCGCTCAAGTCCCTGAAGGGGCATGTGGGTAAACGCGGCAACGAGGACATCGAGGCGGTCCAGGTCATCGCGACCCTCAAGGCTGAGTTCCCCGAGAGCGGCCCGAAGGATCGCAAGGCCATCGTGAAGGGCATCAACGCCTGCCTGAAGTCGAAGCGCAAGCTCACCAAGGAGAAGCTCTTTGACAACAAGCTCCACCTCGCCGCAGCGGAGGCCCTCGGGAGCATGGGGCCTGAGAGCGTCAAGGACCTCTCCGGGTGGGTCGATCACAAGAGCTTCATCAAGGACCTCGACATGCGCCGCACGCTGATCCTGAGCCTCGGCAAGACCAAGGACGAGGACGCCGTCGATCCGCTCGTCGATCTCCTGACGAACCACGAACCCGCGGTCCAGGCGGCGGCTGCCCAGGCCCTGGGGGACTACGGCTTCCTCGACCAGAAGGACCGCAAGGCGGTCTTCAAGAAGGTCCTCGACGTCATCACCCAGGTCAAGAACGCGCTCGATGTGGGGCAGACCGACCCCATCGTCCAGGACCGGTACGACACCATCGCGGGGCCGATGCTGACCACGCTCCAAAAGCTCTCGGGGCACGACGCCCGGGACGCGCTGGTCTTCCGCCAGTGGTGGAACAAGAACAAGAAGAAAGACTGGGACGAGGGGAAGAGCTGAGATCGCTGGATCGTCGCTCCCACCCATGACACCTGACGCTGCCAAGGACCCTGAAGCCGCCGGGGACCCTGAAGCCGCCGGGGACCCTGACGCCGCCAGGAACCCTGACGAGCCGTCGGGTTCCCAGGTCGCCCGCAGCGGGCTCTGGCTCTTCGCCCCAGTGGCGATGGTCCTCTTCCTCGCGCTCCGGGAGCGGGTCTTTCCCTCGCCGACGCCGGGCCAGCAGTCGGCACCAGTGGCACCCGACTCCCTTGGCATCCTTGTGCCGGTGACGAGCTTTGAGGGTTGGATCCCGCGGCCCGCCGACGGCGCTCGGCTGCTGGCCCGGCTCGAGCCTCTCCACCCCGATCCGGCCCGGCAAGCCTTCGACACGGTGGTCCTGGCCGAGCGCTTTGGCCTCGAGACGCAAGCCCCTCGGGGGCAGGATCGCGCGCCGCAACCCTGGCGTCTGTCCCTGGTCGCCGAGGCGGGTCCGGGAGGAGCCCTCGAAGAGGAGGCGGAAGATGGCTCCTCAGCTCCTCGCGGGACTGAATCGAGCGCGCTGGCCGCCGAAGCGGTGGCTCCTCTCGTCGCGTCTCTCGCCAACGTGACCGTCTCTGGCCTCGAGCGCCTCGACCTCGGTCGCGTCGAAGAGGGCGCGGACGTGGAGCTCCTCGCGGCGCTGTTCGGCGCCACCAGCGCTCCGCTCGAGGTGGGCGAGCGCGCGGACCTCATCTTCTGGGGGCCGGGGCCGACGGGACCCATCGTGGTGGGAGACCTGGGCTCGGTGGCCCCGCTTCCCCTCGTCCGCGAGGTGCGCCGCCGCTCGGAGGCGGTGGCGTGGGAGGACGCGCGAAGGTCCACAGGGCCGGGGGCGGGCAAGTGATCGCGACCGCGACGCTCGTCGCTGTCCTCGCGACGCAGGGGACAGCGAGCGATACGCCACAGGAGCCCGGGGTCGGTCCGGCGCCGCCGGTGGAGGTCGACCGACTGCGCGCGCGGGAACGTGAGCTCCTCGAGCGCATCGCGATCCTCGAGACCGAGCTGCGCGCTGAGAGAGCGCGTAGCCTCGCGCGTCAGGAGGAGTGGCTCGCCTTCACTCGGCTGCTCCAAGGCTTCGAGATCCCTGCGTTGCCCGATCCCCCTGAGTTCTTGGCCGAGGCCCTCATCGCCCCGCGAGACCCCGCGGCCGAGGCGCTCGAGCGGACCGAGAACGCGCGCCGTATTCGTGGTGCCCAGGTCGCAGGCTCCCTGCGAACACTGCTCAAGGCCGAGGGCGTCCGCGGTTTCGATCTGCTTGAGGTTGGCCTGCTCCATCAGCACGAGGGGCGGGCCTGGACGGGCCCAGTCATCGCCCGGCTCCTCGATGAGCGCGGCCGCATGGTCGGGATGCTGAAGGCAGAGCGGCTTCGTCTGGAGGTCAGCCGCTCGTCGCGCTCGGTCACCGTCATCCTCGAGGACGGCTACGAGTCGCGAGCGGGGTTGCGTCGCGCCTTCGAGGGGGGAGCGGCCGTGCCCACAGAGCTGGGCGTAGCCAACAGGATCGGCGGCGGCCGACGCCGGGTCTATCTCGGCGCTGTGGACCCCGAACCCTGGATCGAGGCGCTCCCCGAGCTCGTGGACCCGGTCCTGCTCGCCAGGGGAAGCGACGATGGCATGTGGGACCTTGACGACCTGCGGGTGCAGCTGGTTCGTCTGCTCCACGAGGCGGCCCAGGCGGGGGATCCGCGCTGGCGGCTGGTGGGTCTCGGGGGGGTGCGTGGGAACGAGCTTCGCGACGTTCAATTCGCCGAGCTCGACCCCGTCACCGGGCGGGCTCAGCGACGGGCCTTCGCCGACAGCGTGCGGATCCGGCTCCGACCGAGCGGCGGGGTCGAGCTGCTGCTCGAGGGCGGGACGGTCCGGCGCGGCACCCGCGTGGCGCCCTTCCTCGGGGGCAAGTACCGCATCGTCCTGCCGCGGGCTCGCGCGGACGATTGGCGCGATGCGGCCCTTCCGGGGATCGCTCCTCCGCCCTTGCGGCCGGCCATGCCGCCCGCTGGGGAGCCAACGGGGCAGCCGGAGCAGAAGGCGACGCAGCCGCGGATCCAGCGAGCGGCGCCTGCCGAGGACTCGAAGGAGATCATCAAGGAACCCGCCTCGTCCGTCCGGTAGCCTTGCGGGCGTGAGCCTTTTCGACGACGTCCCCAGGCGCCCCCGCGGCGGAACGCGCGGCCGAGGTTCACGCTCGGCGCGCCCGTCGGCGGCGCAGCCGTCTCAGACCTCGCGGCCGGCGAGGGCGCCCGGCGGACCCACCTCCGGTGCCGGCGGCCCGGAGCCCGGAGGAGGGGGCGGCCCCTCGGTGGAGTCCGTGTCCCAGCTCACAGCGAGGATCAACTCGGCTCTGAAGGGCTTCGGGCGACTGGCGGTGGAGGGTGAGATCAGCCGTCCGAAGACGGTCGCATCGGGTCACGTCTTCTTCACGCTCAAGGACGGCTCCGCGGTGCTGGACGCGAAGGTCTGGCGCTCGGCGGCGCCCCGTGCGCTCGCCTCGGTGGGCAAGCTGGCGGAGGGGGCCAGGGTGGTCTGCCATGGCAGTCTCGACGTCTACGCGCCCTACGGGAAGCACAGCCTCATCGTGGATCGCATCGAGCCGCGGGGGATGGGGGCGCTGCTCGCAGACCTCGAGCGGCTCAAGGTGCAGCTGCGTGAGGAGGGGCTGATGGACCGGCGTCGACCGCTCCCGAGGTTCCCCGCTCGAGTCGGCGTCGTCACGAGCCGCGACGCCGATGCCTGGCGAGATTTTCTCAGGACCCGATCCCTGCGTTGGGCGGGCTATCCCGTGCGGCTGGTGCACTCGCGGGTGCAGGGGCAGGCCGCCGCGCGCGAGATCGCCGGCGCCATCCGGCGGCTCGACGAGAGCGGGGTGGACGTGGTGGTGGTCTGCCGGGGGGGCGGCGCGATCGAGGACCTGTGGTGCTTCAATGAGGAGGTCGTCGCCCGTGCCATCTGGGCCTGCAGTGTCCCGGTGGTGACCGGGGTCGGGCACGAGTCGGACACGACCCTCGTCGACCTCGTCGCGGATCACCGGGCCCACACTCCGACCGATGCCGCCCAGACGGTGCTCCCGGACCGATCAACGCTGATGGAGGCCATCGAGCGACAGGGCGCGTATCTGGGCGACGCTATGGAGCGCGTTGTGGACGGCCGCGCGGACCGCTTCTCGCGCGCGGCGCGGACCCTGCGGCTGCGGACGCCGGCCCGGCTCGTCGAGGAGCGGGGTGCTCGGGTCGAGGCCGCAGGCCATCGCGGGCGTAGCGCCGCGGTCTCGGCGATTCAGGGATCGACGGCTCGGCTGGAGCGCCTGGCGTCCCGGCTCGAACGTCAGAGTCCGATGGCGCGCGTGGTGCGGGGCGAGGGGTGCGTGGACGGGGCGAAGGCCAGGCTCCTCGCCGCCATGAAGGCGCTGGTCTCCGCGGCCGATCGGCGTCTGGAGCCCGCGGGGCGCGCGCTCGAGGCGGTCTCGCCCCTGGCCGTCCTGGAGCGGGGCTATTCGATCACCCGGCGCGCCGATGGGAGCGTTGTAGAGGACCCCTCAGACCTGGACGCCGGAGAGACGCTCACCACGATCGTGGCACGCGGAGAGGTCGACGCCGCCGTCCAGGCTGTAAGGACCCAGGATCGGAATCAGGGTCGGGCTGAGGCGCGAGGCGGCGGCGATGGATGAGCACGATCAGCGGACGAGCTCGCGGGAGAGCTCAGCGGACAGCTCGGTGGAGGGCTCGGTGGAGAGCTCGGCGGAGGGCTCGGCGGGGGGCTCGGCGGGGGGCTCAGGCACCTGGGCCGTGGTCGTGAACTGGAACGGCGGCCTTGAACAGAACCTGGCCTGCCTGCGGTCCCTCGAGGCCCAGGGGCTCCAGGCCGGCCGCATCGTCTTCGTGGACAACGCCTCGAGCGATGGGTCAAGGGAGGAGGTCGCGGCCGCGATGGCGGGGTTGGTTCACCTCGACAACGGCGACAACCTGGGGTTCGGTGAGGCCGCGAATCAGGGCGCAAAGCTGGCGCTGGACAAAGGGGCAGAGGCCGTGTTCTTCGTGAACAATGACCTCCGCTTCGACGCCGGAGCGTCCTGCCTCGCGGAGCTCGAGGAGACGCTCAGTTCGGGGCCGCGGGTCGGCATGGCCGGACCGCGAATCCTCTTCGACGACGATACGGGTCGGGTATGGTGCGCGGGGGGGCGCTTGGACTTCCGCCAGAACCTCTCCACGCTGCTCGGCCACAAGCAGCCCGACGGGCCGCGGTGGCGCGAGTCCGGGCCCGTGGATTACATTCCCGGGTGCGCGCTTCTGGTCAGCCGTGAGTGCCTGCAGGACGTTGGATTCTTCGACGCTGCGTTCTTCGCCTACATGGAAGACGTGGACCTGGGGCTCCGCGCGCGCCGGAGGAACTGGTCCGTCCTCCTTCGCGGGGATCTGCGCGCCCTTCATGCCCCCTCTAGCTCGACCGGGGGGGGGTATGGCGCGCGGCGGAAGTGGATGCAGGGCGTCAACTCGATCCGCTTCCTCGTCCTGCACGGGCGCCCGACGCATTGGCTGCGGTTCCTTGTCTTTGACGTCCTCACGCTCCCGGGGGCGTTGCTCCTGCGTGGGTGCCGAGGCGAGGGCGCCGGCGTGCTCGCGAAGGCGAAGGGCATCCTCGACGGGGCCCGTGGCCGCAGGGTGACGGCGGAGGCCCTGGAGCCCGGGGCTTCGCGGCTCTGGCCCTGAATCGGTTCTGAATCGGCCCTGAGCTGACCCTGAGCTGACCCTGAGCTGACCCTGGGCAAACGCAATGCAGATATCAGTGTGCAGCGGTCAGGATGGGGGGGGCCGAGAGGCGGCCTCAGAACGAGTGCTGCGCGCCCCAGATTGATGGAACACGTGGCTGCGATCGGCTCTCCAAGGACGTGTGGCGACAGACGCGGCTAACCTATAGAACCGGGAGCGCCCTCCCCCGCTCGGCTCCGATTCAAAGGACCCTCCGATCATGAGACTCTCCATCGAACCAGGCCCCCTTGGAACCCTGGGCGCGCTGCTGCTGGCGGGCGTGGCGTCGTCTCAGGAGCCCCAGCCGCTCATGGGCCAGCCCGTGCGCGGCCTGTCGGCTCAGGAGCTCGCGCTCTTCGAGGAAGGGCGGATGGCGTTCATCGCTCCGCTGCCCCAGTCCGAGGGTGCGGGCCCCCTGTTCAACGAGCTCACCTGCGCCGGGTGCCACAACGTGCCGGCGATCGGCGGGTTCGGCGGTCGCCGGGTCACGCGCTTTGGCGTGGCGGCCACGAGCACGTCACCCTTCCAGGCTCTCGAGGGGCTCGGCGGGACCCTGCTTCAGGACCAGTCCTTCACGATCGCGTGCCGCGAAACCGTGCCGACGCAGGCGACACACACCGCGCTCCGAGGGACGCCGATCCTGTTCGGCGCAGGGCTCATCGAGTCGATTCCGGACGCGACCTTGGTCGTGCGCGCGAATAACCAGCCCTCCGGGCTCGTGGGCCGTGTGCACACGACCGTGCCGATCGAGACCCCGGGCGGTGCTCGTCGCATCGGGCGCTTCGGCTGGAAGGGCGGCATCGCGACCGTCGATTCCTTCTCGCTCGACGCAGCGCTGAATGAGATGGGGTTGACGAGCCAGTTCCTCCCGCAAGAGAACGCGCCCAACGGAGACCTGGCGCTGCTCGCCCAGTGCGACACCGTCGCCGATCCCGAGGACATGCCGGACGCCGCGGGCTTCACCCGCACGGATCGCTTCACCCACTTCCAGCGCTTCCTCGCGGCCCCCGCGCAGACTCCGCGGAGCGGGATGGCCGGAGAGGCGGTCTTCGAGGCGGTGGGATGTGCGGACTGCCACGTCGCGAGCTACGTGACGGCTCAGGTGCCAGAGGACGCGTTGTCCGGGCAGACCATCCAGCCGTACGCCGACTTCCTCCTTCATGACCTCGGCTCGCTGGGTGATGGCATCGTCGAGGGGGAGGCCACCGAGACCGAGATGATGACGCGCCCGCTCTGGGGGCTCGCCCAGCGGCCGAGCTTCCTCCACGACGGGCGCGCGACCGGGGGCACCTTCGAGCAGAACGTGGCGGCGGCCATCGCCGAGCATGGGGGCACGGCGACTCCCTCGGCTCAGGCCTTCGCGGCGCTCTCCGCCGCGGAGAAGGACCTGGTCTACCGCTTCCTTGGCTCTCTCGGCCGCGCAGAGTTCGACTGGGATACGAACAACACCATCGATGAGTTCGACTGGTTCTTCATTTACCCCCTGATGACAGGACCGGAGCCGGCGACCCCTCTCTCCCCTGACGACACCGGGGCCATCGCTGACGTGGACCAGGACGGAGACTTCGACCTGGTTGAATTCGGCAAGCTCCAGCGCGCGTTCACCGGACAGTGAGGTCCCACGTCATGTTCAAACAAAGCTCCATCCTCGTCGCCGCGGCGACGCTCGCGGCGCCCCTCGCTGCCCAGGTGACCCTCGACGTCAAGGTCCTCTCCGCGGGTGCTCCTGTGGTGAGCGTCATGCCGGGACAGGTCGTCTCGTTCTCCCTGGAGGCGCAGCTCGGCGGCGAACCCAGTCAGGGGCTCGCCATGTTCGCCGTGGACCTCGACCACGACGGCGGCCCCCTCACTCAGGTGACGCCGAGCGCGGCGGCTGCGCCCTTCGTCTCGCCCATGGGCGTGAACAACCCCGCCGGGTTCGGTGGCACCGTCCGAGGCGGCGACCTGCTCCAGGTCGGCGGAGCCATGAACACCATCAACAACCAGTTCGCCTCCGCTCCGCTGGGGTCAGTGGTGACCGGGATCGCACTCACAAGCGCCGAGGTGCTTGCCACCGGGTCGGTCACGGCCCCCACGACGGCGGGCGTCTACCGGGTCTCGGCGACGAACCTCTTCGCCAACGCGCTGGACGCTCCGGCGCCAGGGGGGCATTGGGACGTCAAGGCCGTGGAGGCTGGGGCCGTTGAGTCGCTCACGATCCTCGTCCTGGACTGCGGGGCGGAGACCTTCTGCGACGCGAAGGAGGACTCCGCGGGCTGCGTACCCGCGATCACCTCTTCCGGCGCCGCGTCGCTGGGCGGGAACTCGATCCTTACCCTGACGGCGTCGGGCGTCCTCAACCGGCAGTTCGGCCTCTTCATCTACGGCACCGAGGTCGCGGACGACCCGGCCTTCGGCGGCACGCTGTGTGTCGGCGGGAACGAGGTTCGGCTCATGGAGCCCACCAACTCTGGCGGCAGCGGCGCGCCGGGGACCTCCTGCGATGGCAGCTTCACGCGCGTCATCGACGGCGCCTTCCTGGCTGCCGCAGGCTTCGGCATCGGTGAAGAGGTCTTCTGTCAGTGGCTCTATCGTGACCCCCTCGCCCCCGACGGAAGCGGCGCAGGCATCACGAACGCCGCGGCTTTCCTCGTCTGCCCCTGACCGCTGCGGCCCCGAAGAGGGGCCCATGGCTTCTGCATGATTGCACCGCTCTTCCTCTCGTTGGCCGCGGTCGCGACCGCCGTCGCTGGCCCGCAGGAGCCGGGTCCCGACCGGGCGGGCGACGTGGAGGCGTTTGTCGAGGCGCAGGCCGATTGGATCGGTGCCCTCAAGAGCTGGGCTGAGGGACGGGGACAGGCACCCTTCAGCGAAGCGGCCAAGCTGACGGTTCCCGGCGGCGAGCCTTCGGTCGTCGACGAAGGGACCGTGCGCCTGGCCCGAAGCGCCCGGGATGGGGGAGCGCGCCGCCGGACGGATGCGGCGGGCCTGCGGGACGCGCTCCTCGGCGGGCAAGGGGTGCATGATCTGGCCAGCGTGAGCACCAAGGTCCTGGCGGCGGTCGCCGCAGACGGGGGATACGACCTTGAGCTTCGGTTCGAGGCGGAGGCCCCAACTGAGGCCCCAACTGAGGCCCTTGCCAAGGCTCCGCTCTGGCAGGCGGTCTCGACGGCCACCGTGAGCCTTCGGCCCTCGCCCTCGCCAGCGGCCGCTGGCGTGGAGGTTGAGGAGTGGGACTGCACCGCTCTCAGCGTCGACTCCTGGGAGTGGGCCTCCAGGACCGGCGAGCTCTTCGTCGAGCGGACCCTGGGCGTGATGGGGCCGGACAAGCGGGCGGCGAGGTTGCTAGGAGTCGGGATGGATCGTTGGGCGCAGCGGCTCGACGACCCGTCTCGGTCGTCCTGGTTCGGTCACCAGGGGATCGCCGCAGGCGACGTCAACGGGGACGGACGCCCGGACCTGCTGGTCGCCATGCCGAGCGGGCTGCCGAACATGCTCCTGTTGCAGCAACCGGATGGGACCGTGCGGGACGTGGCGCGCGAGGTGGGGCTCGCCTGGCTCGACGACACCAAGGGTGTGCTCCTCGCTGACATGGACGGCGACGGCCGGCTCGACGCGGTCTCGTCCCTCGGCCACGTCCTCGTCGTGCAGCGGCAGGACGAGCGTGGCCGCTTCCAGATGGCGGGCTGGGGCGTCGCCCCTGACGAGGCACCGTTCTACGGGATCAGCGCCGCGGACGTGGACGGGGACGGGGACCTCGACCTCTTCGGGGCGCGGTATGTCTCGACGCACTACGCCGACACGGTCCCGGTTCCTTTCGAGGACGCCCGCAACGGGCCCTCGAACGTGCTCTTCCGCAACGACGGCGGACGACTCGTGGACGCCACCGCGGCCGCGGGGCTGGACTCCGGAGGCGGGCGATTCAGCCTCCAGGGGACCTTCGGAGACTTCGACCTCGACGGCGATCCCGACCTGTATGTGGTGAACGACTTCGGCCGGAACCAGCTCTTCGTCAACAGGGGAGGGCAGTTTGTGGACGAGGCGGCGGCCTTCGGTGTGGAGGATCAGGGAGCCGGCATGGGGGCGTCCTGGTCCGACTTCGATCGGGATGGGGACCTCGACCTCTACGTCACCAACATGTTCTCCTCGGCGGGACGCCGGGTCGCGTTTCAGGAGGGCTTCGCGCCCGAGAGGACCGAGGAGGAGCGGGCGGAGATCCGCCGGCTGAGCCTGGGGAACAGCCTCTTCGTTCGTGATGGGGCTCGCTTCGTCGACCGGTCCGATGAGGCCGGCGTACGGATGGGGCGCTGGGCCTGGGGCGCCGTGTTCGCCGACCTGAACGCTGACGGTTTCGACGACCTGGTCAGCCCGGCCGGGTTCCTGACGGGGCCAGAGCCAGGCGACCTCTGAAGCTCGTTCTGGCGGCGCGTGGCGCCGCAGCCGAGCTCCGGGGAAGGCGCCGGCGACTACGTGTCGGCGTGGGGGGAGATCGCTCGGTCCATGGAGTCGGGTGTCTCGTGGAGCGGCCACGAGCGGAACGTGGCCTGGCTAAATTTGGAGCGCGGCGAGTTTGTGGACGTCTCGGCGGTCAGCGGGCTCGATCACGCGGAGGACGGGCGGGTCGCCCTCCGCTGTGATTGGGACGGAGACGGCGACCTGGACCTGTGGCTGCGCTTTCGGAGCGGACCGACCCTGCGCTACCTGGAGAACCAGGCGGATCCGGAGCGGCACTTCGCCTTCGATCCGGGCGTGCCAGGCGCATCGGTCGTGGTCGAGACGCGTCTCGGGGAAGTCGTGCACCGTACGCTCCTCCAGACCCGAACGGCGGACGGGTACCTCGCCGGTGTTCGTCAACGTGCGGTGCTCGCCTTGCAACCGAACGAGGTGGTGCTCGATGGCGCGGCCCTCGCCTCGCAAGGGGCCCGGGTGGTGGAGAGGCCGGAGCCCCGGCCAGCACTGGCAGCCGGTGAGCTGCAGCCCGTGGACCTGCCGGCGCGGGTCGTGCTGCGCTCGTCGCTCTCTCTTCCGGGGGAGTGGCTCGGCCAGATGGGCTTTGAGCGGGGCCGGGCGCAACTCGTCATCGTGGAGGACCCTGATTGCGCCGCGTGCCGCGAGGTCCTGCCGGCGGCGGTCGCCGCCGTCGAACGGGACGGTCGCCTGGGGCTGACCCGGCTGAACACGCGGAACCCAGCGGCTGGTTCAGCCGTCCGATGGTTATCGATGATCGCAACGCACCTCCTCGGCCCCGGGGCCGAACTTGACACACCGCTGTCGCTGCTGGTCGGGCCGGACGGGCGGCTGGAGGTCGCTCGCGTGGGTGACCTCGAGTGGGGCGATTTGTCGCGCGATGTCGGCTGGTTCGGCCTCCAGCCCGTCCAGGGGGCGTTTCGGTCGTCCTTCGATCCGCCGGGCGTCTCACGCTGGTTCCACGGGATGGCCCGGTCCACCGCCCCGCTGGCACAAGATCTCCTCGAGGCTGGCTTCGTTTCCGAGTCAGCCCACTATTCTAAATAGTCAGGGGTACTCCGGCTCCCCAGGCCTTCTCCCATCCACCCTCCCATGAAGCTCGACACCATTCTCTTCACGGCGGCGCTCGCGCCCGTGTTCGCGTCCCTCTGCGCTGCGCAGTCCACCAACTGGGCGACGTTCGTCCGGGAAGACTCCCGCGTCAGCGCGCCCAGCGGGCTCGTCCTTCAGGACAGCCAGGAGAAGGACATGGCCTGGGGGGACTTCGACCGAGACGGTTGGATCGACCTGCTCGTGGTCCGCAAGCAGCCGTTCACGACCCAGGGACGCTATCGCAACGTGCTCCTGATGAACGAGTCGGGGACCTTGACCGAGCGTTCCAGCCAGTACGCCTCCGCGTCCTCGGTGGCGGGGGATCAGGGCTTCCTGACACCGACCAACGATCGCGACGTGGCTGTCGGAGACCTCGACGGCGACGGGTGGCTCGACTTCGTCACCGCCACGACGTTCTCGCCGGGGGAGGCCAAGCACATCTCGCACCCCCGCGTCTACATGAACCTGGGTGAGGTCAACGGCCAGTGGCAGGGCTTCTTCCACGACGAGGCGCGCATCCCGGACTGGGGGACCTACCCCAACATGTGCGGGGTCGCGATCGGCGATGTGACCGGAGACGGCTTCCCCGAGATCTACTTCAGCCACTACGAGCAGCAGGCACAGGTGGACCTCAACGACCGCCTCCTCATCAACGACGGGAGCGGGTTCTTCAACGATGAGAGCTCGGCGCGGATGACGACGGCAATGCGCGCGTCATCCTTTGGCACGTCTGCCACCATCGCGGACATGAACCTGGACGGCGCCAACGACGTGGTCAGCATCTCTGGCTCAGGCGCCACGGGGGGCTTGACCCGTTCATCGATCGCGTACAACAACCCGAACAGCGAGGGCTTCTTCAACATCCTCCAGGAGCCGTACAGCGGTGCGCCCTACCACGTGGCCGTGGGGGACCTGAACAATGACGGGCAGCCGGACCTGATCATCAGCGATGACGCCGACGACCGCTACCTGCTCAACCAGGGCAACGACCTGTTCGGGCGAGTGAGTTGGGGACCGGCGAGCACCTTCGGGACGGACGACGGCTTCGGCAGCAATAACCTGATCGTCGACCTGAACGGCGACGAGTTCCCCGAGGCGATCATCTGCGACGTCGACGTCGACATCTCTGGGTGCAACCGCCGCCTTCACATCTATCACAACCGCGGCGGCACCGTCGGCGGGATGGTCACCCTGCGCGAGGAGCGCTCGGGAAGCACGTACGGCGCCAACGGCCTGCCTGAGCTCGAGGGGGTGCACGATGTGGCGCCCATCGATATCGATAACGACGGCGACCTTGATTTGGTCATCGGTCGCTGCAGCGGGACGCGGGTGTACATGAACCAGCGGGACCTGCTCGGCTCGGACTACTGCCAGGACGCCAACGGCAACTCCAGCGGCGTCCCGGCGGACATCAGCGCCGTTGGCAGCCCGGTGCTCGAGGACAACGACGTCACGCTCGTCTGCGAGGACATGCCGGCGAACACGTTCGGCTTCTTCCTCGCGAGCAGGACGCGCGGCTTCCTCCCGAACCCGGGCGGCAGCCTGGGCGACCTCTGCATCCTCGGCGACATCGGCCGCTACGTCGCGCCGGGCCAGATCCTGAACTCCGGCGCCGCCGGGACGATTCAGCTGGCCATCGACGTGGACAACATCCCGCAGCCGACGGGCAGCGTCGGGATGCTCGCCGGTGAGAAGTGGCAGTTCCAGACCTGGTTCCGCGACAACCTGCTGGGCATCACGACCAGCAACTTCTCGGACGCGGTCTCGATCGAGCTCCGATGAGCCGCTGAGCCGCTGAGCGACCCCGCGTGAGGGCCGCGCCGCACCCGCGGCGCGGCCCTCGCTGCAATAATGGAGGACCCATGAGCGCCACCGAGCTTGATCGCCTGAGAGCGACGGACGTCTACCTGATCGACCAGATATTGAAGGGGCGCCTGGACGGCCTTGGGTGCGTCGTGGATGTGGGCGCGGGGGCCGGGAGGAACCTGCCCTGGTTCGTCGGACGTGCGGAGCGGGTCGTCGCCCTCGACCCCCGTCCGGAGGCCTTCGAGGCCATGGACGAAGCCTTCTTTGAGCTCGGCCTCACCGCCACGGCGAGGGCCGGGGTGGAGCGCGTGCTGGGACGCATCGAGGACGCGCCGCTCGAGCCGGGCACCGCGGACCTCGTCATCTGCAATGCGGTCCTGCACTTCGCCGCAGATGCCGCTGAGTTCGAGGCGATGCTGCGGGGGGCCTGGGCGCTCGTGGCTCCCGGCGGGATGTTCTTCGCTCGCCTGGCGTCGAGCGTCGGGATCGAGGGCGGCCTCGTTCCTCTCGGGGGGGGGCGATTCCTGCTGCCTGACGAGTCCGAGCGCTTCCTAGTGGACGCTCGCGGGCTCGAGGAGTGGCCGGACCGCCTCGGTGCAGAGCGGCTGGAGCCGGTGAAGACGACGGTGGTCTCAGGCCTGCGTGCCATGAGCACCTGGGTCTTGCGCGCGGCAGGTGGAGAGGAGACTCTCCTGTGATGAAGCGACTTCATCTGCTGGCGCTGATCCCCTCCGCCGTGCTCCTGACCATGGTGGTCGCCGTCCAGCTCGCCGCCTCTCGGGCGGAGCGCGCCCAGCCGCAGGCGGACCTCGACATGATGATCACCATGCCTAGCGGGGGCTCGCGACCGCTCCGTGAGGTCCTCGCTAGGTTGGAGCCACGGGCGGCGGCGTCCGAGACCAAGGAGACGCCGCCCTCAGTGCGCCCCGACCCTCTCCGCCGCGATGAGGAGCGCGGCGAAGATGTGGTCGAGCGGGCATTCGACCTGCAGGTCGCTGGGGAAGTGGAGCTCCCGACACTCTGCGAACTCGCCGAGCAGAGGTTCCGCGCCGGGGACCTCGCCCAAGCCAGGGCGCTCTATGCCTCGGTCGCCCCCGACGAGCCGGGCTACTCGCTCGCGCAGCGCCGGATCGGCTGGGAGATCCAGACGAAGCTGGACGGTGATCCGCTCGCCGGAGTGGGGAGCGTCAACCGGAGCCTCCGCGCCGACCCGATGGACGGGAACGCCTGGCAGGACGCCAGCCGCGTGTACGTCGAGAGCCTGGCCTCGGTCTTCCGCTTCCGCTGAGGGGCGCTCAGGCGAGGTCGTAGTCGATCGAGCCGGTCAGCACATCGCGGCGCCCCGCGACCTCTGCCTTGAGGGCATCGACCAGGCGCTCGCGTTCGTCGTAGAGGCGGAAGCCGCGGTCGTCGCGGAGGTATCCGCGGGACTCGGGGTGCCGCTCCAGCAGCGTGGCCTCGCCCAGCTCGTCGCGCAGGCGGCGCAGGCGGTCTCGCTTGTCGAGCAGCGCCTTGGTGAGGAAGGGCATCACCGTCGAGTAGTCCGCCTGCATGGACTCGGTGGTCTGCAGGTACGCGTCCTTGTCGACCTTGCCCCAGGTGACCGCCTCGGCCGGTGGGCAGGAGGAGAGGGAGCCGTCGGTCACGGGCGCCGTCGTGATCTGGATGTCGTAGAGGAAGCCCTCGACGTCCTCGAGCCCGAGGATCTGGCTCAGGGCAGGCTCCGGCTGGAGGTTGAAGTTCTTCGGGACGCCTCCGCCGAGGACGAGCGTCCCCAGCGCCTTGGCGCTGGACTCGCGCTGCCCCCAGACGTGATAGGCGCAGCTCTCGAAGACCTCGGCGTGCAGATCGAGCTCGAAGGCGTGCTCGAGCATCCCCGCCCCGGCCATGGCCCAGAGCTTCATGGAGTTCAGGAAGACGGAGCCGTCGGCGGGGGCGCCCACGAAGACCGGGATGGCCTTGCGGTGGCAGAGGGCGAGGAGGCCCTCCGGAGCACCGTTACGCTCTTCCTGTCGGGCAAACCGCGCGCCGAGGAGGTGGCGCAGCTCGGTGCCGGTCATCTTCTTCTGGAACTCTGGCTCCCGGAGGACCGCGCTCAGGAAGCGGTCCTGTCCGAGGAGCACGTTCTCGTCAAAGCCAACGTCGGTGATCCGGATGACCCGGTGCTCGCGCAGGGCCCCGTCGTCTCCGTTGAGGGGCACCTCGTGGATCGGGTGCTCCGCGGCGTCGTCGAGGGCCCGGTGCCCGTCGTGGTAACAGACCGCGTCCGTGGTCGAGACCAGGCAGAACCAGCCCGTGTCGAGCAGGGGGTTCAGCCACGCGATGTGCTGCCCCGAAGCGGTCACAGGGCCCGCCACAGCCAGCGTCATGGGGACGCCCTCGCCGATGGCGCGGTCGAGCAGCTTCCAGACGCGTCGGACGTAGCCGCCGCCGAAGCTCGGGAAGGCGTCCTCGATGAGGTGGTCGAGGTGGCGCACCTCGGTCACCGGGCGGTGCCGCAGGGGCGCGCCGCCCTGGGCGCAGGCCCCGGCGGGGGAGGAGTCGCGTCGGGTGGGCATGGGGTCGAGTGTACGGGGTCCGGCCGAGCCGGGCCTCAGGCCCCCGCTCGCTCGGTGACCGTGATCATGTTCTCCAGGGCGAGCCTGGCCTCGGCCTTCAGCTCCTCGCGCTCCGCGTCCGTGAGCCGGTCGCGGCGACCGGTGATCTCGTCCACCGAGTCTCCGGCGAGGACTCGGTTGGCCTGGGGGGCCTCGCCGCGTCGGAGCAGGTCGAGCATGCCCGCGAGATGGGGCGGGTCGTTGCGGCTCATGGTGGCGCACCCGCAGCCGGCCGCGAGGGAGCCTGGGACCTCCGCGAGGTGGACGATGTCCACTCCGCGCTTCGCGCCCTCTACCTTCGCGTTTCGCACGAAGTGCCCCTCCGTTCCGATGGCCAGTCGATCTCCGGGCGCCGCGTCCATGACGGCCTTCCAGAGGAAGTTCGTGCTCCCGCTGCCGTCCGCGACGCGGACGGTCTCGACCGGCGACTCGGGGTGGACCAGGACCGTGCGGCCCTCGTTCTTCCAATGGTGGACCATCTCCGGCTTGAAGACGGTGTGCACGCCGCAGAACGAGCCCCAGAGGATCATCTCTGCCGCGTCGAGGGCCTCGAGGCCGCCTTCAACGTCCTCCAACCGATACGCTCCGGAGAACGTGCCCGGGTCCGGGAGCGCGAGGAGGCTCGCGGGATCCATGCCGAGCTGGTCGGCCACGTTGCGTCCGAGGTGCTGGTCGGGCACGAAGAAGATCTTCTTGCCCTGCTCGCGCGCCCAGCGCACCACGTGCTGGGCGTTGGAGCTGGTGCAGACCGCGCCGCCCGTCCGGCCCGCGAGGGCCTTGAGCCGGCCCGACGTGTTCATGTAAGCCACCACGAGCAGGTCGTCGCCGTAGCGCTCGATGAGCTGATCCGCGATAGGCAGGACCATGTGGTCCTTGGCGAGCATCTCCATCGTGCAGCCGGCCTTCGGGTTGGTGATCCAGACCTCCTGGTGGGGATGGCTCAGGACGGCGACGGTCTCTGCCATGAAGTGGACGGCAGACTCGACGATCACGCGCTTGTCCGGGTTGCGCTCGGCCTGGAGAGCGAGCACGTAGCTGTCCGAGACGGCTCCGTGGTACCGCTCGACCAGCTTCACGATCTCTCCGCCCATATAAAAGTGAGCCAGCAGCAGCAGCTCGTCGCCGAAGTGCTCGATGGCCGGGACAACATATCGGTCCAGCCAGGGCAGGACCGTCTCCGGGGTTCGATCCGGGAGGGCCAGGTACTCCTCGGCGTAGGGCCGGAACTCCTCCTGGTACCAGTCCAGGGGCAGATCGGTCTGACAGATCGGAATTCCGGCCTCCAGGGTCAGGCCAGTGGGCCGAACCTCCGACGATAGAGACGTGGACGGTGCGTTGCTGGGTCGATCGGGGGACATTCTGGGTCTCCTGTGGGGCGGAAGACGCCGCCCGGACAGCGCACAGTCTAGGCCGGAAGCGGTCCGTTCCATCCCCTCCCATCGACTCGTAAGCTGCGCATTCCTCAGGATCCTCCCGACTCGCAGCCCCCGACGGACGTCGAATCATGCCTGACTCGCCTCGAAACTGCCCCCGTACCGGAGCCCGATCGACCTCATGCCTGGCGGCAGTCTCGCTGGTCTTCTTGGCGGCCGCATGCTCATCGGGAGGGGGAGAGGTGCCGGTGGCGCCGGTGGAGGCGGATACCAGCCCGTTCCCCAAGCTGGAGCAAGGGCTAAATCTCCGTCCGGTGACACGGGTGAATCAGGCGGCGCTGACGCTCGAGGGCATCAACGGCGGCGTCTTCGACCTGACGGGGGTCGAGCTTCGCGGTCAAGATGCCGGCGCACGGATCGACACGGCGCTCGGCTACGGCATCCGGATCCGGCGCTGCAATGGAATCACGATCCGTGGCGGGTTGGTCGGAGGATACAAGGGCTGCATCGTGATCGAGGACTCGAGCGATGTGACCGTCGAGGGGGTGCGCTTTGACGGCTGGTACGCGCAGCGGTTGAAGTCGACGGAGTTCGCCGAGGACTCATCGGACTGGCTCGCCCCGCATGAAAACGACCAGGGGGAGTGGCTCCAGAACTACGGGGCCGCGATCTCGGCCACGAACTGCCGGGGGCTGGAGATTCGCGGCTGCCGCGGGCGGCGTGGCCAGAACGGCATCCTGCTCACGCGTAGCGACGAGTGCCAGGTGTACGACAACGACTTCTCCTTCCTCTCCGGGTGGGGGCTCGGGATGTACCGCTCTTCGGAGAGCGTCGTCTCGCACAACATCTTCGACTACTGCGTGCGCGGTTACAGCCACGGTTCGTACTGGCGCGGGCAAGACTCCGCCGGGATCCTCATGTTCGAGGGTTGCTCGAGGAACCTCGTCGTCCGGAACAGCGCCACCCACTGCGGCGACGGCCTCTTCGTGTACGCCGGGCAGGACCTGGTCCAGGACGCGTCCGCCACAGCTACGGGCTGCGACCAGAACACCTTCGCCGAGAACGACCTGCGCTTCGCGGTGGCCAACTCGGTGGAGATCACCTTCAGCGACCAGAACGCGGTGCTGCGGAACGATCTGCGGGGCGCCCACCAGCACGGCGTCTGGGGCGGGTACTCCTCGCGCATGATCATCCTCGGGAACCGTATCGACGAGGTGATCGGTGGCGGCGTCACCATCGAGCACGGTCAGAACTGCCTCATCGCAGACAACTCGATCGCGCGCAATGAGATCGGGATCGAGCTCTACTGGGATGAGGACCCCGAGTTCGTGCGCGGCCCCTATGCGAAGATCCGTGACGTTCGCTCCCGGGATCACTTCGTGCTGGAGAACAAGTTCTCGGGCAACGTCGTGGACCTGGCCCTGCGGCGCTCGACGGGGCTCACCTTCCACGCGAATGAGTATGTACCGGGAACCCGTGCGCCGTACATCGCTGACCTGAGGTGCGAGGGGGACGCGAGCTTCGAGCAGGACACCGTGAAGCGCTGGCTGGACGCTCCGCTGGGGGCGATCCCCTCGGGGAACGTGAGTGATGTGAGCATGCGGCCCTGGGTCGGGGTTCCGCCGGCGATGCTGGCGGTCTGGAGGGGCTATCGCCTGCCGGATGTCCCGGGTTCGCAGGTGGTCCGCGCCGAGGACAGGGACGAGTTCCGCGGCGGTCTGGAGACGATCGTCCTCGGCGAGTGGGGCCCCTGGGACTTCCGCTCCGGGACCAAGCGCCCGCCGCGGCAGAAGCCCGGCGGCGTCCTCGCGGACTGCCTCTGGGACGCTGAGTGGTTCCAGTGGGACCTGGAGAGCAGCGACCCTCGGACCCTGGAGGGCGCCTGGCGTCAGCGCGCCATGAGGCCGGAGGTCACCGCGCGGGTGTCCACGTTCACCGACCCCTGGTCCAGCAAGGAGGTGCGCCGTGTGATCGGGACCGAGTTCTTCGGGCTCATCGCGAGCACGACCTTTCAATGCGACCGGAGCGACAAGGCGAGCTACGCCCTCACGGTGAACTCGGACGACGGCGTGAGGGTCCTTGTCGACGGCGAGCCGGTCCTCGAAGACTGGACGCTCCACGCGCCGCGGCGCGAGGAGCAGGTCCTCGAGTTGGAGCCAGGCGAGCACACCCTCCGCATCGAGTACTTCCAGATCCAGGGAGCCGCCGCGCTCTCGGTCGATCTGTCGGCTCGCTGAAGTGACCGTCCCGGGGCTGGGCCGAGAGGCCTACCCGAACCCGATAGCCACACCCTCCGGGGACGGAGATCCACACCCGCTCGGCGCTGCCTGGGCGGATCTCGGGGGCTCTGGAGAGGCCATCGCGGGGACGACACCTCGCGAGGGCGGCACTGCGCGGGGGCCGGCCCTGCGCGGGGGGCGACACTGCGCGGGGGCGGGATCGACCCGATGGGGCTCGGCCGCCTGAAGGAGGAGGACAGACTCACAAACGCGAACGGTCTGTGCCGCCCCTTGCTCGGGGCCGTCAGCGTGCGGAGTCGTCAGGGCGCGCACGGAGGCAGAGCACGGAGGGGGGCAGAGCGCGGAGGGATCAGTCGTCGAGGTGGAAGGCGTCCGCATAGCGGGTCTCCATCATCCCTCGGAAGTCCCGGCGCGTGGAGAGCGACTGGAGCTCCTTGAGGGAGATCGGAGCGTCCTCGAGGTACTGCTTGGCCTCTCGGTACTTCTTCTGCCGCGCGAGGGTCTGCGCGATCCCGATGAAGAGCTCCTTGTTCCTGTTTCTCGACGAGCCCTTTGAGGCCTCGATGGCGCGCCTCCATTCCTTGACCGAAGCGCTGTAGTCGCCGATGTCGTGCAGCAGTTGTGCGCGCTCGGTCGCCTTCTGCACGATGAAGTAGGGCAGCTGTTCATCGGGCTCACCGATCTGCTCGAGCAGAGCCTTGCGCGCGCCCCGGTCCTTCATCCGTGCCAGCAGCATCAGTGCCGCCGTGCGCACGTCGGAGCGGGCGAAGTTGGTGTAGTCGTCGATCTTCCGCTTGACCCGGGTCCCAACCTTGGCGTCGGTGGACCTGAGCAGATCAAACAGCTCCACGCGTGCCTCCGAGGAGGTCTCGGGGTCGACGGCGACGCCACCGAGCGCGCGAGAGTGATCGAGCTCGTCCATCAGCTCGCTATTGCGGTCGTAGAAGGCTGCGAGCTCCGGGGCGAGGCCGGGGGCAGCCGGGGTCGAGAGGAGCTGGAGGACGACGCCGGCCGAGGTCTCCACGGGCGCGGCGCTCAGGCCAGCGAGGGCTGCGGCGGCCACGGCAGGGTTGCTGTCGGAGACCTTGCCCTTGATGAACTCGATGCCCTCCTGGGTGCCCAGGGTGGCGAGGGTCAGGAAGGCCGCCTCCTGAACGGCGGCGCCGAGCTCCGCGGACGCTCCGATGCTCCCGCCGCCCGCGGCAATGCGCTGGAGGGGTCGCGTCACTCGACGGGGCTCGGGCGTCCCGGCCAGGGCGGTCAAGGCGTTGATTCGGGCGAGCGGGGTCCCCTCCCGAGCCATGCGCAGGAGCTCGTCGGTGACGGCCGCGCTGGAGAGGTCGGCCACGACCTCGGCGATGAGCTCGGCCCGGAAGATCGACGCCCTCCTGGGCTTCTCTCCGGGCTCCAGATAGCGAAGCATGAGCGGCGCGGCGTCGCCGCCGAGCTCTCGTAGCGCTCGCTGGCGGGCTACGGTTCGAGAAGACCTCGTGGGGATCTTGAGTCCGTCGAGCTCGTCCGCCAGGCGGGCGACCTCTGGCTTGAGTGCGTCCAGACTCCGCGCCCGCGCCTCCTCGGCCTGCCTCAGGAGCTCCTCGAGGCTCTGGCGGCCCTCCTGAGCGCTGGTCAGGGGGGCCGAGGGACCGACGACCTTGGCTGGGGAGACGGGCGTCGCCGGGAGGGCCGGGGCGGCCAGGAACACGGCGAGCAGGGCGGAGCTGGGGCGGATGTGCATGGGCAGGATCGGCGCCCGGGAATGCGGCGCCGTCGCGTCCAGAGTACCTCCGGAGGCTCCTGGGGTCACCGGTTGTGGAGAGAGCCCGGTGCGGTCTTGCGACCCATAGGGGCCAGGATCACATCTGGGCCGCTGGCTTCATGGCGCCGAGCCGAGGTTCCTGGCGCCATCGCCGTGGGGGAATCCGCGCTGCTGCCGCCCTCTGGACCGGGACTCGGCGGTGTCCCATAGATGGACCGGAGCTGGTCGAGGTGTCGGAAGACCCAGGCTTGCATGATGGTTTCGGAGCGTTCGCCCCTCACTTCTCCCCATCGGCAGGGGTGCCCCCGTGCCTTGCCCGCTCCCTCTGGATAACCTCTCGCCTCCCATGTCCCACGCGCCGCCCGAGCCCAGCCCCTCCCGGCACCCGTTCCCTGCACCGGATCCCTCGCTCCCGCGGGACGCGGATGTGGTGGTGGTAGGGGGCGGACACGCCGGCGTCGAGGCCGCCCTCGCCGCCGCGAGGCTCGGGGCGGAGGTTCGCCTCGTGAGCTTCGACCTCGAGAAGGTGGGGGAGATGAGCTGCAACCCGGCCATCGGAGGGCTCGGCAAGGGGCAGATGGTCCGGGAGATCGACGCCTTGGGCGGCGCCATGGGGCAGGTCGCAGACGCCACGGGGATCCAATTCCGAATGCTCAACACGGCCAAGGGCGCCGCCGTACAGGCCCCTCGCTGCCAGT
Organism: uncultured bacterium; assembly: GCA_905480285.1. Lineage (GTDB taxonomy): Bacteria > Planctomycetota > UBA1135 > UBA1135 > Saltatorellus. The sequence continues at coordinate 74,630 of CAJQPT010000064.1, forward strand.
CAGACCGCCACCGCTATCGGGAGGAGGCGACCCGCTGGGTGGCAGAGGCTGACGGCGTCCAGCTCGTGGAGGGCGCGGTCACGGGCCTCATCCTCGAGGAGATCGGCGGCGTGCTCGGCGTGCGGGGGGTCCGGCTCGAGGACGGCGTGGAGCTGCGGGCGCACGCGACCATCCTGACCACGGGCACCTTCCTCCGGGCCATCATGCACACGGGTGAGCGCAAGGCCAGCGGCGGCCGTATCGGGGAGCGCAGCGCGGACGGCCTCTCCGGGGACGTCGAGCGGCTTGGCCTCCGCCTGGGGCGCCTCAAGACCGGAACGCCACCGCGGATCGACCGTCGCACGGTGGACTTCAGTGTCATGGAGGCGCAGCCAGGGGACGCTCTCAGGCGGCCCTTTTCGTTCCTCACGGATCCTGAGGCCTTCCCCACGCTGCCGCAGGTGGACTGCCACATCACGTTCACGAACGAGCGTACGCACCGCATCATCGCGGACAACGTGCACCGAGCGCCGATGTACAACGGCTCCATCGGGGGCGTGGGCCCGAGGTACTGCCCCGCGGTCGAGGACAAGATCATGCGCTTCCCCGACCGGGGGCGGCACCAGATCTTCGTCGAGCCAGAGGGGCTGGACACCGACGTGCTCTACATCAACGGGCTCTCCACGTCCCTCCCCGCGGAGGTACAGGAGGACTTCCTGCGCACGGTCCCCGGTCTCGAGCGTGCGAAGTTCCTCAGGCACGGCTATGCGGTCGAATACGACTTCGTCCAGCCCAGCCAGCTGGCGGATTCGCTCCAGCTTCAGGAGGTCCCCGGCCTCTTCCTCGCGGGTCAGATCAACGGCACCTCTGGCTACGAGGAGGCCGCGGGGCAGGGGCTGATCGCGGGGGCCAACGCCGCGCTCTGGATTCAGGACCGTGCGCCCTTCGTCCTCCACAGGCACGAGGCCTACCTCGGCGTGATGGTGGACGACCTGGTGATCACCAACCCCAAGGAGCCCTACCGGATGTTCTCCAGCCGGGCCGAGTATCGGTTGCTCCTGCGGCATGACAACGCAGATCGGCGCCTCGTGGCTCGTGCGGCGGAGGTCGGCCTCGTGGGAAAGGAGCGCGCGGAGTGCGTCTCGGCCAAGGAGCGCGCCATCGAGTCTGTGATCCGGACGCTCGGGCGCGCGCGCGACCCGGAGAACAAGCCCTGGCTCGAGGTGCTGCGCCGGCCGGAGGAGAGCTTCGATTCGGTGGCCGCGGCGGCCGGCATCCCCGAGCTGGACGGCCTCTCGGTCGAATGCCGCGAGGCGGTCGAGATTGACATCAAGTACGAGGGCTATATCGCTCGCCAGGCTGGCGATGTGGCTCGGATGTCGCGGCAAGAGTCCACGGAGATCCCAAGGGACCTCGACTACAGCCAGCTGGACGGCCTCGGGAACGAGGCGCGGGAGAAGCTCCTGGACCTGCGTCCGCGGACGCTCGGCGCTGCGAGCCGGATCGAGGGGATCCGGCCGCCGGACGTGGCGCTGATCGGGATCCACGTGGCGCGGCTGCGAGCCTCCTCTCGCTGACCCTGCGGCTTGCGGCGCAGCGGCCGGACGTTCACCTGTCGAGCTCCAGGCTTTCCGGGCGCTCCGTGTGGGCTCCTATCCTCCAGAACCCAGGTCCAGCCTTGTCCCTGACAGTGGAGCGGAGGCGGCCGGAGCAGCGATCAAAGAATGCGCCCCGCGCCGACAGGGAGTCGGCGCGGGGCGCGTCTAGGCGACCGTCTCAGATCACTGGAACAGGATCTCGACGGCGTTCGTGAAGGTCGCCGTGGCGGTCCCTCCGATCGTGTCGCGGTTGATGGCCTGGAAGTTCCAGGTGTCACCGGCCATCACCTGCACGGCCCCGCTGGGCTGGGGCAGGTTGAGCGACGTGGTGACCGACATCGATCCCGTCGCTCCGGAGTTGAGGATGCCGCCGCCGACGCCGCGACCGACGTTACCGCCGATGCAGACGAAGCCGCCGAAGGCCGGAAGCATCGCCTGCGTCTGACCGCAGATGAAGTAGCCGAAGGAGTCCGCCGGCAGGTTCGTCGCCGTGAGGGTGATGCAGTCATCACCCGCCACGTCGCTACCCGACGCAGAGAGCGTGCTGATGCCACCGGTGGAGTTCAGGGGCTGGGGGCAGTACTCGTTGCCGATGGTCAGCTGACGCATGATCCAGCCGTTCCAGATCCGCGGCGAGAAGAGCCCCGCACCGAAGGCGCTCGGGTTCGACTCCCCAAGGCTGAGCGAGATGACGCCGTCGGGCGACGTCGTCGTCTCGTTCGTGCCGTTACCGTTCGTGTACACGACACCCGTGGTGACGAACTCGATGGCGATACCGGTGAAGCCAGCGGCGAAGGTCATCGGCGCGTCAGGCACCAGAACCGTTGCCACACCGGGCGCGTTCGCGATACCGCTGGCGGTACCGAGCAGCGTCCATCCAGCCGGGTCGTTCTGGTTGCCAGTACGGCCGGCCGGGTTCGTGTAGACGTTGACCAGCACGGGGTCCCCGACGTTGGTGAACTGGACGTTGGCCCCGAGGGTTGCCACGGGGCAGTCCTGGGTGAACGTCCCGTCGAAGTAGACGGTTCCGCCCACGTTGAGGCCGTTGCCGCCTTCGAAGGTGGTGATGGCGGTGGCATCGAAGTTGAGGCCCGTGTTGTCGATGTCGACCAGGACCGTGCCCGTGCTGCCGTTGAAGCCGCCCACGCGGAAGGTGTAGGTCTCGCCAGCGATGCCACAGTAAGTGACGCCGCTCTGGAGACCGCAGAAGTCATCGTTGCACTCCAGAAGGTTCAGCGCGCCGCAGTCGCCCGAGAAGAGCTCCATGGCGGTGTCGTAGTCACTGCCGCAGAGGGAGATCGTGAAGTTTCCGTTAACGGCGGGCGTGTACGTGAACCAGACGTCCGGGGCACCGCCGCCACCGCAGGCGAAGGGGTCCACCAGCGAGGCACCACCGGTGAGGAACGGGCCGCTGGTGCCTTCGGCGAGAGCGATGGCGTCACTGCATTCGTCGTTGGGCGGGGTCGGGTCGGGGGCGGAGATCGTGAGATCGAAGGCGCCTTGATCACCGGCACCCCAGCCCTCGACCTGGATCAGGTAGGAGGTTCCCGCAGTGAGGAAGGGGCTGATGCGGGACGCATAGTTGTTGGTTCCGAAGGACAGCTCGCACGCGTCGTCGTTGCCTTCGAGGCAGGTCAGCGACGCGCAATCGGGGCCCTCAAAGAGTCGAAGGACGGTGTCGAAGTCTGACCCGCAGGTCTCGAACGTGGTGTTGCCCGAGGCCGCGGCCGTGTAGACGAACCAGATATCTCCATCGCCGTCCTGGCTGGCGCAGCTCCCGTCGTAGAAGCCGGAGTCGGTGTAGCCGGTCGTGTCGAACGGCGTGATCCCATCGGCGACAGCGATCGCGTCGCTGCAGTCTTCGCCGAGGGACTGGCTGATGTCGAGGATGCCGACGCCTTGCTGTCCGGAGCCCCAGCCCTCAACGTGAATGAAGTACTGCTGACCGACGACCACGGGAACCTGGACCTCGGAGGCAAAGTTCGAGCCCGTGGAGGTCTGGCAGGCGTCGTCGTTTCCTGCGAGGCAGGTGAGCGTCGCGCAGTCGGGGCCTTCGAGGACACGGAGGACGGTGTCGAAGTCGGACCCGCAGGTGTTCACCGTGGCGATACCCGTCTGGGCGGCGGTGTAGACAAACCAGATGTCCTCGAAGCCGTCGCGGCTTTCGCAGGACGGGTCGTGGAAGCCCGAGTTCGTGTTGCCGGTCGAGTCGAAGGCGTTCGCACCGAGACCGACGACGAGCGCATCGGCGCAAGTGTCGCCATTGAGGCCGACGCCGGGCGCAGCGGCCGCGGTTGCGGCCAGGCTAAAGGAGAGCGCAATTGAGGTGAGTGTCATAGCGGGGAAAGGAAGATGAACGGAAGGCAGTGAACGGCCCCACAAAGGCGCCGCCTTACTCCCGAAAGCAGGAGTGCCTATTGAGGGTATCACTTAAAATTCCGATTCGGATGGCTTCAGTCTGATGCCGAGCGTCGCGGACGGTCTTGATCTGAGAATCTCCAGCTGTGGGCCTGGATCAGCCGCGTCTATCGAGCCGCGCAGGGGAATCGAGGCCACTGCCCAGTGACCTCGCTGCATGGTCCCATTCTGGGGGCATTTTCTAGTTTCTCTTGGGGGGCTCGTTCAGCCGCTCCGGGACTGCGAGAGTCCGATGCCAGAGTTCGGGAAGGGCCGTTGGTCTGCGGCCCTGTGCGCGACGCAGCGCCCAGGAGCGTCGCCCGGGACTTCGCGGCAGCTCGCCTTGGTTCGCTGCAGGGGTCGCGAAAGGGATCGCCACGAGCACCACAGGGGTGCCAAGAGGGGTCGACGCCCTGGGGAGCCAGGGAGCGCCTGCCGAGCGACGAGCCCGTACGCCCCTCTAGCCGTCGCGCTCGGACATCGGCTTGGGCCCGGCGGCCGACGCGGCGGCCGACGCGGCGGCCGACGCGGGCTTGGCGGGGGCCTCGAAGGCCTCCACGGAGTCGGCCTTCATCGTGTACACGCCCGTGGCGAAGCCGAACTCGTCCTCGAGCCGACCCACCACCAGCTCGCCGCGTACCACGACCGGGACATAGGGGAACAGCTTCGCTACAGCGTCGCCCCGCATCTCGACGTACACCCACTCGTCGGGGCGCGGCATCCCTCCGAAGCAGCACGACATGAGGTCCCTGACCAGCATGAAGATGACGATGTCGTCGCTCTTCGGCTTGTACTCCAGAGGGATCATGTAGCCGACCATCGCCCGCTCGTTCCCCGCCTTCGCCTTCACGGGCTCTGGGAACTCGAAGGAGCGCGCCCGATCGGTCTCGGGCTTGTAGAGATAGTCCAGGAGTGCGTCGAGGTCCACGCTCACCAGGGAGAGGTCTCCAAAGGTGACCAGGCCGTCAATGGCTCCCGCGGCGACTTGACCGGGGTCGGCGAGCAGCTCCTTGGCGAGGTTCGGGTTGATGGCGCCGACCTCCATGCTGCCAGCGGAGCTCCCGCCTGGCGCGGCGAGGGTTCCCTCGATCACCTCCGCGGTGGAGGGTGCCCCGTTGGAGGGGGCCTCGCCGTCGTCGAGGAAGGACCGACCCCGCACCTCGTCGGGCTCTGCGTCGTCCACCACGTAGACCTTCGTACCGCCGTTCACCTTCTCGGGTGAACCGCATCCGCAGGCGGAGGTCATCGCGATGGCGGCGAGGAGGCTGAGCTTGATGGAGTGACGCATGGCTTTGTGGTCAAGGGCCGCTGGGGGATACGGCGCCCTGCCCTGAGAGTTTGGGCCTCTATCGCAGGGTGTGCGAGCGCGGACTCGGTGAGATTCGTGTGATGGTCATCGGTCGAGGGCGTTCTCGATGAGGACGCTCAGTGCTGCCAGGCAGCCAGCGCGCCGCTGCAGGACGGCGCTGAGGCTGGCCACCTGATCCTTCGCGACACGGGCGTCGGAGTCTGCTGAGGCCTTCTGGAGGCCCGGGAGCGGCCACGCGGCGTAGCCGGAGGACTCGTCAGGGGCGGTGTATAGGTTTCGGTACCAGGGTCGCTCAGGGAGGCCCGCCTCGCTGAGCCAGGCGCGCTCCAGTCCACGGAGCAGCTCATCCACCATGACGCAGCGGGCGTCGTCGAGCGCGCCACTTCGCGCCGCGGCGCGGAGGCGCCCGCCGAGGGCTCCGGCGGTGACGGCTTGCTCCTCGGCGCGCTCGATCAGTGCGCCGAGGCCCGCCGGACCGAACAGCTCGGGTTCGGCCTCCAGCAGCGCGCTCGCTGCGCGGGCCAGCGCCAGCGCTGGCCGATCCAGGTCGATGGGGAGCACCAGTGCCGTCGAGGCGCGGTCCACGGCCACCGAGGTGATCCGGGTGATCAGGCCGGCGGACCCGTAGTCCGCGCCGACGACCCGGCGGTACCAGGCGAGGTCGTCATAGAGACTGTGGTAGGCGGTACCCGGGGCGCCCCGGGCGCCGATGGAGGCGGACGGGATCGAGCACAGGGCGAGGAAGGAGACGTGATCGGACCCGCCGCCCAGGAAGCCCGGCTCCGGCAGGTCGTCGCCCTCGCCCCGCCACGCGTCGAGGGCGGAGACCGTCGGCGTCGTTCCCGGCTGGGGGACCGCAGCGGCCGCGCCGTGGAGGAGAGAGGTGAGGCTCGGTGAGGCGCTCACACCGAGGCGCAGCCCGGACGCCGCGGCGTCCAGGTTGATGTAGAGGTCCGCCCCTTCGATCAGCGCCTGGCGGTTGCCCTCGACCCACTCGCAGGAGCCGATGATCCCGTGCTCCTCGGCGCCCCACGCGGCGAAGGTGACCGTGCGGCGCGGCGCGACGCCCGAGGCCTCGGCTTGCCCCGTGAGCGTGCGGGCGGTCTCCAGCATCGCGATGGTGCCGGAGGTGGGGTCGTCCGCGCCGTAGACCCACGCGTCGTGATGGGCGCCGACGATGATCCCCGGGGCCCCGTCCCTGGACAGGGCGCCGCGCAGGGTCCCCAGGACGTTGGCGGTCTCGACGAGGGAGCGTTCCTGCTGGACCTCGATCCGGACGCGGACGCTCGGTCCGCCCTCCAGGCGGTATCGAAAGGGCATCCCGCCCTGCCACTCCTTGGGGACGCTCGCGCCGTCCATGGGGGCCATGATCTGAGCGGCCGCCTGCCAGCCGACGGGCTGGACAGGGATGCGTGGGAGGGCGATGTCGTCGGGGTCGAGACGCGCGGCATCTGCGGTGGCCTCGATCCCGGGCGTGAGCGGATCACCGCTCCACGGGAGCGTCTTCAGCGAGCCCCGCTGGATCTGGTCGCAGTTGGCCCAGCCCCCCTCCGGAGTCTCGAGGCCGCGGCCATATCCCGAGTCCTTGGGGTCCGTGAAGATGATCAGGCCCGCCGCGCCCGCAGCCTCGGCGAACTTCGCCTTGTAGCCGCGGAAGTTTCCCCCGTACCGAGCGAGGACGATCTTGCCCTCGCAATCCACCCCGAGCTCGGTGAGCTTCTCGAAGTCCTCCTTACGGCCGTGGTTGGCGTAGACCACCTCGCCCTCGGCGACCCCGCTGCCGGAGTAGGCGTTCCAGCCCAGCCGCAGGAGGTCGTCGTCGAGCTCGGAGTACGTCGAGCCCGGCAGGGCCACCTCGGTCAGCGGCAGGTCCACTTCGGAGGGCGCCGTGAGCCGCAGGGAGGCGCTGACGGGACGCGAGAGGTAGGCGGTGAAGCGGTGGACCTTCACCTCGAGCCCCATGGCGTCGAAGGCGCCAGCGATGGA
>CAJQPT010000065.1 GCA_905480285.1 uncultured bacterium
GTGGTCGCCCGCCAGAGCCGGGAGACTGTCACCGATGTGGACGCCATGTGCGACGCGATCCGCGCCGAGCTCGAGCCCGTCGAGGACCAGTGGGGCGTGCGCATCCTGAAGTTCGGGTTCTCCAACATCTCTCCGTCCCCCACGACGCTCGAGATCACGCAGCTCGAGCTGCTGACCCGCGAGAAGCGCCGCCTCTACGGCGACCTCCGCGAGCGCGGGCTGACCGAGGAGGCCGCCGTCGCCCTGGTCTCTGGCGCCGTGGTGTCGGTGCACCCGGAGGACCCCGGGCCGCTCCGCCGGCCGAGCAGGGCGGCGCGCGACGAATCAGTGGCCGCCGTCGAGGAACAGCTGGCCGATACGGAAGCCGAGAAGCTGCGCCGCGAGGTCCGGCGCAAGCAGAACGAGATGGGGAACTCGGAGGGCTCGATCGAGGACGACGAGGGCGAGGAGCTCACCGGGGAAGGCGACCAGCCCTCCTGACGACCGCGTGTTCCAGTTCCCGTCGATCTCGCCCGACGCGCTGTACTACATCGGCGCCGTGGTCCTTGCCATCGTCCGCGCCAGCGGCGTGACGGTGAAGAGTGGTAGCACCGGCTTGATCTACACGGTGGGCCGCGTGGACCGGCCGGTCCCACGCGGGTTCCGCCCGCTCCTCCCCCTGGTCCGCAAGCTGCCGTTCATGAGCGGCTGCCCACGCCAGGTACTCGAGCCCGGCTTCCACCCCATGATCCCGTTCCTCCAGCAGGCGCGGCGGCTCCCCACCCGGTCGCGCACGCTGGACCTCCCCGCCCAGCGTGTCGCCACGCCCGCGGGCCATGTGTTCGTCGCGGACGCCAACATCGTGTACCGGGTCGTGGACATCCGGAAGGCGCTGATCCAGGTGGACGACGTGGTGCGCGGCATGACCCAGATGCTCACCCTCGGGGTCCAGGAGGTCCTGCGGTCGGCGCCGATCGAACAGCTCCGGACCGGCGTCGGCCTCGACGAGGCCCTGCGCGCGAACCTGGAGGGCAAGCTCGCGGCGTGGGGCGTCACGGTGGAGCGCGCCGGCTTCCCGACCATCACGCCCTCCCCCATGACCCTCCGGATCACTCAGCTGGGCCACCAGACCGAGGAGCGCCAGCGGCAGCTCCGCGCCCTGTTGGACAGCGGCGCAGACGGACCGACCATGGGGGCCCACGCGGGCCTCGGCACGGTGGGCACTCGCCGCTTCTTCAGGACGAAGGCGCGGGCACGGAGACGCGATGCCGCCGACCGCCGGGAGCACCTGCGCCTGCGGGCCAGCCTCGAGCGACGCGGCTGGACCGGCGCGGCGATCGAGGGCGCGCTCCGTCGACTCCGAACAGCCGCTCGCCCCTGAGGAGAGCCCTCCAGCGCATCGCGCCCTCGGGTGTTGCTGGCCCCGGGTATCGCTGGCCTCGGGCGTCGCTGGCCCCGGGCGTCGCTGGCCCCGGGCGTCGCTGGCCCTCGCCGACCCCGAGGGCAGATTCGGTTCGACGGGTCAGAAGCCGGGGCGAGACGCGTACTCCCACTTCCCGACGCGCTTGCCGTTGATGTATCGGCCCCGCTCGGACCAGGCTCCTTCCTCGTCGTAGAGGACCCACTCGCCGGAGCGTTGGCCGCCGGCGTATTCCCCTTCGCTCGCGAGGCTCCCGTTCTCGTGCCAGGCGCTCCAGGGCCCGGTGCGGACCCCCGCTCGAGCCAGGCCCTCCGACGAGACGAACCCGTTGGCGTGCCACCAGGTCATGCGGGTCGGCCGCTCGGGGTCAAAGGTCGTGGCTGAACGCAGGGCGCCGTTCTGCCACCACGACCACCAGGCGCCGACCGGCTCGCCGAGGTGATAGGAGCGCACCGAGCGGGGCGCTCCGTCGGGATACCAGGTGGAGTGGCGACCATGGTTCGGGCGGCCGCCGTCCGGCATGCGCATGTAGCTGCGCTCCTCGAGCGGCGCTCCCGAGACCTGCTGGCCCTGCACCTCGCGCTCGAGGCGGGGCTCTGAGGGGGGCTGCCGCCTCGCGTTCCGGTCAAAGGCCGAAGCGATCACGCCTGAATAGCGAGGGCCGCAGCTCCCCGCGAGGGCAGCCGTCAGGGCGAGGAGCGCGAGGAGGATCCGGGCGGGAGAGGAATTCGGCATGGCCTGGGACGTAGACTTCGGCAATCCCATGATGCCGCGCGACTCCGAAGGCGACGAAATATCCAAGGGCTCCCCTGGCCCAGGGGAGAATGCTGCCCATGGCCCGAATGGCGGCGGGAGAAATCCTGCCCCCGGAGCACAGGGCGGCATTCCCGACGCGCCGGAGGGGAACCCGACCTTCGACGCCTCTGCGGCGGACGACGGGACCCAGCGGCCCCTGGCCCAGCTCCCCACGGCGGACTTCTGGGACGTGCTCTACGGGAGACGGTCGATCCGCAAGTTCACCGAGGACCCGGTGGATCACGAGCTGGTGGATCAGGTCATGCACGCGGGCATCTGGGCGCCCAGCTCCTGCAACTATCAAATGTGGGACCTGGTCGCGGTCACAGACCCGGCCGTGAACGCGACGCTCGCGGGGCTCTCGACACAGATGGCCAACGCCCCGGTGAACATCGTCATCAGCTACGGGCGGGACTTCTCGGAGGAGGCCTGGGCCAACATCCAGTCGGCGTCAGCCCTGATCCAGAACATGAGCCTCGCGGCCCACGCCCTGGGCCTCGGGACCTTCTGGATCACGCAGACCGGCGGCGCCGAGGAGGTGCGCGAGGTGGTCGGCCTGCCCTACGACCGCATGGTCATCGCCGTACTCGCTCTCGGCCACCCCAAGGTGACGCCCCGCCGCGGCCCGAAGCGGCGCCCCCTCGATCAGGTCACCCATCGCGACCACTACGCCGGGCGCGTCATCCCGTCGTCGGTGCGCCCCGACGACTGGGCGCCGGACCTGCTCGCCACCTACCAGCGCGCGAGGGTCCTGAACGGCCTGCGCCATAACAAGCCGCGCGCGTGGGAGCAGCGGGCGGTCAGCGAGGCCCTGGACGCGCTCCTCCCCGAGGGTGCCGAGCGTCCCCCTGCGGGAGAGGCGGAGGACTCACGTGGCCGTTGGCTCGACGTGCTCCCCTGCACCGGGATCATCACCGCGCGGTTGGCGGCCGTCCGCAAGGGCTTCCGCTTCGACGTCGCCGAGCGCTCCCTGGAGGTGGCCGAGTTCTGTGCGGGGCGGGTGAGCCCCCGTGGTGCAGCCCTCGCCTGGCCCGAGGTCGCCGACGGTGCAGATCCCCCCGGCACCGGCACCGGCACCGCCCCCGGCCCCGGCACCGGCACCTACGACGTGGTCTCCTGCCTCTTCCGGCTCGAGGGGGTCCGCAGCGATCAACGGGCAGCGCTGATACGGGACATGGCAAGCTGGCTGAAGCCCGGGGGCAAGCTCCTGATTGGGTTCGTGTCCAGCCGCTCGTTCCACCGCTGGACAGAGCGCCTCCGGGCGCGCGGGCGCGGGCCCAAGGGGGTCGAGTACGTCCTGGCCCCCGACCCCAACATTGGCCCCTTCGAGCCCCTGGCGCCGCAGGAACTCAGCGGGTGGCTCAAGGCCGCTGGGCTCGCGGAGGTGGGCCGCTCGGGGTTGCAGCCCGTCCCCGCACCCGAGGAGATCGAGTTCCGGACCCGGAACATGAAGGGCCCCCTCGGGAGGCTGCTCCGCGCAGCGGCGGGCGCCCTTGGGGTGATCGGGTCGCTACCTGGCCTTGGGGGCAGGTTCGGAAGATTCCAGTTCATCGTCGCCCGCCGACCTCGGGACTAGAGGGCGCGACGGGGACGGGCTCTCTCCTATGATCAGGGAGAACCCGATCCGACCCGGAGCCCCCATGATCCTCGCCCTCGTCCTCTCCGCGCTCTCCGCGCTCCCGCAGCCCGAGGACCCGCCCCCCACGGCGTTCGTCGGCGCTCGCATCCACACGGTCAACGGCCCGCCGATCGAGGACGGGACCCTCATCGTCGTCGGCTCCAAGATCGTGGCGGTCGGGCCGGCCAGTGAGACGGCGGCCCCTGCCGGAGCGAAGATCATCGACGCCAGCGGCAAGACGATCATCCCCGGACTGATCTGCACCCACAGTCACCTGGGCGGCACGGCTGGCGCGGACGGATCCGGCCCCATCCAACCCGACGTGCGCGTCTCCGACTCGCTCAACGTGAGGGACTCTGGCTACCGCAGGGCCCTCGCAGGGGGGCTCACCACCCTCAACTGCATGCCCGGCTCGGGGCACCTGCTCAGCGGCCAGACCGCCTACCTGAAGCTTCGCCCCGCCAACACCATCGAGGACATGTTCATCCTCGACCCGAACGGGGAGCCCATGGGCGGGATGAAGATGGCCAACGGCACGAACTCCATGCGGGGCGGGGCCTTCCCCGGCACCCGCGGTCGATCCGCTGCGCTGGTACGAAAGCAGTTCATCGCGGCCCAGGAGTACGCGCGCAAGGTCGAGGCCGCGGCCGGCGATCCCGAGAAGATGCCCAACCGCCACATCGGGCTCGAGGCCCTGGGCGAGGTGCTCTCCGGCAAGCGGATCGTCCACCACCACACCCACCGCCACGACGACATCATCACCGTCCTGCGACTCTCAAAGGAGTTCAACTTCCGGGTCGTGCTGCACCACGTGAGTGAGGCCTGGAAGGTGGCCGACGAGATCGCAGCGGCGGGCGCCCCCTGCTCGGTCATCGTGATCGACAGCCCCGGTGGGAAGCTGGAGGCCATCGATGTCGCCTTCCGCACGGGCGGTGTGCTCGAGCGCGCCGGCGTCAACGTGGCCTTCCACACCGACGATGGGATCACCGACTCGCGACTCTTCCTCCGCAGCGCGGCGCTCGCCGTGCGCGCTGGCATGACCCGGGAGGGAGCCCTCCGGGCCTTGACGCTGTCGGGCGCCGAGATGATGGACCTCCAGGACCGCACAGGCTCACTGGTCCCCGGGAAGGACGCGGACTTCGCGATCCTCGACGGCGACCCGTTCAGCGTCTACACCAAGATCCTCGAGACCTGGGTCGAGGGCGAGCGCCGGTTTGACCGTTCCGACCCCCAAGACCGGCTCTACGCCGAGGGCGGCTACGGCGCCACCCACGAGCAAGACCCCTACTTCTGCTGCTTCGGCGACGACAACCAGGGAGACCAGGACTGATGGGACGACACCTCACCTTCACCCTCGGCGCCCTCGCGCTGCTCGCTCCCCTCGCGCCCGCCCAGGTGGCGGTCCGTGGGGAGGTCATCCATACGCTGGCGGGCCCGCCGCTTGAGAACGGCGTGGTCCTGATCCGTGACGGCAAGATCGCGGAGATTGGCCCCGCGGACGCCGTGCAGATCCCCGCCGGGTTCGAGGTCCTCGACGCCGCGGTGGTCACCCCTGGCCTCGTGGACGCCCGCTCGGTCGTGGGCGTCGCGGGGTACTACAACCAGAAGAAGGGGGACCAGGAGCAGCACGAGGATTCGTCCCCGGTCCAGCCCGAGCTGAGAGCCCTTGACGCCTACAACCCTCGCGAGGCGCTCGTCCACTGGGTCTGTAGCTTCGGGGTGACGACGGTCCAGACGGGCCACGCCCCCCGCGAGCTCGTCCCCGGCCAGCTCTTCATCGTCAAGACCGTCCCCACCACGGCAGACGACGCCGCGGTGCGCCCGTTCAGCGCGGTCGCCGCCACCCTCTCGAACGCCGCCAAGCGGTCGGACAAGTCCTCGCCGGGGACCCGGGCCAAGATGATGTCCATGCTCCGCTCGAAGCTGATCGAGGCACAGGAGTATGCGTCCAAGCGAGACGCGGCCGAGGAGGACAACCTCCCCCCGCGGGACCTCGCCCTGGAGGCGATGTGCGCGGTCCTCGACGGCGATGTGCCGATGATCGTGACCGCACACCGCGCCCAGGACATCGCCTCCGCCCTCCGGCTCGGGCGCGAGTTCAACTTCAAGCTCATCCTGGACGGGGCGAGCGAGGCGTACCTCATGCTCGATGAGATCAAGGGCGCGGGCGTCCCGATCATCCTTCACCCGTCCATGAAGCGAGCCTCGGGCGACGCAGAGAACCTCTCCTTCGAGACGGCGGCGCGGCTCGAACAGGCCGGCATCCCCTTCTCGATCAAGAGTGGCTTCGAGTCCTACGTACCGAAGACCCGGGTGATCCTCTTCGAGGCGGCCATCGCCGCGAGCCATGGGCTGGGCTTCGATGCGGCGCTGCGCTCGGTGACCATCGACGCGGCGCGAATCCTCGGTGTGGAAGATCGCGTGGGCAGCCTCGAGGTGGGCAAGGACGGAGACCTCGCGCTCTACGACGGGGACCCCTTCGAGTACACGTCCCACTGCGTCGGGACGGTCATCGAGGGCGCCGTCGTCGCCCGAGGCGAGCGGGGCCAATCCGCCGGGACACCCGTCGGTCCGAACAAGAAGCGCTAGGCCTGGGAGCCCTCGCCGTTCAGGCGGGGGACGCGAGGTCCGGTCCGCGGCGTCGGGCGAGCAGGAACCGCTCGGCCCATCGCCGCGCTGGCGCCTTCCGCTGGACCTCGACGTCCTCGATAGCCTCGGCTCGCGTGCCGAGGACTCGCAGGAGGTCCGCGCTACTCATCCCGTGGGGAGGCCCCCCTTCCGACTCGGGCTTGCCGAAGGGGAAGACCAGCGCCGCGTAGAGTCCTCCTGGGAGAAGCAGCTCGCCGGCACGCGCACCCCAGGGGCCGCGGTCCGCGGGATCGATGGCGCAGAAGAAGGTGTGATCCCAGATCAGGTCGAAGGGCTCGTCCTCGAAGTCGAGGGCATCCCCCTCGACGAATCGGCCGCCAAGCCGCGCGAGCGCCGCCCCGAGGTCTCCCCCCACCAACCCCACGAGGTCCAGCGCCACGACCGTCCAGCCGCGCCGCGCGAGTGCGAGCGCGTCGTGCCCCCGCCCCGCGCCGGGAACGAGCGCGCGAGCGCCGTCCCTGGGCGGAGCCAGGGATCCCCCGGAGAGCCTCCGACTGAGCTCAGGGTGCGCGCCGCCGAGATCCCAGGGCGTCTGCCCGGATCGATAGCAATCGGCCCAGTCCACCGGGCCAGGGACCTCGCCGCCGACTCCGTCCGCAGGAAAGGCGGGGCCATCTTCGCTGGGTGTCACCATCCCGCGAGGATCCGCGAAGTCCGCGGCCCGTGCAAGGGCCGGTTGCCGCCCGAACGGATTCAGCCGGATGCGAGTCCGCCGGTGGCCCTCACCACGCCAAGAGGAGGATCCTCCCGCCCGTCGACCTGGCAAGGCCGCCCCACAGCCGCTCCAGCTTGCGGGAGCTGTCCACCAGGACGAAGTCGAGGAGCGCCGGCCGGAAGCGGAGCCGCTCCCTCACGAGCGAGACCATGAGGCCGATGTTCCATCGTTCCCCTCCCGAGGGGGCGCCGTCCGAGAGGAGCACGACGCGGTCGACCTCGGGCCTGTCGAGGGCGAGGCTCAAGGCCTCGAAGAGGTCCCCGCTCCCGTTCATTCGTGCCGAGGCAAAGAAGCGCTGCGCGCGCCGGATGTTCCTCCCGGTGGCCTCCACCAGCCCCGGCTCGAAGGGATGCGGCTCGCGGGTGTAGGGCACGAGGAGGAATTCGGTCCCCGCGCTGAAACCGGAGAGGAGCTGCTCTACCTGGGGATCGAGCCGGTCCTTCTTGCAGCGGCCCTCGTCGTTCTCGATCCAGAGGGATCCGGAGAAGTCGATGAGGATGGCGAGGCGGTCGCTCTTCGGATCCAGCCGACCCAGCGCCGCCACGGTCCCGCGTGCCCTCCCCCCCCGTGCTCCGGTGGGCGCCGGTGCGTCGATGGCCGGGGCCCAATCCGGCGGGAGGGCTCGGAGCGCGGTCTCCCAGGCCTCGACACGGTCTCGATACCGCAGGCCGGTCAACTCCTGCAGGGCCGCCACCAGGGCCGCGCGGAGCGCAACGCGCGACTCCACCCGAAGACGATCCAGCAGGAGCCCGAGGACGAGCGGGGGCGCCTCCTCTCCTTCGATCGCCCTGGACCTTGCCGTGGTGGTCACCCTGGACTCGGCGCTGGCGTCGGTTCCCAGCGAGGAGCCTCCTGAAGGGCCGACGGGTGACCCTGCCGGCTCACGGGTCAGCTCCGGCCTCCGCCGTCGAGTGAGATCCCCAGTGAGATCCCCAGCGAGGTTCCCCGTGTGGTTCCCGGCGAGCTCGAGGGCCGAGCCTCGGGCCAGCTCGATGGCCCGGAGCCTCACCCCCCAGTCCTCGTGTCCCATGGCCGCCTCCAGAAGAGAGGCCTTACCCGTGAGGCCCAGCTCCATGGCCGCCATCACCGCAGAGCAGCCGAGCGCGCGGTCTCCATCGGCGATCCAGGGCCCGATGAAGGGCACCGCGCGCTCAGGTGTGAGCTGCACCAGGGCCTGAAGCGCTGCCGCGCGGCAGCCCGTGTCGCCCCCTCTCCGCACCCCATCCAAGACGCGCTTGACTAGGCGTTCAGGATCTCCGGCGATGAGCTTGCTGCGGGCCAGCCGCTCCACGCTCCAGAAGAGCGCCCGCCGCTCGTCGGCGCCGCGCACGCCAAGCAACGAGGCGAGCTCCCTGGCCGGCAGCGGCGCGGGGCAACGGCCCATCAGCTCTGCCCAACGGAGGCGCACGAGAGGGGCGCGATCCGCCAGCCCCTTGTGCCTGCGGAGCAAGGCGGGGAGCGCGGCGCCGACGACCCCGGGAAGCTGAAGCTGCGCCTCGTCAGCGACCTCTCCGGAGCGATCCGAGAGCGCACCGACGATCCGTGCGACCGCCCGCTCGCCACCCAGCTGAGCCAGCCCCGCCACGGCGCGGCGGCGGCGCTCGGATCGAGGCTCTCGCAGCTGCTGCTCCAGGCGGCCCAGCTCCGCACGCCTGGTTCCGTCCCGCTCCCCCGGCGGCCCGGAGTCCGCGGGCGCAGGGCCTGCCGCCGCCAACGCCACCAACAGCATCCAGCCGACCCAGCCCAGGAGCCTGCCAGCACGCCACCTTCCACTCGACTCGTCCAACACCATCCCACAACCCCCGTCCCCTTTCTTCGGAGCACGCCGGCCCCCAGCACTCAGGGGTGTGCGGCAGCTCCGCTGGCCTGTTCAGGACCGCCGCCCCATTGAACGGTGGCTCCAAACGCGAGAGCGCGGCGCCCACAGCGGGCGCCGCGCTCCCACGGAACGAACGGCTCGACACCTGGTGACATCCAATTCACCGCAGCCCGCTCAACGCAGCCTGGCGGCAACTGGCCGGCGCGTGCGGCCCTAGACGCCGGGCCGGACCACGTACACCATCAGGACCGCGGTGACGACGAGGGCGAACGCGAGCCAGCTCAGGGACTTGGTCGCCTCGGGCTTGCGGTACGCGACGCCCGCGAGCGCCGAGAGACCCAGCCAGCAGCCGATCTTGACGAACACCCAGACGTCCCACGCGTATCCCATCTTTGCCATGAGCCCGAAGCCCCCGACGAGGGCCGCGAGGCTCGTGATCCCCGACAGCATGAGGTTGGAACGCCGGCTCTCCGGAGTCGGGGCGGCGAAGGCCCGGAACGTGACCGCCACGAGGAAGATGACGGAGACGAGGTGGATGACTTGGTAGATTTTGGGGTCCATCGCAGAGGGGGGCCGACAGGGTTTCGGAGCGCGGGGCGTGAGCACGGAGTGTAGGGCCCAGGAGCACGGGATCCGAGCCTCTCCCCGGGCACGTCGCGGCCGCGCCCCACCGCGGCCCACCGCGCCTCGCCACGGTGCCGGAGCGGCCGGGCGTGAATTGGGTTCAGGAGCAGACGCCCGATGAGGTCAATCGCTACGGTGCGCCCAGATGTCCCACCAACCCAAAGGTCCCGACCGCTCGGTCCAGCTCTGCGGCCTCCTGTGCGTCGCCCTGGCGGCCGGAGCGGTCTTCGTCCGCCCGCTGCTCGGTGAGTCACGGCTCGTCCCGTCGCCCTCCGTGCTCGCGCTGATCATGGGGCTCCTCCTGGGCCTCGCTCCGGTGGTCCAGTCGCACATGGTCAGCGCTGCCAAGACGGTCTCCAAGCGGGCGATCCCCGCGGCGATCGTGTTGATCGGCTTCGGCATGGACCTTGACCCGCTGCTCGACGGGGGCGCCCTGGGCGGGACGCTCATGGTCGTGCTCGCAGGGATCGCGGTGGCCTTCGCGGGCGCGCTGCTCGCCGGCAAGCTCTGTGGCCTCGACCCGAGGGCCTCGCTGCTCCTGGGAGCCGGCACCGCGATCTGCGGCAACAGCGCGATCATGGCGGTGGCGCCCACGGTCGAGGCCGACGAGGAGGATCTGGGGCTCGCCATCGGTGTGATCAACCTCCTTGGCGTCGCGATGCTCTTCGCGCTCCCCCCCGCCGCGATCGCCGTGGGCATCGAGGGGCAAGCGGGCGGCGCCCTCGCGGGCCTGACCGTCCACGCGGTGCCCCAGGCGATTGCCACCGGCGAGGCCTTCGGCGCTGAAGCCGTGGAGTGGGCGACGCTCTACAAGTTGCTGCGCGTCGCGATGCTGGTCCCGATGGTCGTCGTGCTCGCGCTCCTCGTCCCTGCGAGGGACGGGACCCGGCGCAAGGGAGGCGGCGTGGGCGTCCCCCACTTCGTCTGGCTCTTCGCCGTGGCCTCCGCGCTCCGGGCCAGCGGCTGGCTCGACCACGAGCTGTCCATCGCAGGAGACACGCGCCCCACGTGGGGCTGGCTGAAGCAATCGGGGAGCTGGCTGCTCGCGGCCGCCCTCGCGGCGATCGGCATGACCCTCCACGTCCCCCGGCTCATCCGCGTCGGACCGCGCTTCCTGCTGGCCGGGGCCCTCGCGGTGACGGCCATGGTGGCGGTCACCATGCCGTTGGTGATCTGGCTTCTGGGTTGATGCGCCGGTTCAAGGGGCCCACGGGTCCGGGCCGGGCCCCGAGCGCGTGAGCCCCGCGACGGCGTGAGGCCCGGATCCTGCAGGAGGCGAGGATCCAGTGGGAGGCACGGCGACCGGGAGCGGGGCGGGGCCCACGGGACCTCCGCCGCCCACTCCGGCCCTCCTAGGATCCTGTATCCAGGCCGAATGGAGCGCGCCTGGGCCTATCCAGACCGGTCGCGCCGGAGGCTCCTGATTTGAGACAGTCCTGTCTGGCCGTGGCGTGAGAGTATTAACCCATGCAGAGGGACCCTTTCTGGGGCCGCTGCCGTCCATCAGCAGCCGCGGTCTTGCCTGCTTCCCGGCTCCAAGCTCTCCCAGGGGGTCGTCGACCCTCTCGCTCCTTCCCTCACCTCCAGTTCAAACACCCATGCGCGTCTCGAAACTCCTCGCCGCCGCCTCCTTGATCGCCGCCCCGTTGATGGGGATCGCGGGCGCTCAGGGAGCAGATGACTGCTCCAATGCCCAGCCCATCTCCGGGCTCGGGACGTTCGCGTTCGACAACACCAGCGCCACCAACGGCGGCCCCTCAGGCTGCGGCAACATCGGAGACGATGTCTGGTGGGCCTGGACGGCTCCGAGCACGACCGACTACCAGGTCTCCACCTGCGGCAACGCGAACTGGGACACCGTGCTCGCGGTCTTCAGCAGCTGCTCCAACCAGATCACCTGCAACGACGACGCCTGCGGCCTGCAGTCCACCGTCAGCTGGTCGGCCATGGCGGGTACGACCTACCTCATCCGCGGCGGCTCCTACTCCGGAAACAGCAGCGGCGTTGGCTCGATCGAGATCACCGCGGGCGGCGGCGGGAGCGGCGGCTGCGCCAACCCGGCCATTGGACCCGACGTCATCGTCGGCGGCCTCCCGGGGATCTCCAACTACGGCGCCACCGGCGGCATGGCTGGTTACTCCCTCGGGACCACCTCCTGCAACGTCGGCGACGCCGAGCTGCTCTGGATCTCGAACAGCAACCAACACCCCGTCATCGGCCAGAACATCTACCGCATCGACGGCGGCCGGTTCGAGCAGATCGGCCAGAGCTGGCTCAAGCACGGCTTCACGGCGCTCCAACAGGGCCTCTGCTGCAACTGCAACAGCTCCGGCACCGGCACCCGCCTGGGCGTCGGATGCTCCGACCCCTACAGCTCCGGCCTCAACGGATCGCAGTCGGGTCTCGGCCCGCGCTTCCAGGTCAACGCCTTCACCGGCGCGTTCAGCTACCCGTTCGCCCAGCAGGGCCAAACCGGCGACCGCGTCTTCAAGCGGATCCAGGTGGCCAATGACGACGTCGACCCCAGCCTGAACCCCGACGCCACCTACTGGGGTGAGTCCCAGTACATCGCCCCCGACGACGCGCTGGCGGGCAACGGCTTCAACAACGTCTCCTACGTCCCCCTCAGCCGCCCCGGCTCCACGACGAACGGCGCGTGGCGCCTCAGCATCGGCGGCGGAACGGTCCGCGAGCAGCCGGCGATCTACGCCTGGTCCGCGACCACACCGACCGCCTCCATCGAGGAGATCAATGTCCCCGGTGAGGGCCAGTTCGTCGCCGGCTCCAACGTCGTCGACAACGGCGATGGCACCTGGACGTACAACTACGCCATCTTCAACAACAACAGCGACTTCTCCGGCGAGAGCTTCACGGTTCCGCTGGGGTCGAACGTGACGGTCACCGACCCTGGGATGTCGTTCCCGCTCTACCACTCTGGCGAGCCGTACACGAACCTGGACTGGAGCCCGACGATCTCCGCCACGGAGATCACCTGGAACACGCAGAGCTACGTCGTCAACCAGGACGCCAACGCGCTGCGCTGGGGCACGACCTACAGCTTCTGGTTCACCGCCGACGCCGCCCCCGAGGCGAAGTCCGGTGTCCTCGGGCTCTTCAAGCCCGGTAACCCTGGCGCCCAGGTCTTCCCGACCGAAGGCCCCGGCACCGGCGGCGGGACCCTGATCATCCAGAACTACTGCACCCCGGTCCCGAACTCGACAGGGCAGACCTCGACCATGATCGCGTCCAACGTCGACCTGACGCTGCGCACCATGGACCTCGAGGCCGTCAACCTCACGCAGAACGCGTTCGGTTACTTCCTCGCCTCCCTGACCCAGGGCTTCATCCCGAACGCTGGCGGAAGCCAGGGCAACCTCTGCCTCGCCGGCGACATCGGCCGCGGCGTGGGTGGCGGCATCCTGTTCTCCGGCACCTCGGGCTCGTTCTTCACGCCCGTTGACCTGGACCAGATCCCGAGCCCGACGGGGATGACCTCGGCCATGAGCGGCGACCGCTGGCACTTCCAGGCCTGGCACCGCGACTCGGTCCTCGGCTTCGCCACGTCGAACTTCTCCGACGGCGTCTGGGTTCAGTTTCCCTGATCCAGCCACCGGCATGAAGCGCGGCCCGCGCGGGAGAGTCCTCCCGCGCGGGCCGCGCTCGTTCTGTACGGGGTCGCGCCCGGCCCCTCCCTTGGCCCGCGGCTGGACCCCGGGAGGGTGACGGTCCGCTGGGGGTCCGCTGGGGGTCCTCAGGGGGTCCGCTGGGCCGCGACAGCGCCGGCCAGCCGGCCCGCGAGCCGAGCGAGGCGCTCCACGGTCTCCCCGTCAGCCGACGGCTCCACCGCGGCTCCACCGTAGGCAACGAAGCCCTGGGCGATCCGGTCCACCGGCTCGTCCCGCACCGCCGCGGCGACCTGCAGCGCCGCTCCCACGGCGGCGGTCTCCGTCTCCACCAGCACCCGGACGGGCACGCCAAAGGTGGTGGCGAGGATCTCTTGCCAGAGGGGGTTTCGGGCGGCGCCCCCAACCAGTCGGACCTCCTCTGGCTCGATGCCCATACGCCGCATGCGCTCGACACCGGAGGCGAGGTTGAGAGCGACGCCCTCGAGGGCCGCGCGGTAAAGGATCCCCGGCGAGAGTGACCCGGGCCGGAGCCCGGAGAGGGTGGCCGTCGCGTCCGGGAGGTTCGGAACGCGCTCCCCCATGAAGAAGGGCACGAGCAGCTCCTCCCCCATGGACGCCGTCCGGGCGAGCTCGGTGAGCTCGTCGTGGCCCTTACCCGTCAGGGCCCGCAGGTCCTCCAGGGGCTCGGTGCAGTTCATCACGCAGAGCAAGGGCAGGTGCCCCGCCACGCCGTCGTCGCCCGCGCTCGATGCGCGGAAGCTCGCGATATCGCCACCGGGGTCCACGGCCGGCTCGGCAGCGAAGGCGAAGACGGTGGCCGAGGTCCCGAGGCTGCAGACGGAGACCCCGGGGCGCGTGGCCCCCGCACCGATCGCGCTCATCATGTTGTCGCCGCCCCCTGCCGAGACCGGGGTGCCGGCCTCAAGGCCGAGCGCCGCCGCCGCGGCGCCGGAGAGCTCCCCGGCCGGCGCCGCACAGGAGCGGAGCGGGGGGAGGAGATCCGCGAGCCCGGGGGCAGACCGCTCGACGGCCTCAGCGTCGTACGATCCGCTGGCGGGGTCGAGATAGCCCGTCCCCGACGCGTCCCCCACCTCAGTGAAGAACTCGCCGGTGAGGAAGAGGTTGATGTAGTCGTGGGGCAGCAGCACTCGCTGCACCCGTGCCCACACCGCCGGCTCCCGCTCGGCGGACCAGCGGAGCTTCGGCGCGGTGAAGCCCGCAGGGATCGCTCGGCCGAGCTCCGCCGAGAGCGCGGCGGCCTCCTCAGCGGCGGAGGTATCGCACCAGAGCTTGGCGGGTCGCAGGACCTCATCCCCGGCGCCCAGCAGGACCGCCCCGTGCTGTTGCCCCGAGACCCCGACCCCGCGTATGCGCGGGCCCAGCCCCAGGGACACCTCGCGGACCGCGGCGATCACGGCCTCCGTCCAGGTGCCCGGATGTTGCTCCGCGTGTCCAGCGGGGAGCCCCCCGATCAGGTCATAGGACCGAGCAGCCCGGGCCACGACGCTGCCGGAGTCCACGTCTACGAGCACCGCCTTGGTGCTCTGGGTGCCGACGTCGACGCCGAGGAACAGGTCCCCGTCACCGCTCATCCGCGGGCCCCCATCATGTGCTCCACCATGATCTGGTCGAGCCGCTCGTACCTGAGCCCCTTCGCGCCGATGCCCTCGGCGTCGACCTCCAGGCCCCGAAGCGCGGCGCCGCGCTCCGCGCTGTAGCCGGCGCCGACGTCCACCAGGTTGGCCGCCACGGTTCCAGCAAGGATCTCCCGAACGTCAGGGTCGGCGTCGAATGCGGCCGCTCGGGCAGCGAGGAGCTTGTAGGTGCGCATGCAGCCGCTCGCGAACTCCCATACGCCGTCGTGGTCCTCGGTCCGGTAGGCGTGAGCATCGAAGTGGCGCGGCCCCTCGTAACGGGCGCCGCCGCCGGTCCCCTCGAGCAGCCGGACCAGGAGGAACGCCTGCTTCAGGTCCTCGGACCCGAAGCGGAGGTCCTGGTCGTAGCGGCCGATCCGCTGCCCGTTGAGGTCGATGTGGAAGAGTTTGCCGCACTCCATGGCTTGACCGACCCCGTGGACGAACGAGAGCCCCGCCATGGTCTCGTGCGCCACCTCCGGGTTGACCCCGACCATCTCGCTGTGGTCGAGGGTCGAGATGAAGTGGAGCATGTGGCCCGTCGTCGAGAGGTAGATGTCACCCCGCGGCTCGTTGGGCTTGGCCTCGAGGGCGAAGCGCATGTCGTAGCCCTGGTCCTTCACGTATCCGCAGAGGAAGTCGATCGCGTCGCGGAAGTTCGACAGCGCGGTCCGCGGGTCCCGGCAGGCGTCGGCCTCGGCGCCCTCGCGGCCTCCCCAGAACACGTACGTGCTGGCCCCGAGCTCGACGCCGAGGTCGATGGCGTCCATGGTCTTACGGATGGCGAAGGCCCGCACCGCCGGGTCGTTCGAGGTGAACGCGCCGTCCTTGAAGATCGGCTGGCTGAACAGGTTGGTCGTGGCCATGGGGCAGACCACCCCAGAGTCGGCCATCGCCCTCTTGAAGTCCCCCACGATCCGGTCACGCTCGGCGGCCGAGCTCCCGAACGGGACGAGGTCCTCGTCGTGAAGGTTCACGCCCCAGGCGCCGATCTCTCCCAGCTTGGCGACGATCTCGCAGGGGTCGAGAACCGGCCGAACGGCGTGACCGAAGGGGTCGCGGCCGGGGTTGCCCACGGTCCAGAGGCCAAAGGAGAAGCGATCGTCGGGGGTGGGGTCGAGGGAGCTCATGGTGGCTCTCGACTCTAAGGGACGGAGCCCGGCCCAGGAACGGTGGCCAGGGAGTCCCCGGCAGCTGAGACCCGGAATAGCAAGGCACCCCGGCGGAGCGAACCGCCGGGGTGCCTGCGTGACGAGGCGCGACGGGCGCCCGGTGTGGGGCGCGCAGCCGCGAGCGCGATCAGAGGATGTAGGTCTTGTCCTTCTTGATGCTCTTCATCTTCACCTTGTGCTTGGCGAGGGCAGCCTTGAGCTTGGCCTCGTCGAGCTTCTCGTCCTTCTTCATCTGGATGATGATCTCCGGACCGGCGTAGACATCGGCGACGTTGTCCCCGAGGGACTTCATGAGGGTCTCACGGACCCTACCGGCGGTGTCGCTTCATGTCAGGCCGGGCGTCTTGGCGACGTAGGCCGCCTTCGCCCGCGCCGACTCGCGGCTGGTGAGGGAGACCCACTTGAGGCGCTGCTTCTCGATGGCGGCCTTCAGGGCCTTTTCGTCCACCTTGACCCCCTTCTTCAGGGTGAAGCTGGCGCGGGTGCCGCTCCAGAAGATGCGTTCGATGTCGTCGTCCTCGTCGAGGACAGTGAGGAAGGCCGCACGGGCCTTCTTGCCCGCGCTTCAGCCCTTGCCGGAGGCATGGAGGGTCCAGACGGTGATCTTGTCCTCCTTGGCCTCCTTCTTCTTCGTGTCGCCCTTGACGGCGGGGCCGTCGTCACCCTTCTGGGCGATGGGCTTGGAGGTGGGGCCTTCCTGGTGGGCGGTGACGAGAGCGCTTGAAGCGATCCCGGCCACAGCCACGAGCAGGGCTCCCTGAACCAGTCTTGTGATCATGAGATGAGGGTTGCTGAGCGCGGGCCAGGAAGCGGCCCGCTGGTTTGTATTACCCGGTGTTCTTCGCCGCGGGGCTACCGCGCGGACGAGAGGGTTGTGTGAAAACCTCGCGCGCCTCCGGATGACCCTGGGGAATATGCCCCTACCGCGTCAGGGCGCGGCATGCCGAATTAGGGTTTACCCTCATTTATGTGCGGCAGCTTCGCTCTCGAAGAGGGAATTGGCCCGGTTCGCTCCCCATCCGCCAGGTACCCATGACTCACCGCGACCAATCCCTCCTCCTCTGGTTCTCCGAGGTCGGCAGAGACGACGCCGATCTCGTCGGCGGCAAGGGAGCCTCCCTTGGCGAGCTCTACCGCGAGCTGGTCCCGCGCGGCGTCCGTGTCCCCAACGGCTTCACGACCACGGCGACGGCGTACCGGCGGTTCCTTGAGGCACCCGTGGACCGGGACGCCTGGCTCGAGGTGGAGGAGCCCGAAGGGCTGGCCAAGGTCCGCGCGACCGCCGTCCGTTGCGACAGCCTGGACGAGGCGCTCCGCGCGTCCTTCGAGGGCGCAGACGCCAGCGATCAGCTGGAGATGTACGGTCGAACCGCCCTCGCCCGGCAGCTGGTGGAGGAGACCCCCGTCCCCCAGGACGTGATGGACTCCCTTCGGGAAGCCTACCGCGAACTCTGCGACGAGTACGGCGCGGAGGTCGACGTGGCGGTCCGGTCCTCGGCCACGGTCGAGGACTCGGCGGACGCGAGCTTCGCAGGCCAGTGCGAGAGCTACCTCAACGTCCACGGGTTCGAGGAGGTGCTGCTGCGCTGGAAGGAGTGCTGCGCGAGCCTCTTCACCGAGCGCGCCGTCTCGTATCAGCTCGCCAAGGAGATGGACCCGCTCGCCGCGTCCCTCGCTGTCGTGGTCATGAAGATGGTCCGAAGTGACCTGGCGACCTCCGGGGTGATGTTCACCCTGGACCCCGACTCCGGACATCCGGGCGTCATCCACGTCAGCTCGAGCTACGGGCTCGGTGAGCTCGTGGTGCAGGGCTCTGTGTCCCCCGATCAGTTCACCATCTGGAAGGAGGGCCTGCGCCGCGGATACTCCGCCATCGTGCACCGGCACCTCGGCGCCAAGGACCAGGCCATGGTGTACTCCACCCAGGGGGGTACGCGGACCGAGAGCAACGACACCTCCAGCGCCAGGCGGCGGCAGTGGTCACTCTCAAGGGAGGAGATCAGCGAGCTCGGCCGCATGGCGCTCGCGATCGAAGAGCACTACGGCCAGCCCATGGACATCGAGTGGGCGAAGGACGGGCGAAGCCAGGACCTCTTCATCGTCCAGGCTCGCCCAGAGACCGTTCACTCCAAGGCTCGGCCCACCGAGATCGTCCGCTACGCGATGCCGTCGGGCCTCGCCGCTCAGCTCGCGGTGGATGGGAAGGTCCTCGCCGAGGGGCAGGCCGTGGGGACGCGTATCGGCAGCGGCCGTGTGCGGCTCTACAAGAACTACGAGGAGGTCATCCTGCGCAAGCGGGCTCTTCGGGAGCGGATCGCCGCCGGAGAACGCCTCGACGGCATTCCCGCGGAGGAGCGCGTCTTCGACTCAGGCGACGTCCTCGTCACCGAGATGACGACCCCCGACTGGGAGCCGCTCATGAAGGACGCCTCCCTGATCATCACCGAGAAGGGCGGGCGCACCTCCCACGCCGCGATCATCGCGCGGGAGTTCGGCATCCCGGCCATCGTCGGCTGCGAGGACGCCACCAAGCGCCTCGCCCCCCTTCAAGAGGTCACGGGCACCTGCGCCGAGGGCGACATCGCCCTGGTCTTCGATGGCATCCACCCCTTCGAGATCGAGCGGACCGAGGTCGACACGTCGATCGAGCTCGAGACCAAGATCAAGCTCAACGTCGGGTTCCCCTCCAAGGCGCTCACCGACAGCCGCCTCCCCGTGGACGGCGTCGGACTCGCTCGCCTCGAGTTCATCCTGACCAGCGAGGTCGGCGTCCACCCGCTCGCCCTCCTCTACCGCCAGGAGCTGCAGGACTTCCTGGAGACCGGCAAGGTCGCCCCCGTCCTGACACGCTTCCAAGAGCGCCTCGAGGCAGAGGGCTCGGAGGAGCTGCGTGGCATGCTCGGGGCCATCGACCGGCGCACCGCGGCCTACGCGGACAAGCGCCAGTTCTTCGTGGACCGGGTCATGGAAGGCGTCGGCCTCATCTGCGCCGCCTTCCACCCCCGCCCGGTCCTCGTGCGGCTCTCGGACCTGAAGTCCAACGAGTACCGCGAGCTCCTCGGCGGGCGACTCTTCGAGCCTGTCGAGGAGAACCCGATGATCGCCTGGCGAGGCGCGAGCCGGTACGTGGACCCCGACTTCACCCCCGCCTTCGAGATGGAGTGCGACGCGCTCCGGCTCGTCAAGCGGCGACTTGGCCTTGAGAACCTCGAGCTCATGGTCCCCTTCTGCCGCTCACCAGAGGAGGGCGCCGAGGTCAGCGAGCTCCTCGCCGACCGCGGGCTGGGCCCCGAGGCCGACGTGCGCCTGTTCCTGATGATCGAGCTGCCCAGCAACGTCATCGAGGCGGATCGGTTCATCGACGCCATGGACCTCACGGGCGGCTCGATCGGCTCGAACGACCTGGTTCAGACGGTCTACGCCGTCAGCCGTGACGACCTCGAGGGGTACCGCCACGCCGTGGACGCCCGCTCCCCCGCGGTCCAGCGCATGATCGCCGACGCGATCACGGCCTACCGCCAAAGGGGGCTGGAGATCGGCATCTGCGGCCAGGCCCCGAGCGACCACCCGGACGAGATCCCCGCGTTCCTGGTCCAGTGCGGCATCAGCTCGATCTCCGTCACCCCCGACACCGCTCTGGACGTGCGCCTCGCCGTCGCTCAAGCGGAGGCCGACGCGCGGGCGGAAGCCGGAGTCCGCAACGAAACCTCCGCCACGCCGGGGCCCGACACCGACGTGGCCTGAGCCGCGAGGCTCCGTCGCTCACTCCGGCCGCGAGGTCACTCCGGCCGCGAGGCCCCGCCGGTCACTCCGGCCGCGGGCGCTCGCCGAGCAGGACGGAGACCTTCCTCGCCAGCTGGTCCCTTCGGACCTCGAGCTCCACCTTGGTTCCGGGAGCGAAGCTGGCGACGACCGCCATCAGGCTCTGCACGGTGGTGACGGGGCGGTCATTGACCCGGACCACCACGTCCCCGGACTCGAGCCCGGCCTGCTCGGCCGGCCCGCCCTTGACCACGCTCCGCACCGCGACCCGGCTCGCCCCCGAGTAGTCCAGTCGAGCGAGCTCGGACTCGCGGACCTCGCGCAGGTTGACGCCGACGTATCCCCGCCGCACCTCGCCCCAACGGGCGAGCTGCTCGGTGACCTGGGCGACCATGTCCGCGGGGATGGCGAAGCCGATGCCCTGGCCCCCAGTGCGGATATCAGCGACGGCCGTATTCACACCCACGATCCGGCCCTGAAGATCCACGAGCGGACCACCGCTGTTCCCGGGGTTGATCGCTGCGTCTGTCTGAATGAAGTCCTCGTAGGTCGTGATATTCGCCGTGCGGCCTCGCCCGCTCACGATCCCGGCGCTCACGCTGTGCCCAAGCCCCAGCGGGTTGCCCACCGCGATGACCCACTCCCCAACGCGCGCAGGCTCCTCGGCGCGAAGCGGCGCAGCGACGAGCCCGTCAGCCTCGACCCGCAAGAGCGCGAGATCGCTCTCCGTGTCCATCCCCACCAGCTCCGCGTCCAGGGCGCGGCCGTCGAGCAGCTGGATACGGATCGCGTCCGCGCTGTCCACCACGTGGGCATTGGTGACAATGAGCCCTTTGGCGTCGAGCACGAAGCCCGACCCCACTCCGAGCGGCCGAGTCCCGCCCTCTGCCCGTCGCCCGGACTCGATGCGCACGACCGAGGGCGCGATGCGCTCGCTGACGGTCTCGAACGCCTGGGACACGCCCTGAGCCACGTCCGCGTCCGACTCGAGGTGAGCGGAGCCTGCGAGCGCCAGCCCGAGGATCGCACCCGCGACCCCAAGACCCGTCCGCACGGACCCCGCCCTTGAAGCGGAGCTCGTGGAGGCGTCGCGGGAGGGAGCGGTCGGTCGGTTGAGGAGGAGGCTCATGGGATGATGACTCTAAGGGGTTTTCGCGAGAGGACGCGGCGCGGACTCAACTCCTGGGCAATGGCCCGCCGCGTTTCAACCCCGGCGGATCCCGCCTCGAGCGCTGCTGCGCGGTACTGAACGGCCTCGCGGGTAGGCCCTGCGTACACCCCAGGTAGAACCTGCGTAGCCCCCGCCCGCAGCGTCACTCTGATCCGCCTTTGGACCGATCTCGGGAGGCCCCTGACGCGGGAACGACCACCGGGATCCCGCTGGCGCAGGATCCCCTTCAGCACCGGATCTTCGCAATCCAGAACCCTCGTCACTCGGCGTCACGACCGATCGGATTCACTCCGGCCCGGTGAGCTTGATCTTGAACAGGTAAGGCCAGCGCTTCCCCGTCACGTAGATCGCGCCCGTCGCCGGATCATGCGCGATCCCGTTGAGGACGTCCTCGAGGGGCGAGTCGACGCGGGTCGAACCCAGGAGACCCCGGAGGTCAATCCATGCTGTGACCTGGCCAGTCACCGGGTCGATACGCGCGATGCGATTCCGCTTCCAGACGTTGGCCCACACCTCTCCGTCGATCCACTCCAGCTCGTTCAGGTTGCGGACGGGCCGCCCAAGGTCCGTGACCGTGACCCGCCGCTGCTCCGTCATGCCCTTGGGATCGAGGAAGCGGAGGACCGCGGTCCCGTCGCTCATGACCAGCTGCCCCTCGGGCGTCGTCGTCAGCCCCCAGCCCTCGCCCGGATAGCCGTATCCGTAGCTCATCGGCCGGAGCGAGGCCCGGTCGAAGAGCAGGGCGCGGCCGCTCTTCCACGTCAGCTGGTAGAGCAGCCCGCCGACCGACGCGAGGCCCTCTCCAAACAGGCTCGCGTCGATGGCACGGCGCTTGAGCACCTCCCCGGTCTCGACGTCCACGAGCCGTACGGAGGACTCCCCGTTGCGCCCGGTGCTCTCGTACATCTTTCCGTCCACGATGAGCAGGCCCTGGGTGTAGGCCCGCCGATCATGGGGATAGCGCTCGACGATTTCGTAGCCAAAGACCGGTGTCCGGACCTGGGGAGGGGCGGTGCTCTCGGCCTGGCTCCCCCCGGCTCCGGGGGTGGTTGCGGGCTCGGACCCGCACCCTGCGCAGGCTGAGATCAGGGCGGCGAGGGCGCTCGCGAGGACGATTCGGGTGCTGACAGCGTGCATGTACCTCCGAGGATAACGTCCGCCAGCGCAGCGCCCCCCCCTGGGTTGCCCCAAGTGCCAAGTCCCTTCCTCGCGTCGCGAGGAAGGGCCCCCTCTTGCTAGACTCTGGCGCCACCGCTCGGGCCTCCCGAGCCCTCGGACTCGATCTGGCCGCCCACGGCAGCGCCCCCTCATCTCCTCCTCTCGAACATGACACACCCGACCCGAAGCGCCCCCTCCAGGCTGCGGCGATCCACAGTTCTGCTCCTTGGGCTCACGACGCTCATCACCGGGTGCGTGGACGTGGACGATCCCCGATCCCAGACCGTCGCCGTCTACAACCCCTCGGCTGGCACCTTCCCGATCCCGAACGACCTGCTCTTCAGCGGCACCCTCGACGGGACCGTCAACATCCCGCCTGCACTGGACGGGAGCGGGAACCCGCTGCCGATCCCCGAACCCCTCCTGAGCCTCAACACGGTGGACGGCGCCTCGACGGCGGCCCCCATCCTGATGAACTTCTCGCGGGCCATCGACGACGCGTCGCTGGTCGAGGGCTCCAGCGTCCGGATGTTCCAGGTGACCGCCGAGACGGCCTCTGGTCCCGTCGGAGGCGCGGTCACCGCCATCACCAACGAGCTCAGCGCCGCGGATTTCTCCGTCTCGGTGGTCTCTGAGTTCGGGAACACGGCGATCCAGATCCAACCCCTCGCGCCGCTCACGCCGAGCACCGCCGGCGGAAGCAGCGTCTACATGGTCGTCCTCACCGACGCCATCCTCGACGCCGACGGTGTGGGCGTGACGCGAGACGTCACCTACAACCTCGCAGCACAGGCGACTCCCTTCGACCCGGCCACGACCGAGCTCTCACTCGTCGGCCTCCAGGCCCTCGTCAACGCGCAGCTCGTCGCCTTCAGCTCGACGACCGCCGTCGCCCGCGATGAGGTCATCTGCTCCTTCACCTTCACGACCGAGTCCATCGGCTCCGGTCTTGGCTCCGTGATCACCATCGCGAACGGAGGCGAGGCAGCCCTGATCACGGGCCTCTGCGCGGCGTTGGGGACGTGCGGCGGCGACACGGCCCCCAGTCCGTTCTCGACGCCGCTCGTCAACGTCGCTCCCATCGCTCCGGTGATCGGTTCGGTCGCGGACCTGACCGGCCCCAACCTCACGAGCGGGAACGCCGACATCTACGTGGGCAGCTTCCAGGCGCCCTACTACCTGACCGCTGCGGCCAACGCGACCTTCGACCAGGTGACGTTCGACTCGGCACCGCTGACCGCCCCCTGGGCCACGCGCTACCCCGCGCCCCTGGAGGCCGCCCTGCCAGCTGCCGAACGCGACAACAATGTCACGCGCTTCAACCCGCTCCCCGTCGCCACCGATGCCGAGATCATGCCCGTGCTGCTCTCGGTCCCCGGAGCTGCGGTTGGAGCGCCGCCTGCGGGTGGCTGGCCGATCGTCATGTTCGCCCACGGTATCTATCAAAGCCGCCTCAACATGCTCCCCCTGGCGGACGCCTTCGCCGACAAGGGCTTCGCGGTCATCTGCATCGACCTCCCGCTCCACGGAGTGAACGCTGCCGCCTTTGGTCCGACCAACACCAACGGGGGGCTCCTCGCCAACGGAGCGAACATCTTCGTGGGATTCAACGATCAAAGCGGCGGGCCGCGTGAGCGGACCTTCGGGATAGACCTCCTGAACAACACGACGGGCGCTCCTGGCCCGGATGGCACCGCTGATACATCGGGTATCCACTACGTGAACCTGGCCAACCTCGCGGTCACCCGCGACAACCTCCAGCAGACCGTGGCGGACTTCGCAAGTCTCCGCGCTGCCCTCGGGGGGCTGTCCGTGGCGAACGCCGGAGGCGACGTCTTCGATGAGACCAAGGTGCACTTCGTGGGACACTCCCTGGGGGCCATCGTCGGCATGCCGTACATCACGCTCGACGACGCCAACCTGACCGCCAGCACCCTGGCCATGGGCGGCGGCGCGATTCCCTATCTCCTGGAGTCGTCCATCGCCTTTGGACCGACGATCCAGGGCGGCCTCACGGCGGCTGGCGTTCCGCCGGGATCGCCCCAGTACTACCAGTTCCTCCAGACGGCACAGACGGTCATCGACACCACGGACGCGATCAACTTCACGGGCTTCGGCGCCACCGGGCCGCTGTTCGCGATGGAGGTCATCGGCGGCGGACCGCTCGGCGGGCTCACCGATCTCGTGGTCCCCAACCTCGCCGCGGGGAACCCGCTTGGGGGCACGGAGCCGTTCATCAGCGAAGCTGGGCTCGCCTCCGTCAGCGTGACCACCACGGTCCCCGCCGGCCAGCGCGCCGCGGTGCGGTACATCGAGGGGTCGCACAGCTCGGTGCTGGTCCCGGTGATCGACGGGCAGAGCCCCGGAGCCAGCAACTCCGCGGCCTGGGTCGAAATGCAGGAGGCGCTGACCGAGTTCCACGCCACCGACGGCGCAACCGTCACCGTCACCGACCCGGCCCTCGTGCAGTAAGTCAGCGAAACGCTGGGTCGGGGCGCGCCTCGATCCAGCTCGCGAGCGGCCTCATCCCCCGGGACACTGGGGATGAGCAAAAGAGAAGGAGGCCGGAGCACTCAGTGCTCCGGCCTCCTTCTTCTTATTTGCGCCTGCGGTGCGCCAGCAGCGGGCCAGTCGTGAGCCCGGCGCCTCTGGGGATCACCAGCTCGACTTGCGCATGCCCGGGATCTTGCCCTCGTGGGCGAGCTCGCGCAGGGTCACCCGGCAGATGCCGAAGCGACGGTAGACCGCGCGCGGGCGACCGGTGAACGAGCAGCGGTTGCGGATCCGGTTGGGGTTCGCGTTGCGCGGGATCTTGGCCAGCGTGGCGCGTGCCTCGTCCTTGGCCTCCTCCGTGGTCTTGGTGGAGCGGATGATGCTCTTGCAGTCCGCGCGACGCTCGGCGTACTTGTCGGCGAGCTTCCGGCGGCGATCGTTCTTCTGAACTGAGGAGACCTTGGCCATGGCGGTGCGGTCGGTAGGTGTGAGATCGGGGTTGGTTCGGTTCCGACCGCGGCGACGGTTGCCGGTTCGGTCGGGAGATCGGTGAGGGGCAGGCGAGGGCGCCTGCGGGCCCGGGCCGGGTCCTCTCGGAGGGCGGTTCGGGGGCAAGAAGATACGGTCCCAGCGCTCCGGTGGCAATCCGGCGGACGCTCTGCTTGGCCGGATCGAGAGATTCCGGCCTCTCGACCCGGCCCCTGGGGACCCTCGGGCGCCCCAGGGCCCGACCCATTGGAGCGGGCCAGGAGAGAGGGCCAGGGCGGCTTGGACCCCTGCGGCTGGCTCCTGCAGCTGGGCCAAGGAAGCTCGGCCGCGGGGGATCTGCCGCGGGGGCGTCGACCCCGACGAGCAGGCCGAGGAGCCCCCGCCGGGAGGCGCCGCCCGATGGCCCAGCCCCTGAACCCCTTCCAGAGGCTGATCCGAGCGCCCTGGTATGAGGCCCCGCGTGGGAGGCCCTGATTCGGCGCCCCAAAGGGGCGCCCCAAGGGGGCGGCCCGAGCCCGATGGCTCTATCGAGCGACCGGGGTGGACCCTCAGCTGAGCTCCGTGCGGAGCCGCTCCAGGAGCTCGCGGGTGCGGGTGATCCCGGCGCGCTCGTCCGCATCCCCCCCCTCGTACTCCACGCCAACCCAGCCGCGGTACCCCGCGTCCTTCACGATCTTCATCATCCGGGCGTAGTCGATCTTGGTCTCATTGCCGTCGCCGTCGAAGGCGTAGGACTTGGCGCTCACGGCCTTGGCGAAGGGCATCAGATCCGCGACGCCCTGATAGCGGTCGTATTCGTAGAAGTTCCCGAAGTCGGGGAGGGTCCCCACCCGCGGGTGGTCGCAGCGGCGCATCACCCCCGCCAGCCAGGCCCCGTCCGAGGACAGCCCGCCGTGGTTCTCGACGATGACGTTGATGTCGTAGGCGTCACTCACGCGCGCGATCCTGACGAGGGAGTCGGCGGCACGCTCCGACTGCTGCTCCGGGGTCCCCCCACCTCCGGCGTTGACCCGGATGGAGTGGCACCCGAGGTAGGCCGCCGCGGCCACCCACTTGAAGTGGTTCTCGACCGCGTCGCGGCGCCGGCCGTCATCCTCGTCCGCGAGCTGCCCCTCGCCGTCCACCATGATCAAGAGGCTCTCGACGCCGGCCTCCGAGCAGGCGCCGCGGAGGTCGTTGAGGTAGCCGAAGTCGGTCCCCCGCCAGACCTCCTCGCCACCCCGGCCCGCCGACTTGAAGAAAGCGTTGACGTACTCGACGCCGTCGATCCCGAGCCCCTTGGCGACGCCCGGGAACTCCAGGTTGGTGATGCGCTCGGCGCCGGAGCTTCGGAGCGCGCGGTGCAGGGACCACTCGGCGAGGGAGATACGAAACCAGGGGGCTTGGAGTTCCATGGGATCTAGGGCCAGGCCAGTACCTGCTACAGCCGCCGCTGCGGAAGCGGCAGAGGCCGCCTGGAGGACGTCGCGGCGGGTGAGGCGAGGAGTGGACGGGCGGGCGTTGGACTGCATGGGGTGTTCGGGATAGAGGGGAGTGACCCGGCCTAGCTTACCGAAGCGCTCGCGCCCCCGATGGCCCTCCACCCGCGCAACAGCTCCTCAGGGTCGAGCCCCCGCCCGATCAGGACGAGCTGTGACACCTGCGGCCCGTGGCCAGGCTCATCGGTCGCCTCGAGCCATTGATACACGCCCTGGATGAGCAGCGCCCCGGCGGAGACTCGCAGGACCCCCTTGGCCCGCATGAGCTCCTGGCCCCGGCGCCGTGAGAGGAACTCCAGCCACATCAGCGCGGCGTCGCGATCGACCTCCTCCTCCGAGCTCAGCGAGACCGAACGGAGCCCGGACGTGTGCACCTGGGGCCCCTCGGCCGCCTCACCCAGCCGCTGCCACCGCTCCCCCGCGCCTTCCAGCGGACCTCCGCCGAGGAGCCACTCCAGCGGGACCGCGGCGCGCTCCGCGTGGCGGATCGCTGCGAGCGGGTTGAGCGAGCCCATCAGGTCCATGAGCGCCGGGAGGCGGTCCGCGGCGACCCGGTCCGAGTGATTCAGCACGAGGCGATCCGCGTACGCAATCTGAGTCCCCGCCTCCTCGGTCTCCTCCAGCTGGGCCTCGATCTTGGCGGCGTGGAGGAGCGTCACGACACCGTCAAGGTGAACTCGCTCCGCGAGCCCCTCGTCCAGCAGGAAGGTCTGCACCGCGGGGCCAGGCGAGGCCGCCCCCGAGGCCTCGACCAGGATTCGCTCCGGGCCGCCATCGCTCCGACGGAGCCACCGCCCCACGAGCCCTCCTCCTCCTGGCTCGGTGAGCTGGGTCAACGTCTCCCGCAGATCCTCCTGGATCTCGCAGCAGATGCAGCCGTTCGCGAGCTCCACGACGGCGCTGCCCTCCGCCTCCCGCCGTACCACGAGGTCCCCGTCCACCCCCAGGGCACCGAACTCATTGACGATGACAGCGCACCTCACGCCATGACTCTCCTCGAGGATGCGCTGGACCAGGGTGGTCTTCCCGCTCCCGAGGAACCCAGAGATGAGAGTGACCGGTGTCGTCATGCGCCCATGACGTGAACCCGAGAGCCCGCCGTCAACGGTCTCGCCCGGTTTGGGTCCCTGGCCGGCCTCATTCGGCCGCGGGCTCAATCCTCGGATGGCATGCTCTTGTGCCGGCGGTGGCGCTTCAGCCCGCGACCGGTCCCCATGAGTTCACCTCGACGCCTCCCTCTGCCTCTATGGGCGCTCTTATTGGCGCTCTGGTCCGGGATCGTCGTCAGCCTGTCGGGCTGTGGCGCGCCCGTCGACGAGACGCCCTCGTCCTCGACCGGCTTCTGGTTCGCGGAGCGAGGTGAGAGGGTCCAGGACGCGCTGGGCTCGCTCGGCTACGCAGCCGGCTACGAACCCGCGGAAGAGCGCTGGACCGGCCTTCGGGTTCACGCTCCAGAGGCGGCCTTCCTGGAACCACTCCTCTTCTCCTCCGGGCACGAGCCCGCGGCCTTCGCGCTCCTCCCGGACGGGACCATCGAGCGCCGCTGGTCGCTGGAGCAGTCTCCCAACAGCGACGAGGCGGGTCCCCGCTTTCAGCACCCCACCCAGCAGGCCTGGCGTCGAATCCAGGAGCTCCCAGGCGGCGACCTCCTGGTGATCCACGAGGGCCTGTGCCTGATGCGGCTCGCGCCCGACTCCACCATCCGCTGGCGCGCTGTCCCCGGGGCTCATCACGACCTGCTGGTCGAGGAGGACGAGGCCTGGGTCCTCGACCGCACGATCGGCCCGCCCACCCCGCGTGAGCGGCGGTGGCTGGGCGACCTCGACACGCTGATCACCCGGGACGGGCTGGTCCGCATCTCCCTGGAGGACGGGAGCATCCTCGAGCGCACCTCGATCACCGAGCTGAGGGGTGACGCTCCGTGGGAAGAGGTCTACCGCGAGGCCCTGACCCGGGCGCGGAGGGTAGAGATCGGGGACACCGAGCTCGCCGGTGAATTGCGAGAGGCCCTCGACCCCCTCCACACCAATGCCCTGGCCAGGCTCGATCCCTTGCGGAGGGTCCCCACCCTCTTCCTCCGAGAGACCGGCACGTTCCTTGACCTGGCTGCCGATCTGGGCAGCGTCGACCGGCTGAGGTCGGGGCCGTTCATCGGAGCCCACGACCCGCAGCTCGACCCGGCCGGTGGCGGCACCTTGCTGTTCGACAACTTCGGTGACCGCTCCGTCGGCTCGCAGATCATCTCGATCAGCCGCGAGGAGCGAACGGCGAAGGTGCTCTTCCAGGGCACGCCGGAGGCGCCGTTCTTCTCGCCGGTTTGCGGCGCGGTCCTGCCGCTCCCGGGGGATCGACTGCTCATCGTGGAGAGCACGGCAGGCCGAGCCATCCAGATCGATCGGGACGGCAAGCTCCTGTGGGAGTTCCGCACCCCGTTCAGGATCCCCCAGGAGGATCTCGTCGCGGTGCTTCTCGATATGAGACCGGCCCAGACCCCCTGAGCCGCGCTTCCAACGGTGGGCTCAACCGAGACCGCCTTCGAGGACGAACAGTCCGGACAGAGGGCGAAGCCTGCCGGGCGCCTCTCCCAACTCCTCGTCCCATGCGGTTCAACCTCTTTCGATTCTTGCGACTCAATCGGGACGCAGATCCCGACTCGGCCCTGACGTCACCGGACAGCGAGGCGGAACAACAGAACCCTGTCGCGCGAGAGCTGGTCCTCCGCGCCACAATCGACGGCGCCCCGGTCGACGGGCTGGAGCTGTTCGACATGAACATCCGCGGCGCGCGGGTCCTCGTCCCCTTTCAGTTCGCGCCCACCGAGATCGCGGATCAAGCCGTCGCCCTCGACGTCGAGCACGAGACGGGAAACTGGACGATCCGGGTCCATGCTCGGATGATCCAGCTCAATCACTGGGGCGACGACAGGGTCATGCTCGAGCTCGAGTTCACCCGTGTTGGTGAACTGTACGCGCAGCTCGACAACGCCCTCGGCCGCTACTTCAATCGACGGGATTCCGATCGAGTCGCGCCTGCCGAGCATGAGCGCGTTGGAGTTCGAATCGCCTACGGGCCTCACCGCGTCCGGGGCCTGGCGAGCGACCTCTCCTCGACCGGCCTGTGCGCCAGGGCGCCCCTGGTGCAGGCTGCGGTCTTCCAGCTGGGCGAACACGTCAAGGCCTTCATCAGCCTCCCCGGTAGGGACGAGGAGATCGAGGTGGCTGGAGTGGTCAAGCACGGGTACCGGAAGAGTGAGGACGTCTTCCTGGGCATCGAGTTTGACCTGAGCGCTCCCTGCGCGATGACCTCGCGCCGGACGGAGTACCTCAAGTACATCGAACAGCGGCGCAAGGCGAGCAGGGTCCAGGGCAAGTCACGCCGCCTTGGAGCCTGACCCGGCCCTGATGCTCTCCATGCGCTCCGCCGACCGTCCTTGAGGCGAAGCGTGGACTGGGGCAGCCGCCGCCCCCATAGTGTCCCCATGAGCGCCGAAGAGAAGGAGAGGCCGGGGGCCAAGGCGCTCTACGAGACGATCTTCGAGCACGAGACCCGCCCGGGCTTCGTCTTCGACGTGGTGCTGCTGGTCGTGATCCTCGCCAGCATCGGGCTGGTGATGATCGAGAGCGTGCCTCGCTACTCCGAGTCCCACGGGAGCCTGCTCCGGACCCTTGAGTGGACCCTCACCATTGCGTTCACGGTGGAGTACCTGGTCCGCCTCTATTGCCATCCCCGACCAGCCGTCTACGCGCGGAGCTTCTTCGGGGTCGTCGATCTCCTCGCGATCCTCCCGACCTACGTGGCCGCTTTCGTGCCTGGCACCCAGGCGCTCGTGGTCGTTCGAACGCTGCGGCTCCTGCGGATCTTCCGGGTCCTGAAGCTCGCCCAGTTCGTCCATCAGGCCGACGATCTCCGCGCGGCCCTCCGGGCGAGCCTGCCGAAGATCACAGTCTTCGTCATCGCTGTCCTCTCGATGACGACGATCTCGGGCTCGCTTCTCTACCTGATCGAGGGCCCCGAGAACGGATTCGGGAACATCCCAGAGTCGGTCTACTGGGCCATCGTCACCTTGACGACCGTGGGCTACGGAGACATCGCGCCGGAGACGCCCCTGGGGAAGTTCTTCGCCTCCATCATCATGGTCCTTGGCTACGGCGTGATCGCGGTGCCAACCGGCATCGTCAGCGCCGAGATCGCGAGGACACCGCGGCGCGGTCCAGTCGGCGGGCAGGCGTGCTCGGAGTGCGGCTCGGAGCAGCACACCCTCGGGGCTCGGTTCTGCTGCGAGTGCGGCTCGAGCCTTGAAGAGTAAAGGGCCCTTGGGGCTCGGGGGTCGCTGAGGGCCGGGGGGCCTCAAGGGCGAGCCAGCCTTGGCGAGCTCAAGAGCTCGAGCTCCCGGTCAGCCCAACCACGCCAGCAGCGCGGCCTGGGCCAGTCCGATCAGCGCGCCGAGCACACCGCCGAGGACCTCGATGGACCGCAGCTCCCTCGCGGCGACCTCGATGATGAGCGCCTCGAGTCGGGCGATGGGAAACGAGGCCACCTTCTCCTCCACGATGCGGTGGACATCGAGCCCCTCGTCCAACGCCTCCTGAAACCCCTCGACGAGGACCGCCCGCTGCTCCATCACGCCCTTCACCG
This sequence comes from uncultured bacterium, assembly GCA_905480285.1. Classification (GTDB taxonomy): domain Bacteria; phylum Planctomycetota; class UBA1135; order UBA1135; genus Saltatorellus. The sequence goes on from CAJQPT010000065.1 coordinate 31,238, forward strand.
CCTGGGCGCGCAGGTCCCCGACACGCTCCTCGGTGAGCAGCGCGCCCACCAGAGGCATGCGCCGGAACTCGGCGAGCTTGGGCTCGAGACCAGCCGCGAACGCCTGCTCCACCATCGGCTCAAGGTCGATGGACTCGAGCACCCCCTCGAGATCCTCCGGCTGGAGAAGGTGGTCCCCCACCACGTTCCCGATGCTCCGGGCCAGCTCCGGCTGCCGCCGTCCCACGAGCCCCTGGAACGTGAGGCCGAGGAATCTCCGCGGCTCGATCGGCCGGAAGATCATGCCGACCGCGAGGCGGTTGGTGCCGTATCCAATCAACGCTCCCACCAGGGGCAGGAGGAACCAGGGTAGGAGTCCTTCGGGCATGGCGCCCAGACTACTTGGACGGGGCCGCCTCAGTGATAGGATCCCTTCATGGAGCCTCCCGACCCCGTCGCCTTCGTGTTCGGCGCCACCGGCTATGTGGGCCAGGCGGTCGTGGAGGTCGCTGCGCGAACCGCGGACGTCGCCCGCGTCATTGCCCACGCTCGGCCGGACTCCCCACGCGCGGACGAACTGACGGCGCTGGCGAGCGACCGGATCATGGTCGACCGCACCCCGCTCGAGGTCGGCTCGCTCAGCGCGACGCTGACGGCCTCCAACCCCAGCCACGTCTTCCTGTGCCACGGGACGACCGCTCACAGGGCGCGACAAGAGGGGATTCCAGCGCCCTACGAGGCCGTCGATCTCGGCCTGACGCAGCTCATCCTGGAAGCTGTTGACGCGATGGCAACGCCACCCCGGATCGTCTATCTCTCCGCGATCGGAGCCTCGCCTCGCGCTCGCGGCGCCTACCTGAGCGCCCGCTGGCGAGCCGAGGAGGCGGTGCGGGCGAGCGGGCTGCCGTTCACCATCTGCAGGGCCCCGCTCCTGGGCGGCCCGGACCGGACGGAGTCGAGACCCCTCGAGACGGTGGCGCGAACTGTCGCAGATCCGCTCCTCGCTGCCCTCGGCGCCGTTGGCCTCACGCGCCTCCGGGACCGGCTCTCCTCGATGGACGCCACCGAGGCCGCCGAGGGCATGGTCCGCAGCGCGTTCCACTACATGACCATCAATCGCGTGGTCGAGAGTGACGAACTCCGCCGGGTTGGGGTCTATGAGAGGGAGCGGTGGGCGCCCGAGTCTCGCCGCGATACCCCACGGCACTGAATCCCACGGTGCTGGGCCCAACGGCCCTGAGCCGCCCTCCCCTCTCCATGTCCCGCTTTCACCCGACCCGCCCGCAAGTAGAGCCGGAGAGAGGCGCCCATACCCTGGACGTGGTCGAGGGCACCGTCGTCGGGGTGCACGGAACGGACGTGTTCGTCGAGCTCGGCCCGAGGAAGCAAGGGGTGATCTCCCTGGCGTCATTCGATGACCCGCCCAGGGTCGGGGAGGTCCATCAGTTCACCCTCCGCGGTCGCGAGGACGAGCTCTGGATGCTCAATCTCCACAACCAGCGGACCCTCTCGGAGTGGGAGGAGCTGGAGCCCGGGAGCCTCACCACGGCGAGGGTGCTCACCAAGACCCACGACGGCTTCCAGCTGAAGATCGGTCCGGTCTACGCCTACATGCCCTACTCGCTCTCCGGCGTGCGCAAGCCCCGGGACCGCGGTGCACTCCTGGGTCGCTCCATCGTCGTCGAGGTCCTCGAGGTGGACGCCGACAAGCAGCGTGCGATCGTGTCACGCAAGGCGGTCCTCAAGCTCCAGAAGGCCGGCGCCGCCCCGGGCGCCGTGGTCCCAGGACAGACCGTCCAGGGGCGGGTGACCCGGATCGAACCGTATGGGGTCTTCGTCCGCCTCGGGCGAGGGCGAGAGGGCCTGTGCCATATCACCAACTTGTCCGCGGACAGGGTCGAGCACCCCGGGGATGTGGTCCGCATTGGCGAGGTCGTGGATGCCCGGGTCCTCTACGTCCGAGCCGGAGGGAGACGCATCGGGCTCGGCTTCAAGCAGCTCCTCGAGAGCCCATGGGTTCGACTGGAACGGGAGCACTGGGAAGGGCAGATCGTCTCCGTGGGGATCGTACGGGTGGGGCGATTCGGCGCCGTCGCCAGGTTGTTCGCCGGCGCAGAGGGCATCCTGCCCATGTCGGAGTGCGGCGATCGTTGCCCCCCAGCAGGCCTCTCCATTGGAGACCAGCTCTCGGCCCGGGTCCTCGAGATCGACCCTGAAGAACAGCGCCTTGCATTCTCCCTCCTGCACGCCAATGGCCAGCCGATCGCTCCGGATGAAGCCGAGTGCATCGCCGACTTCGGCACCATCCGGAGCCTGCCGGCGCTGAAGGACCTCCTGCCGGAGGCCGGCGCCGCCAGCGAGCATGGCGGAGGCGCCTCGACGAACCTCGGCTCCGTGCTACGCAGGGCGCTCGACGGCAAGTCCGACGGGCACCGGGGCTAGCCAGGCGCTGCACCTGCGCGTATTCCCGTAAGGCGCGGGCTAAACACGCGCCTGGAATCGGCCCCCGCAGCCCCTGGGAGAGCCTGGCGCCCACCTAGGAAATTGTTTCCGAGCCGCGGCGGCCCCGAGTCCCGCTGTTAGGCCCACATCGGATCGGTTCCTGCCCGACCTCGTCCCGATCACGGACGCGAGGCTCACGGGCCACAGTGTGAGGAACACGGATGCCGATGACGGACTGGCCGCGGGGTTCCGCGGCATCCGGCAACACCACGCCTCCATGCTGCCAATGAAACGCCGCCTCCTTCGAAACGCACCTGCACCCGCCGCCTCCAGGAGAGGCACCGCACTCTTTGCCGTCATCCCCATCGCGATCCTGATGATGTCCGTGATGGTGGCCTTCGTGGGCACCGCCGTCGAGACGAGCAAGAGCAGCATCACCGATCTCGATACGTTCCGGGCTCGTGCAGCGGCCAAGAACACCGCCACGCTCGCGATTGCGGAGCTCTGGGCGGACTTCAACAAGTCGAGCGGCGAGGCCTCGGGGGTCGCCAGCTTCAAGACGTTCCTCGATCAACAAGGCATGGTCACGCCAGAGCTGTCTAGCTCAGAGCCGATCAAGCGGGACTTCAAGGAGACGCTCGGACTGAAGAAGGACAAAGAGGGCTCTGAGGCGCTGCAGAACGTCACCATCGACCGCGCCGAGATGTTCCGGGTGGACACGGCCGAGGCCACGAGCATCGTGGTCGAGGTCGATGCGACAGCCAACCGCCGCCCGGGAGACAAGACCTCCAAGGAGCGCCACGGTTCCATACGCGAGACCTTCACCATCTCGAGCCCGTCTTCAGGCGGCGTCGACTTTGGCATTCTCGCGGAGGAGGCGTCCTGCCTCTTCTGCCACACGACCATCGACAGCGCAGAGCGCGTCTACAACTCCGACAGCAGGCTCACAGGTAGCTTCGCCCCAGTCAAGGCGGGCTTCCTCGGCAACCTCGGACTCCGGACTGACGCCGCGAGCGAAGTCGCGGGGATGATCTTGTCGCGCGGATCCGTCCACGACGTCGCCGGTGGCGCGATCTCCGACTGGAGCGCTTACGACGTCGAGGCCCTCAGCGCCGGCGCGAACGGCGAGCTCGAGGTGATCCACGAGAACGCTCTCGGCGACCCGACCCTCGGGTCTCTTCGCCCGTTCAGCGAGGGAGTCTCCGACGCCAACCTCTACGCCGAGATCACGCCGGGGATGGCCAACGCACCGGAGATGCCCGAGGAAATCCCGGCGGTGATCGCCGATGACGGCGGGTTTGACTATGCCACGGGCGAAGCACGCCCGGAGTTTGGCGGTAACCGGCTGGTCGACGATACCGAGTTCGCCGTCAAGGCGGCCACCGCCAACGGGTCCCTCTCGGGAGGGAAGATCTCGGTCATCGGACAGGGCAGCACGATCGCCACGCCGGCCGAGCAGGCTGCGATGCGAGCAGGGCTTGAGACCTCTCTCAGTGCCTCCACCGCCGGGCATGTCTATCTCCGAGGCACCGAGCAGGACCCGATCCTCCTGGACGGCTCCATCGCTATCGACGGAGACGTGATCATCAGCGGTGTCGTCAAGGGGACCGGCAACGTGACGGCGCGAGGCAACGTCTTCATCGCCTCCGACCTGACCTATGCCGACCAGCAGAGCGGCACCTCCCGATCATTCGGTCGCGCAGCCGATGGAACGGAGAACCTGCTGACGCTCGCTGCCGGGGGCAACATCGTCGTCGGCGATTACTTCCGATCCAACGATTCGACCGAGGACCAGCCCGGGATCTCTGGGGACTCCACAGGGGACTTCAATGCCACCCTGCAGGAGATCTCGATCTTCAACCGCTCCGAGTGGTCGAAGACGCAGCCTCAGGTTCCTGGGCCGGCCTCCGAGTGGACCCAGATCGGCACCGAATCGGTGGAGTACCCCGAGGTGATCACCGAGACCTACTACGAGTGGGTCACGGACGACCAGTCCAGCGCCGAGATCCCGACCGATCAGCTGAACCGTACCGCCGATCCGCTTCAGACCCCCTTCGTGAAGGAAGCTCAGGCGGCATCGTTCACCACGAGCGCCAACTCGCCCCCGGGAGTCACGAAGAAGAAGAAGAAGAAGAAGTCGGCCAAGAGCAAGAAGTCCGGCAAGAGCAAGAAGTCCGACAAGAGCAAGAAGAGCAAGAAGTCAGGCAAGAGCAAGAAGTCCGCCAAGAGCAAAAAGTCCGGCAAGTCGAATAAGAGCGCCAAGGCTGCTGCTGAGAAGGCTGCCGCTGAGAAGGCTGCCGCTGAGAAGGCTGCTGCTGAGAAGGCTGCCGCTGAGAAGGCTGCGGCTGAGAAGGCCGCGGCTGAGAAGGCCGCCGCTGAGAAAGCTGCTGCTGAGAAAGTTGCTGCTGAGAAAGCTGCTGCTGAGAGGGCTGCCGCTGAGAAAGCTGCGGCTGAGCGCGCTGCTGCTGAGCAACTTGCTGCCGAGAGGGCCGCTGCTGAGAAGGTCGCCTTCGAGAGAGCCCTGGAAGAAAAGGCGGCTGCAGCCAAGAAGTCTTCCAAGAGCGACAAGTCCGACAAGTCCGACAAGGTGACGGGTCGCTGGGTCCAGCGAACTCGTGAAATCACGACGGGCCGAATGCTGACCCGAGAAGAGCCGGTCTTCGGATGGAGCAACCTCATCTCGAACCCTCGCTACGACGCGGCTTATCGGCCTCGCTACTACAACGTGGGCGACAGCCAGGCGATCCCGATCCACAACAAGGGAGGGCACTTCGACCCGGCTTCTGGTGCATGGGTCGGCCTTCCTCCCAGCACCAACAGCTGGGACACGGATCTACTCACGATCGCAGATCCTTCCGATCCCACGGACACGATCCTGTTCGACTCCGATGGGACGTCGATCGCAAGTACGCTGCCGATCAACCCGTCGAATTCCTGGATCACACCGGAGCTGCTCCGTGCGACCATCTTGGATGAGCTGGACCCGAAGCGATCCGAGCGCGATCAGACGTTCAAGATCGACGCCACCCTGCACACGACCAACTCGATCCTCGGCTTCGTGCCTGGCTACTCGCCGACGTACAACACGGACTCCCGCTACACGGACGGGCGAATGAGGATCAACGGATCGATCATCGCCACGCACGTCGGCCTTCACGCCACCGAAGGTATGACGATCAACTACGACGGGCGAGCATCAAGGAGCATGAGCGTCGGCAGCGAGGGTATCCAGATCCGGCGGTACTTCAGCGCTCCCACGATTCGCTGATACGAATGGTCGGCTGATCCAAGCCAGGGGGCCCCGATCGCGACCAGCGATCGGGGCCCCCTGCAGTTCCTGACCTCAACGCAGTCCGTCCTGACATCAACGCAGGGCCCGGACCCCTTCACGCCCAAAGTAGGGCACGACAACACCCGATTCGAGGGTGAGGCTGAGGGGTCGATACTCCCGGTCAAAGCGCGGGTCGGCGACGATATCTGCCTCCCACGGGTTCACGTCCACGGTGCCCGTGGTGGGCTGAATGACCCCGTTCCCCAGGATCAGATAATCCGGCCTCTGGTCGAGGACCCAGCGACCGTCGTGCCTGTGGTGCCCCTTGACCCGGACTCTGCTGAGGTCCGGAGGAGCCGAGGCAAAGGCCCCGTGCGTCAGACCGAGGACATCAACGACCTCGAGCCCCGAGGCCCAGCCGAAGGCCCCGATCGGCGAGAGCGCGACGGTGCCGCTCTGCGGCGCGAGCTCGCCGAACGCCTCCCCCATCTGCAGCCAATGCTGCTCGAAGAACCGATGCTCCCCCACCGCCTGCGGACGTGCAGTCAAACCGCCGCAGGTGAACATGGTGGAGACGGCGACAGCCGCCGCAATCCTCGTTCGCCTGTCGCTCAACCCTGAGAGAGCCGCAGCCGCGCCGACAGCTCCCACTCCGACGAAGGGTACGAGGAACCTCGAGTACACCATCCAGTCCCCGCCCACAGCGAGGACCGCGATCAGCGCTGAGCCAGCGGCCAGCGAGAGCGCTCGAGCGTCCGGCGCTCCCCGCGGAACCAGGATCGCAATGAGGAGCATCAAGGCGAGCGCGCCCTCGCCGAGAGAGCGCAGGAGGTAGCGGGCTCCGTACTCGAGCTCGGCGCTGATCGGGAGCGCCTTGAGCCCGAGCGCGTGGGGCGTGAAGGCACCGAAGACCTGATACCTCAGGCCTCCGAGGAGCAGCAAGGTCATGAGCGGTGCGGCAAGCCAACCGACCTCCGCCGGTCGCAGCGGCCGCGCCGGCCGCATCGTGAGGACACAGGCTGCCCAGGGGATCAGGGCCTCCGCGCGGAAGGAGCACGCCACCGCGAACGCCAGCCCTGGCACGACGGCGCTTCCCCCGCGGCCAAGAGCCCAACGGGACCAGTGGTGGAAGCCCAGGGCGATCGCCGCCGCCAGAGGGACCGTTCCGAGGCCAGCCATGGTGTGCCAGGCGACCGCAGGGGACAGGGCTACCCACCAGGGCGCAAGCTCCGCCAGGACGCTGGAGTCCCGCGAGCGCGCCCAGCGACCGACGACCAGGACGAGCAGACCGAAGCTCAGGGCACCGACCAGGGGGGTCCAGATGGCGGGGGTTATCCCCACCAGGACGCCGAAGGCGACCACGAGGAACCACCCTGGGCTCGTCACACCGTCGACAGGCACCTCGCCGGGATTGAAGACAGGTCCCAGCCCCTCAACCCAGTGGCTCGCGTAGCGATAGACAATGTAGTCATCATCCACCGGCCCAACACCCAGCAGCGTGAGCACGTGAAGGAGCGCCACGAGCACGGGCGCCCACTCGCGCAACGCGAGGCGGACTCGTGGGGTCCCTTCAACGTCGACGTGATCATTCATTGAACCGGATCCGGCCAACGATCCCTCGCTCCGGATCGTAGCCGCTAGAGCGCCCGTCATCCTCCCGATCTACCACGAGAGGGGCTAGGCTGTGCGCTCACCGTCCGTTGAAGATCCTGCTCGCCTCCTCGCCTCACGCCGACACGTTCGGGTACTCGATGCCGCCCCCCGGTCTCCTGAGGCTCGGGGGAGCGCTTCGGGACGCCAACCACGACGTGGCCCTCGAGGACCTTGCCTTCCGGCTGGGAAGCGGAGAGCTCCCCTCAGGGGACGGCCTCCCCGCCGCAGCCGCGGCGCTCCTGGCGAGCCGCGGACGTCCAGACGTGGTCGGCCTGTCGGTCATGGGCGCCACCTTGCCCGTCGCCCTGCTGATCGCTGAGCAGCTGAAGGAGGCCTGGCCAAAGGTCCCGATCGTGCTCGGCGGCCCAGGAGTCCACGGGGTCGACGTGGGCCTCCTCGAGCGCTTCCCGGCGATCGATCTCGTGGCCCGAGGCGAGGGTGAGGTCACCGTGGTCGAGCTCTGCGAAGCGCTCACCAGCGGCCTGGAGGCCGCCGGCGAGGTCGACGGCATCACTCACCGGACCGCTGGCGAAGTCCGCCGCACTCCAGACCGAGCCATGCTCCGAGACCTGGCGGCGCTGCCCGCCTACGCCTGGGACCTGCTGCCCCCCATCGCCAGGTACAAGGAGATCACGGGCAGCGCCGACGGCCTGGTGCCCATCGACTCCGGTCGCGGCTGCGCGTACGACTGTTCGTTTTGCTCGATCGGACGCACCTGGCGCCGGCGATCCCGCCCGCTCCCGGCCGCCCGCCTCGTCGACGAGATCGCTTCCCTGCGGGGCATCCCCGGAGCGCGCCGCGCCTACCTCTGCCATGACCTCTTCGGCGCCGACCGAGGCCACGCCATGGCGCTCTGCGCCGGGCTTCAGGAGCGCGCGATTCAGGTGCCCTGGGAGGTTCGGGCGCGCGCTGATCACCTCGATGCCGAGCTCCTCTTGAGCATGGGCAAGGCCGGCTGTGACCGCGTGCTCCTCGGGATCGAATCCGCCTCCGCCGCGGTCCGGGCCGCCAACCAGAAGGGCATGCGCGATGATGTCGACCTCCTGCAGGTGGTCGACGATTGCGCCGCGGCCGGGGTGACCCCCATCCTGTCCCTGATCCTCGGCCTGCCGGGCGAGGGCGACGGGGAGCTGAACGAGTCGCTCGAGTTCTGCGCCTCGGCTGCGCTGCGAGCGGGGGTCAACCTCTCCCTCCATCTCGTGAATCCGCAGCCCGGCTGCGCCCTCGGAGAGGAGTTCGGAGCCGCGTCAAGTCCAGTTCCAGGCGTACCCCCAGACATGGCGCTGGGAGCCGGAGAGACCGCCGCAGAGCGAGCCCTGATTCATGGGCATCCGGACATCTTCTCGACCTGGTCCCTCCTGCCCTATCCCGAGGAGAAGCTCGCGGAGCTCATGTTCCTGAGCGGGGAGTTCGGCGAGACGCTGATGCGCTACCCCCGAGCCGTTGGTGCGCTGGCCGCCGCCACGGGGCTCTCGATTCTCACGCTCGCGCGTGAACTCCGCGCGGACGGCCGGACCTTCGAGACGTTCGCTCGTCAGCGCGTGGCCAGGTCAGACGGGCGCCCGATCCTCGACGCCCTCCTGCGCTGGGAGAACGCCTTGGTTCGCATCGCCGCCCGGGGGCCGCGACCGGCCCGGGATCATCGCTGGACCCTGGGCGCCGAGCTGATATCGACCTCGCTGGACCTCGGCGCCGCCGTCGAGACCCTCATCAGCCGGCGCCGCGGCGCGCCGCCTGGCCCCGCAGTCGAACCAGAGGCCAGCCCGTTGCTCCTCAGTCAAGAAGAGATGACCTTCGCAGTGGTCGCTCCCACCCCGTCCCCTGGGCGCCTCGCCGGCGTCCGGACGGTGCGACTGTCCAAGGGCTCTGCCAAGCTGGCCCAGGCTATGGAGCGCGCGCGCACCGACGAGGAGCACGCGCGCATCACTGCGGCCCTCGAGGCCCCCGGCGTCCGAGGCGCCGCCGCAGGGCTGATCGAGTCCGGCGTTCTCATCCCGCCCAGAGGCGCGGGCACCTCCACCCCGAGCTCCCACGCTCGGCAGAACTCACCGACCACGGCGCCATGATCAAGCTCCCCAGCAACGACTTCCCCGTCACCCTCGCGTTCCCTCCGCAAGGACACTGGACCCAACCTCACCTGGCGCTCCCCTGCCTGAAGGCGTGGCTGCAGGCGAGCGGCTACGGGGATGTTCAGCAGATGGACCTCTCCGTCGAGGCCTTCGACCACTTCCTCACTGCGGAGTCATTGACGCGAGCCGCGGCCAAGGTCGAGCAGCGACTCCCCCTGGATCGCTTCGAAGGAGACCGCCTCCCCCTCGGCCAGATGCGAGCCTGGCGTGCCGCGGCCGAGAGCGCGGCCTCTGCGGCGTCGCTCATCAGCCGCGTCGAGTCCGCGAAGGCCATCCTGAGGGGGCAGGACCACCCAGTGGAGGGCGACCGTGGCTTCTGGGACCCCGACCGCTATGTCCCCGCCGTTCGGACCCTCTACCACGGGCTTCGGCTGGTCTCTGCGGCCCACTACCCGAGCGAGCTCACCCCCCACAACTTCACGATGTCCTACTCGAACGACTCGAGTGAGGAGGTCCTGGCGGCCACGCTGGACGAGGAGCAGAACCCCTTCATCGAGTTCTACCGTGAGGAGGTGATGCCGCGGCTCCTCGAGCGCAAGCCGCGGCTGCTCGGGCTCTCGGTCCTCTACGGCAGCCAGCTCATTCCGGCGCTGACCCTCGCGCGGATGGTGAAGGCCGCGCTCCCCGACTGCCACATCACCATGGGCGGCGGCTTCCTCGCTTACATCGGGGACAAGGTCATGTCAGCCCCGGGTATGGCCGAGTGCTTTGACTCGATGGTGTTCCATGAGGGGGAACGACCCCTCCTGATGCTCTGCGAGGCGCTCCGGCTCGGCGAGCCCCTCCACGACGTGGGGAGCCTCTCCTGGTGGGACCGCGCAGACCCGCAGCACCCAGTGTCCGTCAAGAACATGGCCGCGCACCCGATCAAACTGGACGACGCCCCGGCCCCGGATCTCGACGGGCTGCCGATGGACAAGTACTTCTCGCCAGAGGTGGTCATCCCCTACGACGTGAACCGGGGCTGCTATTACGGCGAGTGCACGTTCTGCACCCTCCCGACGGTCATCGGCCCGGGATACCGCACACGCTCCTCGGAGACGATCGCGCGCCACGTGGTCGAGCTGCGCGACCGCTACGAGTCGACCCACTTCAACTTCATCACGGACTGCATGCCCCCCGGGATGATTAAGGAGCTGCCCGAGCGGTTGATCGAGGCGGAGGCTGGCATCACCTGGTGGGCGGACGCCCGCTTCGAGCCCAAGGCCTATGACGCAGATGGCGCGAGGCGGCTCTTTGAGTCAGGGTGCCGCAAGCTCCTGTTCGGCTTTGAATCCGCGACCAAGCGGATCCTCAAGATGATGATGAAGGGCCAGAGCCTGAAGTCCGTCGTCGAGGTCGCCCGGAACTGCACCGAGGCGAACATCAGCGTGACGTTCTACGCGATGGTGGGCTTCCCCACGGAGACCCGCGAGGAGGCGCGCGCGACGCTGGAGTTCATCGAGCAGCACGCCGACATCATCCGCGAGGTTTCCTTGCAGACCTTCCACATCGACGAGGTGGCGAAGACCTACAAGGAGCCCGAGCAGTTCGGGATCCGCGTCCTCGACGCCCCAGGGGACCTCGCCCTCTACCACGACTATGTGGCCGACGTCGGGATGACCCAGGAGGAGGCCGCGGAGATGTTCGAGGAGATGATGGCGTCCTTCCGGCGTAACCTCGCGATCTTCTCCGGTGACAACATCTTCTACTTCATGCAGAAGAGTCACTACTTCCTCCACCTCGCCGCGGGTGAGACCCCCCAGGGGTTCTCCGGGCGCTGCGCTGACCGCACGGCCGCTAGAGCGGAGCGGGTGGCTGACCCCGAGCTGACCGTGAGCCAGGGACTCGTCAGCGTCCCCCTCAGCTTCAGCCACTCGGACGCGGTGCGCACCCTCGGAGACCCCCTCGCCCGCGCCGCCCGTCCGGACTTCCTGACCGGGCGTTACGTCCGGGACGCGGACCGGGTCGCCGAGGAGACGCTCCCTCCCCTCGATCCAAAGGAGCGCTTCCTGCTCTATGACCCCGAGAACGGCGAGTTCGTTGAGCTCCGCGATGGCGGGGTCCGCGTGCTCTCCGCCCTGCGCGAGCACGGTACCCTCGGGGCGCTGGTAGCGGCTCAGCGGCGCGCCGGCGCCTCGGCTGCAGCCATCGATAGACTCGAGCAGTTCGCCACCGAACTCCACCGGCTCGGAGTGCTCCGCGCCGCGGCCCCTCTTTCCCCCAACGCGCCTGTCCTCGCCACCGCGCGGGGTTGACCCAAGGACCAGCCATGAATCAGAACAAGGATCAGCGAGACGACCTCGAGAACGAGGAGGCCCCGGAGAAGAGCGCCGAGGCGAGCCAGGCCGCAGGCGGCGAAGCCCTCGACCTCGAGGGGCTTGACCTCACGGTCGAGACCGTCGAAGAGCGGATCAGTCCGAGCGAGACCAACGTCTTCGACAAGTGAGCTGGCCTAGGCCGGGGGCCGACCGCGAGGGTGGCCACTCGGCCAATGCTCCCGCCAGAGGAAGGCCGCCGGTCGCAGTTCACCCGCTCGGAAGTCGCCGCTCTAGACCGTGACGCCGAGGTGCGTCGCCGTGTGCCCGGGGAAGAGCGGTCCGGCGTCCGGGCTCCCGAGCCGTCGCTCGGCCACCTCGGCCAACACGTCCCGGTAGTCGATGGTGACGTCGAGGTCCCCCTCGTTGAGACTCGACGGGGCGAGCCCAGGCCATTGGGTCATGACCCGGCCGCCGGCGATCCCGTCCCCCATGAGGAACATCGCGTTTCCGAACCCGTGGTCGCAGCCGTCGCTGAGGTTCGGCGCGATCCGGCGCCCGAACTCCGAGTGCGCGACGAGGGTGTACCTGATCCCTGAGTTCCTAAGGTCCAGATAGAAGGCCTCGAGGGAGCGGGCGAAGGTGTCGAGCATGCCGGCGTAGGTGCCGCTCAACGGTCCCATCTGGACGTGATGGTCCCAGCCGTCGATGTCGACGACGCAGCACTCCAGGTCGAGGCCCGCCTTGAGCATGGTCGCGACGGCCCGGAGGCCGCCGCCGAAGGGGCCGCCGGGGTAGACCGCGCCGTTCGACGGGGTGTAGCCGAAGAACTGAACTCCGCCCACCTGGTCGAGGGCATCGAGCGCGCTGACGGCCGCGGGGCCGAGGGGAGCCGGCTGGGGCCCGTACATGTCGGCCAGGACCTGCCGCCTGTCGGTCGCGGTGGCGGCCTCCCCGGGGAACGAGAAGGTCGGCGGGACGGCGATCGGGATCGACCCCGGCGCACCGGTGAGCGTCCATGGCAGCAGCGCCGAGAGCGAGAGCGCCCGGACCGTCCCGCTACCCAGGGGCTGAATCGTATCGAGGTGCCGCGAGACCCAGCCCTCGGAGAGCGGGAGCGCGCTCCCCGCCGGCGTCGCCGTCTCCCAACGCCGCATGCCGTCGAAGTGCGAGAGCGTATGAACCGGTGCGCCCGCGGCGTGGACCACCAGGAGCTTGCCGTCGGCGTAAGGGGTGTGGAGCGGCGCGGCCGAGGGCGAGAGACAGAAGGTCCCGTCCAGGTCCACCGAGCCGTTCCCAGACGAGGGGCCAGGGATCGCAAGCGGACCGCGCGACGAAGCGTAGTCCGGGTCGCCGTAGGGGACAACGGCGCTGAGGCCGTCCATGCCTCCACGGAGGAACACGTTGACCAGGACGTCTCGCTGCACTCCGCCGCCGCTCCCGCGGTTGGCGCTGAAGGCGATCCGGGGCATCGCCGAGGACACAGCGGCGCCCGCCGCCGCTGTCCTCAGGAAGCCTCGCCTGGAGAGGTTGGCGTACTCGGAGCACGCCGCACGTTCACTTCGTCGTGTCATGGTGTCGTCACCGGATCAATAGAACTGATAGCCCGGGCTCGCGGCGAGGAGCGCGGCGGCATCCCTGAGGACCTGGTCCGTGAAGGGCCGGGCCCCGATGTACTGCTGGACTCGCGCGACCTCGGCCTCGGGAATCAACCCGCCCGCCATCTCTGCCGCGAGCCGCTGGGCCAGGGACGGGTTCGGCGCGGATCCGCGCAGGGCCGTCAGAGCCGAGGTGGAGATCGTCAGCCCTGGAAGGCCGCCGTTCAGGAGGTTGGTGGCGTACGCCCAGCGACCGTTCACGTCGCTCCCCCACGCCAGCAGCGTGTCCGGATATCCGTCCGGCGTCCCCCAGACATAGGGCCGCTGGCCGACGAGCTCGAAGATCCGCGCGGCGCCGAGGAAGTCGTCCGACGTGACGGCGCTCAGCTGCCGCAGGAGCCCTATACCGAAGTGGAAGGGCCGCTTCAGCTTGAGCCGCGTCGTCGCGGCACAGAGCCGGAGGACCTCGTCCGAGAGGGCCTCGCGGACGATCTCCCGCAGGTCGCCGTTCGTCGCCTGCCAGACGGCGATCACCCGGTCCACCGCCGCCTGCGGGGGCTCGATGCCCGACAGCCAGCCCACGAGCTTGCGGGAGACGTAGTCAAGCGTCTTGGGGTGCACCGCCAGCATGTGGAGCATGTCCAGGCCATCCTGCACGCCCCCCCGCCCGGGAGCTGGACCCCGAGCACGGTCTTGGGGCCGAAGTCGTGGTCAGCGGCGTCGAAGTAGAAGTCGCCCGGGTTGGCCTCGTGCCAGTACTCGTACCGCCAGCCGGTGAAGCAGCGGCTGATCTCCTTCACGTCATCCTCGGTGTACGGCCCATCCACCCCCAGGGTGTGAAGCTCCATCACCTCTCGGCCGAAGTTCTCGTTGGCCGCTCCCACGACGTTCACGTCGCCATCGAGATAGGCCGACATGGCCGGGCTCTTGGCCACGGAGACGAGGAGGTCCTCGAAGCGCCCGAGGGCGTGCTGCCGGATGGTGTCCCGGTCGTAGGCCGTGAAGAAGAGTCGGCCTCGAATCGTCTCGAGCTGGTCGACGTTGAAGTGGTCGTGCCAGAACTCGACGACGCGCTCGAGGAGCTGACGTTCGCTGAGTACCGAGCGCGCCACGCAGACCTGCTGCAGGTGCTCACACGGCACGAGCGCGGAGTTGGCGAAGTTGGCGTGCAGGTCCGGCAGCGACATCGAGACGCTGGGAAACCGCGCGACAAAGGCGTCCGCCACCGGGTCCGGAATCGACTGGGGGTTGAGCTGCGCATCCAGCCAGGCGGCGCGGCCCGCGCTCCGGATGTCCAGAAGGGTGGCCCGCGTGAAGCCCTGGGTCGCCCGGTGCGCGAGGGCCAGATCGAGGTCCTGTCGGCCAGCGGCCCCGGGCGCGGCAGCCTGGGGTCCGACGGGCGCGGTGGCGCTCGAGGATGCGGGCAACGTCGTGGGCACGCCGAGGATCGAGCGGCGCGAGCGCGACCTTCGGATGGACGGCCGTTGAGATTGCATGGTGGACGTTGGAGGCTGCTGGGGACGGGCAGAAGCGGGTACCCCTGAGGATACCCTCCTCCTCGTTCCCAGGGCCGTGAGTCCCCGCGCACCTCACGGACCCGCAGCTCCTGCCCACGTTGGCGGGCTCAGGGTCGGAACCTAGGACGGACCGTCGCGGCGGCATGATCCGCCCAGCGCCTCATTCTGAGCCACTGGGACGACCACGGCGGCTCAGCTCTGCGTCGGCGCAGGCTCGGGCTCGCTCGCGCCCGGTCCCGTCTCCGCGCGCTCGGCCGACCCCACGGTCGGGATCCGGAGCTTGATACTGGAGCCGGCGCCCGGTCCCTCGCTCATCACGCCGATCGCGATCCCGAGCTCCTGACAGACGTTGGCCGCCATGTGAAGCCCCTCTCCCGCGTGCCCTTCCTTGCTGGTGAACGAGGAGGTGAAGATCTGGTCCAGCGAGCCAGGGTCGATCCCGCACCCTGTATCAGTCACCTCGACCACGACTCGGCGATCCTCCGTCCCGTAGACACGGAGCACGATCCGCCGCTCACGCAGGTCCGGACCCTGCAGGGCCTCGAACGCGTTCACGATGACGTTGATGAGGACGCTCTTGAGTCGGTGCGAGTCCGTACGAACGAGCGGAGCACCGTCAAAGTCACGCTCGATCTCGACACCAACGACGCTCGGCAGAGACGTGGTCGCGACCTCCAGGGCACGCTCCACGACACCGGAGAGCTCGACCTCCTCCTCGATGCTCGGCCCGACGGCGTACTTCTCCTGGCTTCGGATCAGATCGATGGCCTGGCTCAGCCCCAGATCAAGGGACTCCAACTCGACGATGCAACGGGAGCGGAGGTCCCCCACCGCATCCGCCATGGCAATGATGAAGGGAACGAGGAACTTGCCGTTCTCGTTCTCCGTGATGTAGGTCGAGAGGTCCTCCGAGTGCTCCTCGAGCTCGCGGGCGAGGCTGTGCATGTCGGTCACATCCACGGCCGCGACATCGCGCAGCAGGAGCTTCGTCGAGACATTGATGCTGTTCAGGATGTTGCCTGCGGCGTGCACGACTCCCATCGAGACATCCGACATCCCCGCACGGCGGGCGTCGTGGACCACGGTTTGCCGGTCGACGGCGACCTTGTCGATCATCCCCATCAGGGCCTGATCTAGCCGCTGGAACTCCAGCGCGTCCCACCTATGCAGCCGGGACTTGGCCTTGGAGGAGGCCGTGAGCTGGGTCACGTGGCCGTGGATCTGATGGAGCGGCTGTCGCACAAAGCGGATGAGGAAGCGCAAGGCGACGAGAGCCGCAATCCCGGCAGCCAGGAGCTGGAAGATCACGAGCTCCCGCGCGACCGCGAGGATGGAAGCTGCCGCGGACGGGACCTGAGTGGCCGAGACCACGAGACCCGGCCGCCCCATCCCATCCCGGAAGAGCTGCATCCCGACCGCGCCGCCGCCGCTTCGGGCGGACACGGTGCACGGCGAGACGGCTCCCCCCGATGCAGCATCCTGCGGCTCAGCGTCCCGCGAGACCCCGCCGCCCTTTGTCAGAAGCTGGTCCAGCGCGCCCGCGACGTGATTCGGCGGGGATTCGCCGTTGAGGTCGTGGAACGCAAACTCCACCTCCGGGTGCAGAGCCCGCACGAGGCGGAGATCCAGTGGACGGACCAGGACCGACCTGGAGCCTTCGCCGCCGACGTGGTCAGCCGCAGCGATCACCCAGGGCTCACCGTCGACGGCCACCACCGCGCTGCTCGGAAGGTGCGCCCCCGTGACGCCTGCGACGGAGGCAGAGCGGATCATCTCGACCAGCTGAGAGAGGACCCCAGGCGCCTCCCCACGGGCGACTCGCTCTCTCAGGTCCCCGTCAAACTCGAGGATGACCGAAGCGGGCCCGCCACGGTTGCTCGTGGCACCCTCGCCGTCTGATGCTCCCTGCTGCGCCGCGAGCATCGCTCCGTCGAGAGCGGCGTCCCGTTGTCGCCCGATCTCCCAGGCCACCTCTTGCACCGCGAGTCCGACTCCCTCATCGGCTCGACGGACCGCCTCGCTGTGGAAACGGAAGGCCTGAATCCCCATCGAGACCACGAGTGCAACGAGGCTGCCGACGAGCAGCTGCAGACCGAGGATGGTGTTGAGGGACTTCATGGCAGGTTAAAGGTTGAGCGCGGCAGATCAGCGCTCCCGGCCCCCCTCTTCGGAGTCGATGAACTTGAAGCCCAACCCCGCCTTGCCCCCCGGCAGCGACTGAGAGCGAACCAGCTGGACCCGGCGTGTGCGGGCCTCACCCTGCAGCTTGATCTCGAACTCCAGACCACGGTCCACAACGGCAAAGAGCCCGCCCGTTGAGACGTTCTCGACCGTCAATTCGAGCGGGCCGGCAGCAGGGAAGAGCGCCGCGGGCTCGCAGAGGCCCCCTCGTCGTTCATCGCGCCGCTCTTCCGCCGCGGTGGGCCGATTTCCTTCTGAGCTGTTCATGGTGACACGCGCTGCGGGAAACCACTCGGGCGTCCACGCTTAGGATCTATCGTCCGTCGAAATGCAGGCGCTTGAGCCTCGCCCCCCGGCGGAACCAAAGGGGCTTTGCCGCAGCCCTCTGAAGCCCAAGATTGAGACCGTGCGACCCGGTAAGCACCCCCGTTAGGGCGACTGCGGGCCCCTCGCCACCGGGTCCCGATCTCTGCCGGCCACGCCGGTCGACCCGCGCCAACTCGACCCGAGCACCAGCGCTCTCGAACCGGCCTGGATTGGACCGGCAGGAGCCAGCCCTTGCCTGCCCCCGCGAGATCGAAACGGGCTGCTCACCCGTACCCGAACCTTCGCAACGTGCCCCACAGCGCCCGAAGGGTAAGACAGTCGCTGGGGTGTAGACGGGGCAGCCCCAGGCCCCACAGCTTCGCGCTTCCACCCGGCCAACAGCGCGAGATCCTCGCGCCTGGCTCGCGGCCCCGATGAGCCCGAGCGAATTCGACGGTGTCAATTCGACGGTGTCAATTCGACGGTGCCAATTCGACGGTGCCAATTCGACGATGCCAATCCGACCGGGCCTACTCGACCGGGCCTATTCGAACGGGCCTACTCGGCCGGGCCTACTCGGCCGGGCCAGTTCGACCGAGCCTTCTCGAATGGGCCTTCTCGAATGGGCCTGCTCGAATAGGCCAAGCAGGCAGGATCAATCAGGCAGGGTCGATCAAGGGCGGCCGATCAGAAGGAGCCGCGCAGCCGCGCGATCACTTCCGCGCGCGGGACCTCGACCCCCTCCTTCGCGCGGAGATCCTTGACCTGGCAGGTCCCGGCCTCGAACTCAGTACTGCCCGCGATCACGGCGAAGGCGAAGCCACGTCGGTCGGCGTATTTGAGCTGCGCCCCGAGCTTCCTGGGCTCCGGATACAGCTCGACCCCGATCCCCGCGGCGCGCAGCTCCTCTGCGAAGGCGAGGTAGTCACCGAGCCGGTCGCCCTCGAGCATGGGCATGAAGACCGGGCACGGAGCCGCCTGCGCCTCGATCATCCCGAGCTCCTCCATCGCAGCGAGCAGGCGGTCGACCCCCAGGGAGGCGCCGACCCCCGGCAGGTGCTGCTTGGTATAGACCGTCGCAAGGTCGTCGTATCGACCCCCGGAGCAGCAGCTCCCGATCCCCGGGAGGTCGTCGAGGAAGGTCTCGAAGATCGCCCCCGTGTAGTAATCCAGACCACGGGCGATGGACGGATCCAACTTGATCCGATCCAAGGGGATCCCGGCGGCGGCCGCCGCCTCGAAGAGCCCGGCGAGCCCGCTGTGCCCCGCGGCCCCAACGTCCGAGCCCGAGACGAGGGGTTCGATCGCCTCCAGCAACTCCCCCGGAGCCCCCTTCAGCTGAGCGAACTGGAGGACCGCGCTGACCTGCGAGTCCGAGAGCCCAGCCCCTTCCTTGAGCTCCGCGCCCACCGCCTCCGCTCCGGCTTTGTCCAGCTTGTCGAGGATGCGAAGGACCGTGGCCTGGCGCTCCACCAGATCGATCGACTCGAGCAGCCCGGTCAGCAGGCGGCGGTCGTTGATCCGGATCGTGAAGCGCTCGAAGCCGATCGCGGAAAAGAGGTCGTGGATCACGAGCGCGGCCTCGACATCACTCGCCGCGCTGGTCGTCCCGATCGTGTCGAAGTCGCACTGGATGAACTCCCGGTAGCGGCCGCGCTGCGTGTTCTCACCTCGCCAGACCGGCCCGACGTGATAGCGCTTGAAGGGGGTGCCCAGCGAGCCGATGTGCTGCGCGGCGAAGCGCGCGAAGGGCACGGTCAGGTCAAACCGCATGCCGACGTCGCGGCCGCCGTGATCCGTGAACCGGTACATCTGCTTGTCCGACTCGGCTCCCCCCTTGCCGAGCAGCACCTCCGTGTACTCGAGCGCGGGGGTGTCGATCGGGCTGAAACCAAATGACCGGTACACGCCCTTGGCCGTGTCGATCAGCCGCTCACGGGGGATCATCGCCGCGGGGAGGAAGTCGCGGAAGCCCTTGAGGGTCCGCGGCTGGATCAGCTGGTTCTTGCTGGACATGTCTGGGAGGTGGAGGGGTGCGGCGGGAGATTAGCAGCCCCGAGAACGCGGTCGCCGGAATTAGCCGCCGTAGGGCGCGGAATCCCTTACTGAACGACCGCGCCGCTCTTGATGACTCGCTGGACCGGATTGCGCCCGAGCTCGTAGGTCAGGTGGGAGTGGTTGGGCAAGTCCGTCAGCACGAGGTCAGCGCGCTTGCCGACCTCCACGGATCCCAGCTCGCCCCCCAGGCCGAGGCTACATGCAGCGTTCAGGGTTGTCCCCGTCAGCGCTTCCGCAGCGCTCATGCCGTAGCGGAGAGCGGCCCAGCTCATGACCTCGAAGAGGCTCATGCAGTAGCAAGAGCCCGGGTTGAAGTCGGTGGAGAGCGCCGGCGCGCAGCCCGCCTCGATCATCCTCCTCGCGGGTGCCTCCTGGGCCTCCCCGAGATAGAGCGGAACCAGGGGGCAAAGCACCGGCTGGACCCCGCGCTCCGCCAGCGCGGCGATGCCGTGCTCGGAGACGTGCTCAAGGTGATCCGCGCTCGAGGCACCGAGCTCTGCGGCGAGCTCGGCCCCACCGAGGGAGGTCAGCTGGTCCACGTGCATCCGGATCCCGAGCCCCTGCTCTCGCGCGGACTCCATCAACCGCCGGGACGCGTCCAGGCCGAAGACGTGACTCTCGGTGAAGACGTCGGCGAACGAGGCCTTGGCGGCCGCCGCAGGCCAGAGCTCCGCGCAGACCACTTCGATCCAGTCGCCCGGACGCCCCTTGAACTCCGGCGGCACGTCATGCCCGCCCAGGCAGGTGGGCACGAGTTCCACGGCGTGCACCTGGTTGGCCGCAGCGATGACGTCGAGGCCCTTGAGCTCGTCGGCGACCGTGAGCCCGTAGCCTGTCTTGGCCTCGATGGTGGTGGTTCCGAGCTTGAGGAAGCGATCCAGCCGCGGCATCAAGACCTCGACCAGCAGCTGCTCGGTGCTCGCCCGGACCCCCTCAAGGCTCGAGCGTATCCCGCCCCCAGCGGCCGCGATCTCCACGTAGCTGAGCCCCCCGACTCGCTGCTCGAATTCGCCCTCACGGGTCCCGAGGAAGACCGGGTGGGTGTGGGCGTCCACGAGTCCGGGAATCGCCAGCCCGCCCCCGGCGTCGATCCGTTCCCGCCCACGGAACCTGGCCGCGATCTGAGCCTCGTCACCGATGGCGACGAAGCGCCCGCCATCGCAGGCCACCGCGACGTCACGGCGTGTGGACAGCTGCCCCATCGCTCCCCCCGCTCGAGGCAGCCGGCCCTCCGGAGTCGCCAGCTCTCCGATGCCCACCACGAGGAGATCCACCTCCTTCAGCGGCTCTTCTCGGCGCTCATCTCCCGCGGCCGTTCTCGCCTGATCACTCATGGGGCACCAGACTACGGAAAGGCCCGAGGGAACCGACCCCCCAGGCCACAGATCACGCCGTCACCCTGGAGGCGCCCCCCCAGGGAAGAGATCCCGGCTCAGGCGATCAGTCGGGCCCGATGGCCCACCTGCTCCACCGGCCCTTCAACCGAAGAGTTCGCCGGGGCACCAAGGGCGGAGTTGACGAGCCCCTGGAGGCGCTTGCGGGCCCGGAAGACGACCATCTTCGTGTTGGAAGGCTCGGTGCCCAGGAACGCGCCCAACTCAGCGTAGGAACGGCCCTCGACCTCCACCATTCGCAGCGCGGCCTGGTCACGCTCGGACAGACGCTCGAAGCACGCGGCGTAGTGCACGAGGAGCAGGGCCAGCCCTGAGCGGGCGGTCGTCGCCATCTCGTCCAGGGACGCCGCTGCGGAGGGCTCGAGGCGGCCGTCTCCCCGCTCCTGCGCGCGCTCGCCAATCTCACTCTCCAGGACCGGGCGTCGTGCACGGGCCCGCCGCGTGCGGCGCAGCGCGTTGCCCGCGATGGTCCGCGCCCAGGCACGGAACCCGCCCGGCGCGGCGGACTTGAACGAGCCCGCGTAGCGATAGATGTTCAAGAAGGCGTCCTGGAGCGTCTCCCGAGGGTCCCCCCCGTGGAGGCGCTGAGCGTGGAGCCGGGTGATCCAGGTGAGCAGCCCAGGGGCCGCTGCTCGGTAGAGCGCCTCGAAGGAGCGGTGATCGCCCTTGGCCTGGAAGGCCACCATCAACTCGGTCTCTTGTTGCGCCTGAGAGAGCGGGCACGCGGTCGCCACAGCTGCGGATTGGATAGCCATCAGGCACCCTTAGGCGAGCGCCGTGCCAGGGCGCGAACAGGCCGCCCGATCTTCGACCTAAGAGTCTACACATGAGCAACTAAGGACGGATCCATCCGGACCCATCGGATCGTTCTACGCTGAGTGGCGTTCCGTCCTCGTAACGACCTCGGCCTGGCCTGTGACCCTCTGTCGCGCCAGGTTCCGGGGATCCAAGAGTTCGCTCCCCCTGCCCCAAGCGCTCCCCCCTCAGATTGGCCCTGGCTCGACCCTCGCGCTTATGATCGCGGATCCGGCCGACCACCGCGCATTCCATTGCCCAGCTCCCTCTCTTCTCCCGACGCCGAGCTCGATCTCGAGCCTCCGCCAGCCGAGGCCTGGACCGTCTCCGTGGGGCCCCACGCGAGCGCCCTTGAGGCCGGCCCCGTCGCGGTCGCCTGGCCCTATCCCATGGCGGGCCCCCTGAGCCTCCTCGCGCTCCTCCTCGGCGCAGGCTTGCTCGCCATGCTGGCAGAGGCCATCGAGCGCGCTGTCCCCCGCGCTGGTTCGTCGGGCGATGACGACCTGCCGCTGGATCCGATGGCGGACTACGTCGAGCGGCGCGAGTCGCTCGGCGCCTCCGCCAGCCTTGGCGCTCAGCTGTGCCGGGTCGCCGCCACGCTGGTGCTCCTGTCGCTGCTGACCGAGCCCGCACGATGGACCGTGACCGAGGCCGCCGTCCTCACGCTGGTCCTCGGCGCGCCGCTCCTTCACCTGACCACGCAGACGCTCCCCGCCGCGCTCGCCGGCTCGCGTGGGGACGCCCTCCTGCGAGCCGTCCTGCCGTGGTTCGCGCGACTGTCCGCCCCCATGCTCCCCCTGGTGGGCCTCCTGCGCATCATCCGCCGGGCCATCCTCCGAGGAGTCCGATCCTCGGAGGCCGACGAGGGCACGCGCCGCATGGTCGAGGGCTTCCGCGCCATGGTCGAGAGTGCCGAGTTTGACGGCGACCTCGCGGCCGAAACACGGGAGCTGATCGCCAACGCCATCGAGTTCGGCGAGGTGGACGCGGCTGAGGTAATGACCCCGCGCACCGAGATCTTCGCCATCGAAGAGGACGCGGCCCTCTCGGACGCGGTCGCCGTGTTCGCCAGCGCGAGCTTCTCCCGGATCCCCGTGTACGAGGGCACCATCGACACGATCATTGGCACCCTCACAGCGCTGGAGGCCGCCAAAGCCGTCGCTGAGGGGCGCCTGGAGACCACCCGCATTCGCGACATCATGCGGCCCCCCCTGCTCGTCCCCGAGACCGTCCGGGTCCCCGACCTGCTGAACCAGTTCCGGGCGAACCGCCAGAAGATGGCCATCGTCGTGGATGAGTACGGGGGAACCGCTGGACTCGTCACGCTTGCCGACGTGGTCTCCGAGATCGTGGGGCACGTCAGCGACGAGTACGAGGAGGAGAACACCGCGTTCCGCAAGCTCGACAGCGGCGCGGTGGAGGCTGATGCCAGCCTCCACGTCTCCGATGTCAACGAGGCGCTCGACCTCGAGATACCCGAAGAATCCGACTACGAGACTCTCGGCGGGTTCGTGCTCTCGGAGGTTGGCCGCTTCCCGTCCTCCGGAGAGAGCTTCACCTCGAATGGCGTCACCTTTCGGGTCAGCGAGGCCAGCGATCGCCGCGTCCTGCGGGTCGTGATGGAACGGCCCGGGGGCCTCGAGCTGCGCCGCGAGCCCGGAGCTCCCTCCCCATCGCCACGCCTCGCCCCATCGACGTCTCGAGGCCGCGCCGGCAAGGACGAGGGACTCGAGCGCCGCGGCGCCTGAGCCCCACCACCCCATGCCCCGCTCACGCTCCGTCAGTCGTCGTCCGGCCTCGCGCGCCAGCGACCGGGGAATCATGCTGCGTCGGACGCCCTTCGGAGAGACCTCCCTGGTCGTCCACGTCCTGACACCCAACCACGGGCGGGTCGAGCTCATGGCGAAGGGCGCCCACCGTCCGCGCTCGAGGTTCTTCGGCGTCCTCGACTGGTTCGACACGCTCGAGTTGTCCTGGGTCCGACGTGGTGACTCCGAGCTCGGCACGCTACGCGAGGGAGAGCTTCACATCCGGCGGCGCCAGCTGACGCGGTCGCTGCGGAGCTATCGCGCCGCCCAGACGGTCGTCGAGCTCGCCGACCTCGTCACACGAGCTGGGTTCTCGGACCGTGAGCAGTTCGCGCTGGCTGAGGGTGCGCTCGACGCGCTCGACCGCGCCCAAGGTCCCCCCTCCGCCCTGCTGGCTGGCTTCGAGCTGAAGCTGCTGGAGCAGCTCGGGCTCGCGCCAGCTCTGGTCACCTGCGCCACCTGCGGCGCGCCGGCCGCGGCCGTGGACCCCGGCTCCGTGGAGCCCAGAGCCCCCTTCTCCACGGCTGTTGGAGGCCGCCTCTGCCCGATCCACGCGAACGAGGCTCACGCCTCGGGACTCCGCGTCGGTACCCTCCCGGTCTCCATCCTCGAATCTGCCCAGCTCGCCCTCAGCGCTCCTCTCGAGGAGCTCGACCGAGCCGGATGGCCCACGGATCGCTCGATCCGCGTTCTGGACTTCGCTGGCCGATTCCTGGATCACCACCTGGAGGCACGACCCAAGAGCCACGCTCGCTTCCTGGCGGCGCCAGATCGAAACCGACGCCCCGCATCACGCCCCGACGCCCCTTGACGCCCCCCATCACCACAAAGTCCCCCTTGCTGCCCGGCCTCGCACTCCTCGCGCTCGCCAGCTGCAGCTCGAGCCCGATCGCCTCGGTGTCTCCCATGGACCCCGACCAGGTCCCGGCGACGCTCATGGCCGCGCAAGCCTCGACAGCCGACCAGCTGGCAGATGGGCAGCTGGTGGACACCGTCGCGGACCTGCTCTCGGCGAACAAGGCCCGTGGACTCGACACGCGGACCCGGGTGGAGGTTCGCACCGCGCTCGAGCTCTACGCCCAGGAGCTCGCGGACCGCGGTGAGAACCCGCGAGCCCTCGAGGACCTCTCGGAGACCGACCTGCCTGCCCGGATCTCCGTGCCGGCTGGGATTCGTTCCGCGACCCTCTACCTCGCCCGTGAGGATCGCAAGGACGCGTTCAAGACGATCAAGAAGCTCGACACCCGGTACCCGTCCCACGGTCTCCGTGACGAGGCCGGCGACTTGCTCATGGAGATCGGCAACAGCTACTACTTCGACAAGCGTCGCAAGTTCTTCCTGTTCCCCTACTCGAGCAACGCGCCGCAGGTCTACGAGTACTTGAGCACGGAGTACCCCAAGCACCCCGAGACCGATGACGCGCTGAATCGGCTGGCCGATACCTACGCCAAGAACCGGCAGTACAGCTTCGCCATCGAGAAGCGCGAGAACCTCATCCTCTGGTGCCGGGACTCTCCCTATCGAATTGCAAGCGAGGCCGCGGTGCCGGAACTCCGTCTCGCCGCGCTCGATGGGCCGGAGTACGACCGAGCCGCCATGTTGATCGCCCTCACGGAGCTGGAGACCTGGATCTCGAGGTACCCCGACAACGAGCTGCGCCCTGACGTGGAGAGGACCATGATCGACTGCCTGCAGCGCCTCGCCGATAACGACATGGTCGTCGCCCGCTTCTACCGCACCGTCCTGAGCGCAACGGGCGCACGCCAGCACGCTGCCCGGGCGCTGGAGTTCGCGAAGCGAGCGGGGAACCCGGAGCAGCTGGAGGAGATCCGGACGTTCCTCGCAGCCGTCGATGAGATCGAGTCTCTCGGGCCGCCGAGGGAGATCACCCAGGGAGCGGAGTTCGAGGGCATCCTCCCGCTCGGCGCTGAGTTCGACCAGCTGGGACCCGCCGAGTTGGCGCCCGGCTCCGAGACGCCGGAGGCCGACCGAAGAAAGCGCGACGTCGACCAGAGCGATGAGTCCCCGCGTGCTCCTGCCTCCAGCTCGGAGAGCAGCGGAGGGACGCTGTGAGCTCCGTGCGACGGCGCCTGTCGGCTCTCCTTGTCCTCGTTGCTGGCCTGGTCCCCGGCGCAGGCCTGGCCCTCAGCGCTGGCCTGCTCGGGGGGTGCGGATATCAGACGGGCCTGAGCCCGACGATGCCCGACGGCCGCACCGCCGAGTCGATCGGTATCGAGATCTTCGGCAACGAGAGCCTGCTACCGAATCTCGAGCAGCCCCTGCACGCCGCCACGACCAAGTCCGCACGCCGCTTCCTGGACCTCGAGCTCCGCTCCCCCGGCCGCAGCGACCTGGTCCTGCGGGGATCGATCAAGGACTTCCAGCGACTGCCCGGCGCTCGGACCCCCGACAACCTCTTCGTCGAGACCAGGGATGTGATCGTGATCGAGGCGACCCTCGTGGATCGCGCGCGGGGCGTGGAGCTCGGGACCACCGTCGTGGAGACGGTCGTTGGGTCCGCTATCGACATCCCCGGCCGAGAGCCCGTGCAGCGCGAGCGCGCCCTCAAGGTCGCCGCGGACCAGATCGTGCTCTCACTCGTCGCCGAGCTGCAGTATCGCGACACCCCACCACCCCTGGACTGACCTCCCGTAAGCCCCCGATGAAGATCGGGGGTCAACGCAGAGGCGCTGGCCCCGATGGCCTACACTGCTCCGAGCACGTCGACCATTCCGCTCTGCCGGCCCTGAAGGGCCATCGCGGGCGCTTCCAGCTTCCCAGGCACGTCTCTCGCGTCCTGGCGGTTTCAGGGGCTGGAGAATCACTGACGACGGGCCGATAACCAAGCTATGGCCGATTCACAGCCCCAGGGGGACAAGGCGCGCAAGCCCCGTCCCTTCGGTTCGTTCCTCCTGTTCCTCACCGTCATCGTGGTGGTGCTGGTCGCGTTCAGCGGCAGCAGCCTGCGCAAGACCGAGGAGTTCACGCAGGATGTCTTCCTGCACGCGCTCGTCACGGGCACGGTCCAGCGCCTCGAGCTGAAGGGCCAGACCGACGTGGAGGGCGTCCTGACCTCCGGGAAGTCGTTCCAGACGTCCTTCGCCAGCGTCGCCGAGCACGAGGACTACTGGCGCGACGTCAAGGCGCGCGCGAGGTACACCAGCGTCCAGCCCGGCCCGCTCCTGACCGCGCTGTCCGACGGGACCTTCCAGCCGACCGAGGTCTGGCAGGTGACCGAGGTCTCCGTGGAGTCGACGCGAGCCCCTGAGGCGGACGAGGTCCCCACGGTGCCCCGCACCCGCCAGACCGACCGCCTGTACGTCTTCGGCGTGGCCACCCCGGGATCAGGCTTCACCCCCACCGACGGCACGGTGGGCGAGGGGACCAACGGAGAGAAGGGCGACTACGAGATCGCCCTGAAGGTCGGCAACGTCGCGCCGCAGCTCACGGAGATCCGGGAGGCGCTGGTCGCCAAGGGGGCCACGCTCAAGCCGTGGTCCTTCGACCTGACTCCCAACGGGGGCACCGTGCACGGCCCCCCCGACGGGTCGTTCACGCTCATGCTGCTGACCTACGGTCCGTGGATCCTCATCTTCGCCATCTTCATCCTGTTCATGCGCCAGATGCGCAGCCAGGGCTCAGGTGCGGGCGTCATGAGTTTCGGACGCAGCCGCGCGCAGATGTACACGAAGGAGAACCACACTGGCGTCACCTTCGAGGACGTCGCCGGAGCCCAGGAAGCCAAGGCCGAGGTGCGCGAGGTCGTCGAGTTCCTCAAGAACCCCGGTAAGTTCACGCGCATCGGCGGCCGCATCCCCCGGGGCGTCCTCCTCGTCGGGTCACCAGGCTGTGGCAAGACGCTGCTCGCCAAGGCGATCGCCGGTGAAGCTGAGGTGCCCTTCTTCTCGATCTCGGGCTCCGACTTCGTCGAGATGTTCGTGGGTGTCGGCGCGAGCCGCGTCCGGGACCTCTTCAAGCAGGCCCGCGAGAACTCGCCCTGCATCATCTTCCTGGACGAGATTGACGCCGTTGGCCGCAGGCGCGGCAGCGGCATGGGTGGAGGGCACGATGAGCGTGAGCAGACCCTCAACGCGATCCTCGTCGAGATGGACGGCTTCAGCACCGACGAGGGCATCATCGTCGTGGCCGCGACCAACCGCCCGGACGTGCTCGACCCCGCGCTGCTCCGCCCCGGCCGCTTCGATCGGGAGGTGACCATTGACCTGCCCGACCTCGACGGACGTGAGGCGATCCTCGGCGTGCACCTCAAGAAGGTCCGCGTGGCCAAGGGGATCGAGGTCATCGACCTCGCCCGAGCCACGCCCGGCTACTCCGGCGCCGACCTCGCCGCCATCGTGAACGAGGCGGCCATCATGGCCGTGCTTGACAAGAAGGACGAGATCGAGATGCCGCACCTCGAGGAGGCGGCGGCGAAGGTCCGCTACGGGCGACAGAAGATCGCCCGCAACGTCGAGAAGGAGGACCTCGAGATCACCGCCTACCACGAGGCGGGTCACACCATCGTGGCTGCGAAGCTCGAGGACCAGGTGGACGTGCCCCACAAGGTCACCATCGTGCCCCGCGGGCGCGCCCTCGGCGCGACCATGATGCTCCCGGAGAAGGAGAGCTACCACACCCAGCGGCGCCGGCTGCTCGGCCAGCTCGCCATGCTCTACGGAGGTCGAGTCGCCGAGGAGATCTTCTGCGGCGACATCTCCGCCGGCGCCTCAGATGACATCCGGAGGGCCACCGAGCTGGCGCGCGCGATGGTCACCGAGCTCGGCATGAGCGACAAGGTGGGTCCCATCAACTTCGCGGAGCGCCAGGGCTCGGACTTCCTGGGCACGGAGCTCATGAGCGGCAAGTGGCACTCCGAGGAGACCGCTCGCGAGATCGACGAGGAGATCAGGCGCATCATGCGCGAGGCCTATGAGCTCGCCCGCGACCTCGTGGGAGAGAGCCGCGAAGCGATGGAGCGCCTCACCCAGGGGCTGCTGCTCTACGAGACGCTGGACCGCGAGGAGATCGCAAAGCTGATCGACGGCGAGGCACCCGAGAGCCTCCGGGAGAAGACCGCCGAGGAGATCCGCGAGGAGCGCCGCTCGGCCAAGCCCTCCCCCCCTCCCGTGGCAGCGCCCGAGCTGGACATCGACGGCGACAGCGGCTCCATGCCCGGCCTCTCGCCGGCCTGACGGTCGACCTTGAGCGCCGTCGCCCCCCACGGCCAGGGGCCGCCCCGCCCCTGGCCCCTTGATCCTGAGCGCGGCTTCGCCCCCGGGTCGCGCACGCCCTCCATGATGGGCGTGGTCAACGTCACCCCCGACAGCTTCTCGGACGGCGGACGGTTCCTCGATCCGGATCGCGCCATCGAGCACGGCCTCCAGCTCATCGACGAGGGCGCCGACGTGCTCGACGTGGGCGGCGAGTCCACCCGTCCCGGGGCCGACCCAGTTCCTGCCGAGGAGGAGCTACGGCGCATCCTCCCGGTCATCGAGGCCCTCGCGGCGCGAGGCTCCGTCCCGATCTCCGTGGACACCACCAAGGCCAGCGTGGCCCGTCTCGCGGTGGAAGCAGGCGCTCGCATCGTCAACGACATCAGCGGGGGGCTCGCGGATCCAGAGATGATCCCGACGGTCGCCCAGCTCAGAGAGGACCATGACCTGTTCCTGGTCCTCATGCATCGACAGGGCGCGCCGGAGTCCATGCAAGCGGCCCCTCGGTACGGAGATGCCCTCTCAGAGGTTCGGCGGTGCCTCCAGGAGCGGATGGAGGCCGGCCTCGAGGCAGGGATCCCCGCTGACCGGCTGGCCCTCGACCCGGGGATCGGCTTCGGGAAGAGCCTCGAGCACAATCTGCAGCTCCTTCGGGGCCTGACCGAACTGCGCGCCGTGGGCTCGCCACTGCTCCTCGGCGTCTCCCGGAAGTCCTTCATCGGGCACATCACGGGCCAGGAACGCGCCGCCGACTGGGAAGAGGCTGCCCGCCGACGGGCGCCTGACCAGCGGGAGCGGGTCGGGGGCACCGCGGCCGCGATCGCGCTCGCGGTCTCAACCGGCAGCGCAGACATCCTGAGGGTGCATGACGTGGCGATCATGCGAGAGGCCGTCCTCGTAGCCGCGGCCATCGGCCCCTGCCAGGGAGGGACCGCGTCGAGCCCCTCCGAGAGGACCGGCCCACAAGCTGCGGATTGACGCGAGGGAGGCCGCCGGGCCGCCGCCCGAGAACAGGGCTTCACTCCAGCCCCCTGGACCGCCGATCCAGGGAGAGGGCGCGAGCCGGCCACGGACGACCGTATAGGGATGCGGCGCGTGCTCACGGACCTCTTGGGCGATAGTCTTGGGGTTCGTAGCGGCCGATCGCGCCAGAACCGCACGCCACCCAAAGATGCCCCCCGACCCCAAGACAATCGCTCAGGTCTTCATCCTGACGGTCGGGATCCAGCTGTTCCTGTCCTTCCTCACGACCGCGCGTAGCAGCCGGATGATTCGAGGGGCGGCCCTCGCGTACTTCTTCCTGTACGGGGTCCTCCTGAGCGTCGCGGAGCAGGCCGACCTCGTGGAGCTGGAGGTCATCGTGAACAGCGTGACGGGCTTCGCCGTGGTCATCCTGGCGGTGGTCTTCCAGCCGGAGCTGCGCCGCGGGATCGTGAGGATCGGGGACACCCCCCTCCTCCGCCGCTTCCTCGGGCGCCAGTCCTACGACGCCGTGGATGAGGTCGCCGAGGCATGCATCTCCATGGCGAAGCGTAAACAGGGGGCGCTCATCGCCTTCGAACGCCAGGCGACCCTCGACTCCTACACGACCAACTCCGTCAAGGTCGACGGCAACGTCCATCGGGACCTGCTGGACAGCATCTTCCACACCGGCGGCGCCCTGCACGATGGGGCCGTCATCCTCCGGGAGGGCCGGGTGCTCTGCGCCATGGCGATCCTCCCGCTGTCAGAGAACGATCAGCTGGCGAGCTCGGTGGGCACCCGACACCGGGCGGCCCTCGGCCTCACCGAAGAGACCGACGCCGTCGTCGTCGCCGTCTCCGAGGAGACGGGGCTCATCTCGGTCTTCCAGGGTGGAACGATGGAGCGGCGCGTCCTCCGTGATGAGCTCGGCGATGTGCTCCGCGCGCGCCTCGGCGGGGACGACCTCGCCGCCCCCAGTCGAGCCGAGCGGCGCCCGCTCCTCGGGCGGCTTGCGAAGATGGCCTTCGGAGACCCTGGCGGGAAGCTCACGTCCCTGCTCCTCGCCGTCTTCATCTTCTCCCTCGCGGGCCGCGCGGTGATGGGCGAGCAGACCTTCACGGTCGAGGTGCAAGTCGAGGCGGGATCAGAGGCCAACACCATTCCGACCCGCGGCGTCCTGACCGTCGTGCTCCCGAGCGAGGGTCTGCACCTCGCCAACCCCATGGACGGGGCCCGCCTTGAGGTACGCGCGGAGGCCTCCGAGGCGCAGCTCGACATGATCCGAGGGGGCCTCGGCGGCGTCCTGCTCGTCGACGAGGGTTGGGTGGGCAAGGAACGCCAGGTGGAGCCCTCGGACCTCTCATGGGGACTCGGGCGGGTTCTGGGGGAGCTGGAGGTTCAATTCGTCACGCCGGAGGCCCTCGTCCTGAAGGTCGAGCAGTACGCCAACGATGAGATCGAGCCCTCGATCGCCTCCCTGGCCACCTCACCGGAGGCTGCTGCGGCCGGAGACTTCGCGCTGATCTCCCTCCCCCAGGCCTCGGGCCTCCTCGCCGAGTCCCTCGAGTTCAACCCGTCGCGCGTGGGGGTCCGCGGCCCGGCGGACGTGATCGAGTCCATCTCCGCCGACCCCTCGATCCTCGCCTTCGAGCCGATCGACCTGTCGGCCTATTCGGGGCGAGGCTTCGTCGAGCGCGTGCGGATCGATCGCACGAAGCTGCCGGAGATCGAGATCGACGGGGAGCTGTTCCTGCGGGGAGAGCTGGCCCCGAAGGAGATCCTGATCACCACGCTGGAACTGGAGGTCGCCCTGGTGTCCTTCGACGCGGCGCGCCTCACAGGCGACATCCCTTTCCTCCCCCCCACCGAGCTGGTCAAGGTCCAGGTGATGGAGCGCGGGCTCTTTCCTGAGGGGCTCCCCGAGGCCACACGGACCCAGATGCTCCAGGAGGTCCTGCAGTTTGCCAGAGAGAACGCGCGGGTCTTCGTGGACGTGGACCGTGCCCTCCGTGAACCGGGTAACCGAGCGCCGGTGGAAATTGATGCCCTCGACCCGCTCTGGCGCCAGCGGCTCGGCCCCTACTTCAACGAGGCCAAGGCCGACCCGGCGTCCTCGCTCCGCCTCATCGTGGATGATTCCACGAGCTCCATCGCCCTTGTCCGCGAACTGCCAGATGACGACCAAGAGAAGTGAAGGCCCGATCTTTGGGACCGACGGGATCCGCGGCCGCGCCCTGGAGGGGTGGCTCACGACAGCAGCGGTGGAGGCCCTCGGGCGCGCCGCAGGGGCGGTGCTCAGCCGCGACTCCGACGGCAGCGAAGGCGAGGCGCTGATCGCCCACGACGGCCGCGCCTCCGCCGCTCCGATTCAGGAGGCGCTGGCCCGCGGCCTCGCCCAGTCCGGGATCCGCGCGACGACCGCGGGGCTCCTTCCGACGCCGGGCCTCGCCTGGCTGACCGGGTCGAGGCCTGTGACGCTGGGAGCCATGATCAGCGCCTCCCACAACCCCGCGGAGGACAACGGGATCAAGCTCTTCGCCGGGGGCGGCAACAAGCTGACCGACGCAGAGCAGGCCGAGATCGAGGTCCGCCTGCGAGATGAGTTGGAACGGGTCGACCCGGACGCTGAGTCGAACGAGCCGGCCGGGCCGGCCCTGGCCCGAGACGAGTCCCTGCACTCCGCCTACGCGGATCACCTGGTCGCCCTCGGCACGGAAGGGGACCCCCTGGACCTCAGCGGCCTCAACATCGTCGTGGACGCGGCCAACGGGGCCGCGAGCTCGGTCGGCCCCGATGTCCTCCGGCGTCTCGGCGCCGAGGTCACCGGCCTTCACTGCGCGCCCGACGGGCTGAACATCAACGCCGACTGCGGCTCGACCCACCCGGAGTCCCTGCAGGCGCGGGTCCTTGAGACCGGCGCGAGCCTCGGCATCGCCCTGGATGGCGACGCAGATCGCTGCCTGCTCGTCGATGAGCAGGGGCAGCTGGTCGACGGGGACGCGATCATGACCATCATCGCTCGCGACGCCGCCCAGAGAGGCCTCTGGAAGGACCCGCGTATCGTCGCCACCGTGATGAGCAACCGGGGCCTCCACCGGGCTCTCTCCCCCAGCGGCATCGGGGTCCATGAGGTCGGCGTCGGCGACCGGCAAGTCGTCGAGGGCCTGCGCTCGGAGGGCCTCCGCCTCGGCGGCGAGAAGTCAGGGCACGTCATCTTCGGCTCGGAGAACGGCTTCATCGGCGACGGGCTCTTGACGGCGCTGCACGTGCTCGGCGTGGCCGTACGCAACCAGGCCACCCTCTCCAGCCTCGCCGCCCCGTTCATCCCCTTTCCGCAGGTCTTGCTCGGGCTCGTGGTGTCATCCAAGCCTGACCTGGAGACCCTCACTGAGTTCCAGGCCCTCCGCGCCCGCTTCGAAGAGGAGCTGGGCGCAGACGGACGCGTCAACGTCCGTTACTCCGGTACGGAGCCCAAGGCGCGAGTGATGATCGAGGGGCCTGACGAGCAGCGAATCGAACAGATGGCCGTTCAGCTCTCCGAGGCGCTCGCCCGGGAGATCGAGCGCGGATGAACGACAGGTCACGGGAGAGGGTCCGCGAGACACCGAGGCTCGTGGTGGCGCTGGAGACCTCCACCCGCCCGGCCTCCATCGCCGCGCGTGGGCCCGAGGGTCAACGCGCTGCGCTCACCCTGGAGGAGGACCGCCGGCACGCGAGCGATCTGCTCGGCGCCCTCGGTGAGCTGGTCAAGCAGGTCGGCGCGACACCCTCGGACCTGGACCTCGTCCTCGCCGGCACCGGCCCAGGGAGCTACACCGGCCTGAGGGTCGGCGCCTCCACTGCCCTTGGCCTCATGCGCGGCTCCGACGCAGAGGTCCTCGGGCTGCCCTCCTTTGACGCCATCGCTGCCGACGGCCTCGCCGCCGGAGAGCGCGGCGCCGTGCTGCGCAACGCCTTCGGAGGACACCTCTACGTCGCGGTCTACGAACGCCCGGAGGAGGACGTCCTCCAGCTGGAGGAGCCCACATGCCTGCAGCCAGCCGCGAGTCTCGAGCTGCTCGCCGACGTGCCCGTGCTCCTGGCCGACGGGGCGGCGTTGAAGGCGCTCGCGGCAGATCCTCCGGCCTCGATGGAGGTGCGGCTGGCTCCCCGTGCGAAGGCAGAGCATCTGCTCGACCTCGGGCTCAAGCGGCTGGAGGCCGGCGCAGTCCCTGGCGCAGAGACCCTGCGGCCGCTCTACCTTCGCCCCTACGACGCGAAGGTGCGCCGACGCTGACCGCGTCGCGCGAACGGGTGAGTCCACCCCGGGATCCAATCCAAGGTCTATCCCAGGACCCAATCCAACGGAACGCGAAGAGCCGCTCCCCACCATCGGTGGGGAGCGGCTCCTTCATGCTCTGGTTCGGCGAGAGGACCGTGCCGCGAGGCACGCCTCCCGCCGAGGGATCAGAGGTCCTGCGGACGCAGGGTACGGCGGTTGTTCGCGTCGGCCCGCGCCTCGGCGCCGGCGATCATCTCGCGAACCTTTTCGTCCAGCGCGGCGTAGAAGTCACCGGAGACGTTGATCGACGCGCAGGCCTTGGTGCGGCTCTTGCTGATGATCATGTCGACGGCGCCCTTCTTCTTGCTGGCCTTCTTCTTGGTCTTACGGGCGGGGGCCTTCTTGGCGGCCGCCTTCTTGGTGGCGCGCTTGGCTTTTTTCTTTGCCATGACTCGATGCCCCGAAAGTGGGGCTGGGAGGGTCTGGGTTTGGATTCAGTGCGGTGAGAGAGAGGATTCCGTAACGCTTCGGGGAGAGTGACGGTCGCGCGAGGCGATGTCAACGGCCAGAATCACCCGAGATGGGCCTAAATAAAGCCGATCCAGGAAGCGGGCCCCCCGCAGCCTGACCAAGTCGAGATGAAGGACACCGCTGAGGATCTTGAGACGAGAGCGCTGCGACGCTCCCTCCGGGCGCGGCGACCGCTGGCGGTCGCCGCTCGGGCGGTCGTCAGCCTGGCGGGATGGGTGTGCTTCGTGGGGATCCTGGTGGCGCTGCTGGCGGAGAACCACCCCGCCCTCGAGCGCTGGGTCGCCCAGGTGGTCCGAGACCGAGTCGCAGGTGCCCTGACCCGCTCCGTGCAGGTCGACGACGTGGACTTCCGGTGGCTGGATCGCTCGGTGGCCTTCCGGGGTATCGCCCTCGGGCCGACGGGGCGTGAGCTCCAGCTCGATGAGCTCACCTTGCGCATCGGCTGGAACCCCGAGCGAGGCCTGCACCTCGACCGAGTGGTCCTCGAGGGCGGCGTCCTCGAGCTCTCCGAGGCGCTCGCTGTGGACATGGAGAAGGTCGGCGAAGGGGACCAGACCACCCTCGATTTCCTCGCCAACAGCCCCGAGGTGGTCGTCCGAGACCTCCGCGTGCGGGTGGTCCCGCCGCAGAGCAGCACCATCGCGCTCGGGTCCGTCGACCTCTGTATGACCCGACTCACGGACGAGCTGGCGTCGATCTACGGTCGCCTCGTGCCCGCGCTGGGCAGCACTCCGGGCGGCGCCGGGGTGGTGTGGCTGAACGGGACCCTCGACGCCAACAGGGTCGCGCGCGTACGGGGAGTCGCGCGCAGCCTTGAGCTGGGCAGCGCGCTGCAACGCCGCGCCCTCTCGAACGGCCTCCTCCCCCCCGAGCTCCTCGCCCTCGACCCCAGCGCGAAGATCGACCTGGTCGCCCACGCGAGCTATGAGATTGGCCGTTCGCTCCTCCCGGACGTGAACGGGACGCTGCAACTCTCCCAGGGTGCGCTGGAGCTCCCCTGGATCGAGGACCCGTCCAAGCGGACAGCCACGGACATCGCATTGCTGGTGGACGGGCGGTTCAACCCGGAGGATCCCGACCACCCGTTCGACCCCGAGGCCTGGCAAGGGCGAGGCGTCCTCGAGGGGCGTATCGGTGGCGTCAAGGCGGCGGCCGGATTCCGCCTCGGAAAGGACGCTCCGCTGGGCTCTTCCCTGGAGGTCTGGGCCGACGTTCCCGCCGCCCCGCTGGGCGAGGAGCTGATGGTGTTGATCGGAAATGAGCAGAGCCTCTCTGACGTCCACGAGATGCTGGCCAGCCAGGGACAGGCAGACATCAGCCTCGGGGTGCGACTCCGGACCGACGGCGACCCCGGCGGCGAGCTGGTCGACAACCTCGAGAAGTTCGCCCTCGTCCGCCCAACCGGCGGCGCAGCCCTCGCATACCACGGGGTCGTCGATCCGCGGACCCGGCGGCAGGGAACCGGATTTCCCGTTCCGGTGGAAGGGGTCATGGGCGACGTCACCTGGAGCGTGCGCACCGAGGGTGAATTCCGCGGACAGCTGGCGTTCTACGACGTGACCTGCTTCCAGGCCGGCGGCCCGCTCGAGGTCCAGGGGTCGCTGCACTTCACCCCCACTCCGCCGGGTGAGTTGCCCGAGAAGGAAGATCGACCCCCTGCGCCCTTCCACCTGATCGTCCAGTCCAACTCGCTCCCGGTGGACTCTGCGTTCAGGGCGTCCTTTGACTCGCTCCGCGACGTGGACGCAGCACAAGAGATCGTGCCGACCTGGGGTCCCGACGGCGGCGCGCTCGACTTCAAGCTGGAGCTATGGAGGGGACCGGACGATCTCCACATGATCACAGCGATCGACGCCCAGCTTCGAAACGTCGGCTTCACGTGGGATGCGTTGCCGGTGCCGATCACGGATACGAACGGGCAGCTGCGCATCCGCACCCACACCCAGGGGGAGCGCTCCTCCCTCCAGCTTCAGGCGACCGCCAGGTCCCCCATCGCTGCCAGCCCAATCCAGATCGAAGGCCGAACGATGAGCGCGGGCACCGACCGCGGGCTTGAGTGGTTCGAGGTCGACCTGGGCGGCCTGAATCCAGGGCACGAGGCTCTCCGGTCGAGCCTCGTGCAGAACGGCTCGGAGGCCTTGGCTGCCCTCGATGGCTCGGGGCTCGCGGGGTCCGTCGACGTGAAGGCCACGGTCACACGGGCCATCCCCTTGGCTGACGCCAGAGCCCTCGGTGGCGAGGGGAGCGCTGTTGGCACAGGCTCGAACGAGGAGGCTTACCTCGGAGGGCCCGAAGCCTGGCTCGAGTTCCGCCCCACCGATTCCCGCAGCGGGGTCCAGCTTCGCCCCTCGGCGCCCGGGATCACCACCCGCGAGACCCACGGGAGCGTCCGGGCGTGGACCATGCTGCCCTCCGAGCCCGCCCTGGCGGGAGGAGGGGCTCCGCAGCCGCTCACCTGGGTCCAAGGGCGCGTCCAGGGCCGGTGGGCCCAGGACGGCCCTCACGTCCCCGTGGTGGCCTTCCTCGAGACCGGCCCAGCCCGAGCGCCCGAACTACGCGCCTTCGGCGCCGGGCTCGACCTCGCTGACGACAAGCTGGTCTCCGCTCTGACCAGCATCGCCCTGCCCGATGAGTCCACCGGACCCTCCTTCGCCGATCAGCAACTCGAACTGCAGGGGCGCGCAGACTTCGAGACTCGACTGCGGCTACCCGAGGAGCCCGGCGCCCCGGTCGAGGACCTCGAGGTCTCCGTGGAGACACGCCTGGATCGACTTGGGTTCGGAGACGAGAAGCGGCTGAGCGAGGTGTCCGCGCACTTCAGGCTTGAGCCCGGGACGGGGCAGTGGATCGGAGAGGAGATCAACGGGCGCCTCGCTGGGACTCCGGTGCAGCTGTCTGACTTTTCATGGGCCCCTGGCGAGGACCGCTCCACCTTCCGCACCCGGATCTCCGCCCCGAATCTCCCCATCGATGAGGAGCACCTGAGGTTCTTCCTCGACCCCGGGACCCTTCGGACGGTGCTCGATGACCTCAAGGCGAGCGGGCGCTTCGCCCTCGAGGACACCACCCTCGAGATCACCACGGAGAAGGACGGGTCCACGGAGGTCTTGCTCGAAGGGGACGTCGCCATCGAGGAGGTGTTCCTGCTGCTCGGCGTCCCGATCGAGGTGGACAACATCGACCGGATGCGGCTCAAGCTGGCGCATGAGGGGAGCGGACTCCGAACCCGCGCCACCATCGAAGGCCTGAACGGCGCGCTCGCCGATCGCCGCCTGAAGGAGGCAACGCTACAGCTGAGCTATGTGGAGCCACGCCTAGTCATCGAGGCCTTCGAGGGCGACTTCGAGGGAGGCCGGCTCCTGGCGGTGGGCAGCGATGAGGCCGCCGCGGCCCCCCTGCTCGTGATCGACCTGGCCCCGCCATTCCCCTTTCAGCTGGCAGCAGAGATGCGTGACGTTGACGTCGGCCAGTTCCTGCGGGGACTGTTCGACTCCGACTTCGCCAACCGTGGCCGGATGGACATGACGCTCCGACTCGGGGGCGACTTCGAGCACCTGACCGCCATGACCGGTGGAGGTGAGATCGAGCTCCGTGACTCGGCGCTCTGGGCCATCCCGGTCTTCCAGGCCCTCTCCGTGGGGCTCGGCATCGACACCACCGTCCTCTTCCGCGAGATGTACGCGCGCTACACCATCGCTGACGGTGTGCTCGAGATGGACCGCTTGCGCGTCAACAGTGACCTGCTCTCCCTCGTCGGCGCGGGGACCGTCAGCTTCGAGGGGAATGTCACGAGCGACCTCGACGTTCGTTACTCGCTCGTTGATCGACTGGGGCCATTCACGCAGCTGGTCTACTGGATCCAGGAGAGCCTCCTGCGCGTCTCCATCCGTGGGACCGTTGAACGGCCGGCGGTCGTGCTCCGGGGACTCGCCTCCAGGTTCTTCACTCCTGCCGAAGACCGCGACCGCCTTCCCCTCCCCGGCTTCTCTCGCAGGCCGAGGCGCTTCTGATGGCCCCACATGACCCGAAGCGCGTGGCCCTGGGCGTGGACCACGGCACACGCCGGACCGGCTTCGCCGCGGCCGACGCCTCTCGGATCCTGATCTCCCCGCTCGACCCGGTGCAGGGCGGCGATGCAGAGGCGCTCGACGCCATCGCAGCCCTCTGCGAGGAGCGCGATGTGGGAGTCCTTGTGGTGGGGTATCCGCTCCACATGGACGGCGCCACTGGACCACGGGTCGCGGAGGTCGACGCCTTCATCACCCTCGCCGAGCAGCGCTTCCCCGAGCTGGGAGTGGTCCGGCAGGACGAGCGCCTCACCACCCGTGAAGCCGAGGAGCGGCTTCGGGAGGCCGGCTATCACGGCGCTCAGCGAAAGGCCCGCAAGGACTCCTGGAGCGCGATGATCCTCCTGGAGGACTGGATCAGCGCCGGCGAGCCTCGATAGCCCGCGCCGAGCCCCTGTGGCCGCACCGAGCTTCTGTGGCCGCACCGAGCCCCTTTGGCCGCACCAAGCCCCTGTGGCCCCGCCGAGCCTCTGTGGCCTCACCAAGCGTCGGTCGCCCCACCCCCGGCGGAAGCCCGGTCAGCGACGGCTCCCCGGCGGCTGCTCCCCGGACACCCGCCGGCCTCAGCTGCGGGCCCGACCCCGGCGCCCCGACCCCGGCGCGCAGGGTCTCGCGCGCAGGGTCTCGCGCGCAGGGTCCAGCGCTCAGGACCCTGTGTTCGAGTCGAGGAAGCGCACGATCCGCTCGCGGATCTCTGCGCTCTTCGAGTCATGCAACGGATGGTGCCGCTGTCCCTCCACCACCAGGACCTCCACGGTGCCTCCCTCCTGCGCGCGACTCCAGTCGGGGCTGCTGATCGGGTCGTCGCTGCCGTGCACGATGAGCACAGGGATGTCGAGCTCAGCGACGCGCGCGAGGTGCTCCCCGGAGCTCCGCGCGGCCTCGTCGATGGCGCGCTGGGTGATGACCTCGTGCGTGAGCTCGGAGGCGGACCATGCTGTCGCTTGCGCGGCGGCGGAGGTCAGGTCATCGGGCCCGTACCCCGTCGAGCCTTCGGACTGCGGCGTCACCTTCTTGAAGAACTTCGAGAGCCCCCTGGGCGGCTCTGGCGCGATGAAGCGCGGCGTGTGAAGCGGAGCGATGAGCACCAGCGCGCTGACCACCCCCGGCGTCTCGAGCGCGTACATCGCCGCGTAGTTGGCGCCCAACCCGACGCCGACGAGGACCTTGGGGACCTCTGGCATCCGATAGGCCAGGTGATCCTGGATCTCCTGGATGTCGCGCGCCACCTCGCGCAGCCCGTTGGAGTGCCCGCGGGGCCCCTCCGTTCGGCCATGCCCCCGGAGGTCCGGTAGCGCAACCGCCCAGCCTCGCTCGGCGAGATCCGAGGCGAGGGTCCGGTAGCGCTCGCCCGTATCCCCCGCGTCGTGAATGACCGTCACCGCGCCGGTCGGCTCGCCGCGGGCGGCGAGCTCAAGGACCGTCAGCAGGACCATTCCCTTCATGGAATCATGGGAGAGCCCCGAGGCCACCTCTCCCGTCTCGGTGGAGTCCCGCAGCTCGAGGTTCGTCAGGAAGAAATCGTCTTCGATCGCCATGGATTCAGCTCGTTGGTCGTTCCGGTCACCCGCAGTCTTGCGCGCGCGATATCATGCCCGACGGCGCGAGAGGCTGGGGCAGTCGCTCCGGTGGGACCTTCGGGTTCACACCGGGGAGGAAAGTCCGGGCTCCGCGAGCCATGGTGGTTGTTAACGGCAACCGACCGCAAGGCCAGGGAAAGTGCAACAGAGAGTAGACCGCCGAATGGACCGGGTCCGCCCGGTCGATGGTAAGGGTGAAACGGTGCGGTAAGAGCGCACCAGCGCCCCCGGAGACGGGGGCGGATCGGCAAACCCCACCTGGAGAAAGGCCAAATAGGGAGGGACCAGCGGCGCGGCTCGCGTCCATGTCCTTCCGGGTTGGCCGTTCGAGGCGGGCGGCGACGCTCGTCCCAGAGAAATGACTGTCGCCTGGGCCTTCGGGACCAGGAACAGAACCCGGCTTACAAGGCCTCTCGCGCCACCTATCAC
>CAJQPT010000066.1 GCA_905480285.1 uncultured bacterium
GACGGTCTTCGCCTCCAACACGTCCTCCTTCCCGATCGGCGAGATGGCGGCGGCCTCGGGGCGCCCCTCGCGCTTCGTCGGCCTGCACTTCTTCAACCCGGTGCAGCTCATGCGCCTGGTCG
Source organism: uncultured bacterium (assembly GCA_905480285.1). Taxonomy (GTDB): domain Bacteria; phylum Planctomycetota; class UBA1135; order UBA1135; genus Saltatorellus. The sequence goes on from CAJQPT010000066.1 coordinate 123, forward strand.
AGGTGGTCCGCACGGATGACACCGACGAGGACGTCTTCGAGGCCTCCAAGGCCTTCGGCGCCGCCTGCGGCAAGACGCCGGTGTCCTGCAAGGACACGCCGGGCTTCGTCGTGAACCGCCTGCTGGTGCCCTACATGGTCCAGGCCATCGACATGCTCGACCGCGGCGACGCCTCCAAGGAGGACATCGACGCCGCCATGCAGTTCGGCTGCGGCTACCCGATGGGGCCGCTGACGCTCACCGACTACGTGGGCCTCGACACGACGCTGTCTATCCTCCAGGGCTGGACCGAGCGCTACCCGAACGAGCCCGCCTTCAAGATCCCCACGTCCCTCGAGCGCCTCGTCGCCGAGGGCAAGTTCGGTCGCAAGACCGGCGAGGGCTACTACAAGTGGGACGGGGACAAGAAGGCATGATCGCCGCATGGCTCGCCCCCGCTTTCGCCGCGGCCCTGATCGGGCCCGGTTCGAGTGAACCCCCCGTCGCCGCCCCGGCGCCGGCGCGCTCTGCTGCGCCGATCGCGCAGCGGGGGGTCGAGCTGTCCGCGACCATCCCGTCGCTCTTCATCGAGAACGAGCCCTTCGTCGTGTCCCTCGAGGTCACGGCGACGGGCGAGTCGGCCGTCGACCTCCCCGCGTGGATGCTCACCCCCGCAGCGTGGTCCGCGAGCCGCAAGGCGCTCCAGCGTCGCCCGAAGAAGGCCAGCGTCCCCCTGCAGCCCGGCCAGGTCCTCACGGTCACCCTCGACCTGGCGCCCCTGATCCAGGAGCGCTTCTCCAAGCCGACCGACTTCTCCCTCGCCGTCGAGGGCGCGAAGGACACGAAGCAGGACGTGATCTGGCTCGGCGCGCCCGAGGCTGACGTCGACTACTCCACGCTCTCCGGGAAGCTCCTGGAGGACTATCAGGTGGTCCTCTTCACGAGCGGCGGTCCGATCTGGGTGGAACTCTGGCCGGACGTGGCGCCGAACCACGTGCGGAACTTCCTCGACCTGTGCGCCTCCGGCTTCTACGAGGGCTCGGCCTTCCACCGCGTGATCCCGGGCTTCATGGCCCAGGCGGGCCGCTCGAAGGACGGGACCCCCGCGCCCCGCAAGGTGCAGGCCGAGTTCAACAGCCGCCGGCACGTGGCCGGGGTGCTCTCCGCAGCCCGCCTCGGGACGGACATGGACTCGGCGGAGAGCGAGTTCTTCATCGTCCACCGCACCTCCCCGCACCTGGACCAGACCTACAGCGCCTTCGGGCAGGTCCTCACCGGGATGGAGGCCGTCGAGGCCATCGTCGATACGGTGGAGAAGAACGAGGCGTTCCTCGAGAAGCTCAAGAAGGGCGGAGCGCGGATCGACGACCGGAATCCACAGGTGGCCATGGCGCTCCACGACCCGTCCCCCGCCCAGACCATCCGCAAGGCCGTGGTCGTCCGTGCGACCAAGTCCAGGCCCAAGAAGAAGTGAACCGCGACCGCGTACACGCGGGGCTCCTTCGCCCCGTCGCCGCGTCGCCCCCTCGCCGCGACCCGCAACACCCCCCGCATCCCATGACTCACGAACTGAGCGGCGTCCAAGTGCGCCTCGAGACCTCCGCCGGCAACATGACGGTGGAGTTCCTCACCGACGTGGCCCCGCGTCACGCCGAGAACTTCGTCAAGCTGGCCAAGGACGGCTTCTATGACGGCACGCGCTTCCACCGCGTCATCCCAGGGTTCATGATCCAGGGCGGCGACCCGAACACGAAGAAGGACGACGAGCGCATGTGGGGCACCGGCGGTCCCGGCTGGTCCGTGGACGCGGAGTTCAACGACGTGCACCACGAGCGCGGGATCCTCTCCATGGCGCGCTCCCAGGACCCCAACTCGGCGGGCAGCCAGTTCTTCGTCTGCCACGGCGAGGCGGGCTTCCTCGACGGGCAGTACACCGCGTTCGGCAAGCTCCTTGACGGCTTCGACGTGCTCGACGAGATCGCCAACGCGCCCACGATTCCGGGCGGCGAGAACTCGCGCCCGAAGGAGCCGGTCACCGTCACCAAGGCCACCGTCGTCGAGGCCTCCGAGGGCTGATCCCATGAGCTACGAGAACATCCTCTACGCGGTCGAAGGGCCGATCGCCCGGGTCACCATCAACCGCCCGGACAAGATGAACGCCCTCAACGACGCCACCCTCGGCGAGCTGAAGGACGCGTTCACGAAGGCGGGCGAGGACGACGCGGTGCGCGCGCTGCTCATCACGGGCGCGGGCGAGAAGGCCTTCGTGGCCGGCGCGGACATCAACGAGCTCCTGGCGGAGGCCGGCAGCGCCGAGGGTGCGATCCGCGTCTCCACCACGGGTCAGGACGTCTTCCGCCTGCTCGAGCAGCTGGGCAAACCCTCGGTCGCCATGGTCAACGGCTTTGCCCTCGGCGGCGGCTGCGAGCTCGCCCTCGCCTGCACCCTGCGCACCGCCTCCAGCAAGGCGCGCTTCGGCCTCCCCGAGGCCAGCCTCGGCATCGTGCCGGGCTACGGCGGCAGCCAGCGCCTCTCCCGCATCGCGGGGCCGGGCGTGGCCCGTGAGTGGGTCCTGACCGGGGACATGTTCGGCGCCGATGAGGCCCACCGGGTCGGCGTCGTGAACCGCGTCTTTGCGCCCGAGGAGCTGGAGGAGGGGACCCAGAAGCTCCTCAAGAGCATCGTGACCAAGGGCCCCGTGGCTTTGCGCTTCTGCATGGACCTCGTGCTTTCCGGCTGGGACCTCGACCAGACCCAGGGCGAGGCCCTCGAGGCCGAGTACTTCGGCAAGGCCGCCCTGACCGAAGACATGCGCGAGGGAATGAGCGCGTTCCTCGAGAAGCGTCGACCGGAGTTCAAGGGGCGCTGACTCCCCGGCGCGGGCCCAGTCCGCGCATCGACCGGCCCGTCGCTGAGGCGGGCCGGCCCACCTCACAAGATCATCATTGGGGCGCCCAGCGCCCCGGAAAGAGGCCGCCTCGCGCCTCGCAAGGAACCAGCATCATGAGCAACGAAGTCGTCATCGTCGGCGGGGCACGGACCCCCATGGCCGAGTACTCCGGCACCCCCGGGTTTGGAAAGCTGAAGGGCGTCAGCGCCATCGACCTCGCGGCGCACGCCTCGAAGGCGGCCATCGAGCGGTCGAAGATCGCGGCGGACACCATCGATCACACGATCGTGGGCAACGCGCTCCAGACCTCCAACGACGCGATCTACGGCGCCCGCCACGTGGCGCTCAAGGCAGGCCTGCCCCAGACGGTGCCGGCTCTCACCGTCAACCGCCTCTGCGGCTCCGGCATCCAGTCCATCGTGAGCGCCGCCCAGCTGATCAAGCTCGGTGAGGCCAAGACGGTCCTCGCGGGCGGCATGGAGAACATGAGCCAGGCGCCCTACGTGCTTCACGGCGCTCGGGACGGCTTCAAGTTCGGCGTCCAGCCCAACCTCGAGGACCTGCTCTTCTCGAGCCTTTACGACCCCTACGGCGACACCTACATGGCGCAGACGGCCGAGGCCATCGCCCGTCGGCTCGAGATCACCCGCGAGGCCCAGGACGAGTACGCGCTCCGCAGCCACAAGCTGGGGGCCGAGGCCGTGGCCGCGGGCCGCTTCGCAGAGGAGATCGCGCCCGTGATCACCCCGAACCGCCGCGGTGACATCACCGTGGACGTCGACGACCACATCAAGCCGGACTCGACCATCGAGGGCCTCGCCAAGCTGCGGGCCGCCTTCGGCAAGGAGGGGACGGTGACCGCTGGCAACGCGAGCGGCATCGTGGACGGCGCGGCCATGGTG
>CAJQPT010000067.1 GCA_905480285.1 uncultured bacterium
CTGAGTAGCGCCGCCGGCGGGTTGGCGCTTCTGGCCTCGCTGGTTCTTGTCGGACATAGGGATCGACAAGGCTACCCCGAAGAAGTCATGACAGTATCTGCGGATGCCTCTGTCGACATAGCTGGCTCCCACCGACACGTCCAATGCCTCTCCAAAAGCGCCTTTGACGAAAAGCACGTCTCCTGAAAGTGCGGCATTGGACGTCATCACCTGCCATTTCGTCTCCAAGGACGGGTCACCGAACTCCGTTTGCAAGAGGCTGTCCCCTGTGGCCTTGTCCAGGTTCACGTCTCCGGTAAGCACAATGACTGGCGCAGTAGGCTGAGAAGCGCCACTGCTCGCAGTCGATGCTCTCTTCTCCAAGAGCTGCAGCGCTGCCTTCGTGATCCGTTTTGTGGTCACCTTCGTTGTTTGGTGGCCCACCACTCTCGGCGTGCGGATGTGCAGGTTTCCAGATATCAGGAGCCCGTGCTTGTCAGGATGTTGCGCAGCATCAATGGTGAAAACCATGATAACGAGCTGCGGCTCCTGAGTTGACGTCAACTCGACGACTTCTGGCTCGCCCACGAGTGTCAAGGTGACGCTGGTGTCGCCCGTCGGCCCATCTGTCGCCCGCCACGTTGCCATGTATGCTTGGCAGGAAGTGGCCTCATAGTGCGGAGTGAGCACCTGAGGGACGAGATCCTGGACGCGCACGTTGGCCGTGTTCAGCCCCTGTTTGTGGCCCCCCACTTCGCAGAGCGTGACCATGTGAAGGTCTTGCTCCCGGACGGCTTTGCCTATCACTCGGCTGAGGTTCTCCTTGTGCACATGCTTGGAGAGCATGTCTTGATTCATGCCGCAGTTGAAGCAGCCAAGCTTGACCAGCACAGTAGGCAGGCCGCCAAGCTGAGAAGCGTCGGCGCTACTCTCGGCGGGCTGAGGAGCGCCGCCTCCTGTTGCTTGTTCAGGGGCTCGATACATGGCCCGTGTGCTTCGCTTGGGTGAACGATTCAGCTCTTGACGGAAGATCAGGAACGCCTCCGTGCGGCAGCTCTGAGGGCAAAGGGCTACAGTGTTTCAGTGCAGTTGTGTGCCAGTCTGTGTCCGTAGGTTTCCCTGTCTGTGTAGCTTGGTCTGTATGGCCTCTGCGGCAAGCTGAGTAGCGTCGCCGAGTCCAATCTGTTCCGTCGTGACTTTCTAAAGCGGTTTTAGAAAGTCACAGCTGCAAAATGATCCTGTAGTTCGTTCCTCTGTGTGCAGCAGCCTTTAAACCTCGTCAACCTTGTAAACTTGTTCGGGGGCCTTTTAAAAGGGTTTCGGGTAGCCGGCATGTGACTTTGTAAAGCCGTTTTAAAAAGTCAGCTGTCCAATGTTCATTATTCCCAACGCTCCAAAGCATCTGCCTGTGTGCTTTTGAGCTGCGACTGTACACTGCAGCTTTCCGCATTGGCAGCGATCATGGCAGCGTCGCCATGAGGTTTCATCGGCTCACAGATCACTATTCTACAAAGAGAACATGTTACCTGCATGGACGGCGAGCTGAGCAGCGTCGCCATGAGGTTTCATCGGCTCAGAGACAACTTAGCGGCGAGCTGAGAAGCGCCACCATAAGGTTTCTTCGGCCGATCAGCGGCGGCTTTTCTTCTTGCCATCGAACGAGTGAAGATGACCGACTTTCTTCTGTGCTTTCGTTACGACACCGGAGGGCTGCAAGATGGTCTTCGTAAGTCGCCGTTTGCGGCCTCCGATGCTGAGCCAAGCGTTGACTTTTTCTGGCGCGCCAAATCTGTGCGCCCGCTTCAGACAATCCTTGGCACTGCGGAACAAATTCGCAGAGAAGTCATTCCTGTTGGCTTTGGCTTTGCCGACGGACTGGAGCAGCTGCCACCGCTCTTTGTTGGCACCTTTTGCGCAGTGGGCTGAGGAGCGCCATTGTTTGAAGTATTCCTCCGGCTCGCATTTCGTTGTCTTGTGTTGGCAAGCATCTTTGGCGAGGCAACGAAGCGTTGGTGGCAGCTTGAGCGCCTGTGCTTGCAGCTCTACGTCGGAAAGCTTTGTTGCGTCCTTTTTGGGTAGGTACGGGCCCCCCAGAACGAATCTATGCTTGCCGCGGCCTTTTTTGCTCCCGAGCCCTGGCAGAGGACTCTGGCGAAGGTCCAAGTCAGGCGATGTGGACCAACGTGTCACGAGGGCGAGCAGGTAGTCTCGCCAGAGACTGTGGGCTTTGGCCGGGTAGAACGCCACAGCGCAGCCGAGCCGGAGAACTCCTTGCGGCGGCGGGTGCACATATGCTAGCGCCTGTAGCTGTCCTGTCTCACCATGCGGTGGTGGATATGTATCCGTGTGTGGCTTCAAGCCTGTGAAGTTGTCAGTGGCCTTCGTGTACAGGATGCCATCGAAAGAACTGATCACAGCAGGCTGAGAAGCGCCGCGAGCAGGCGCTGCGAAAGGGTCATCTCTGCCAAGAGCAACGGCGAGCAATCTCCAGCAGCGGCGAAGTTCCGCATGGGCCCTTGTTTTCGCAGCAAATGTTCCGAACGGAAGTCCGTTACTCCGTATGATACCAGCGCTTTTGGAGTTCGGGCTGCCTGATGGCACCTTGCCTCCGAGGCTGTCGAGGTCCTTTTGCCAGGCCCGACACAAGCCATTACGGACTTCCTTCGAGCAGTCCACTGCCACGACGACCGCGTTGTGTGCTTGCATGTGGCGAAGCATTTGTGTTTTCAGAACTGCGTCCGACATGTTCTCTGGGGAGAACAACACTGGCAGCATGACGGTTTCGCCGAGCTGAGCAGCGTCGGTCCTGATCTTCTTGCTTCCGTGGGATGCCCCTTGGTTGAAGAATAGCACGTAGAGGCCGTCTGCATCCTCCGGCAAAGGGCAAAAACAAGCTTCGCGGCCATCATTGTTGACGACGAATGTCGCCGGCAGCATCTGGGGCAGCAGGCTGAGAAACGCCGCCGTAAGTTTTTGTTGCGGGGTGAAGGTTGTTTGCCGGCGCTTTTCCTTGAGCCGAACCAATTCGCATACAGAAATGCGGAAATGCAGGAGCATAGTCGGGCAGTCTGGTGTGACTTTCTAAACCGGTTTTAGAAAGTCAGCTGTCGGATTTAATTTCCGCATCCTCGGGCGTTGCGCACAGAGAGATAAAGAGGCAAGCTAAGCAGCGTCGCCGCAGAATTCGCAAGGTTGCACTGGTTGGGTCCTTGCTTCGATTTGTAATTCTCCTGTGTGAATCTGTGGGCGAAGACGTTGTCGAGGCTCGAGGACCCGGGGCCTTGACGAGAGTCCGTCAGAAAGAATCTGGGGACCTTCTTGGCCGTTCAGAGTACCCAAGATGGGGGCACCCTTCGCACAGACGGACTGTGTCGGTTCCTCTGCTCGAAGGGACGAGCCAATTCACACACAGAAATGCATAAGCTCAGTGGCCTAGCCGAGGATCTCCTGTGACTTTCTAAACCGGTTTTAGAAAGTCACCCGGATAAAAGCGGCAAGCTGAGTAGCGTCGCCGAGTCCAGTATGTTCCGTCGTGACTTTCTAAAACGGTTTTAGAAAGTCACAGCTGCAAAGTGATTCGATTCTTTGTTTCGATTCTTTGACTCGATTCTTTGATTCGATTCTTTGTTTCGATTCTTTGATTCGGTTCTTTGTTTCGATTCTTTGATTCGATTCTTCTAATTCGATTCTTTGATTCGATTCTTTGATTCGATTCATTGGTTCGATTCTTTGATTCGATTCTTTGATTCGATTCTTTGTTTCGATTCTTTGATTCGATTCTTTGTTTCGATTCTTTGTTTCGATTCTTTGATTCGATTCTTTGATTCGATTCTTTGATTCGATTCTTTGATTCGATTCTTTGATCGGATTCAAAAAGGTTGAAAACACATTGGTTTTATTGT
>CAJQPT010000068.1 GCA_905480285.1 uncultured bacterium
ATCCTGAGCATCATCATGTGCAGGGCCATGAACCGCTCGATCGTGAACGTGATCTTCGGCGGGTTCGGCACCGGCGGCGGCGCTCCGGCGCCCGCGGCTGGAACCGCTGCTGCCGTGACCGGCGACATCCAGGAGACCGACGTGGCCGAGATTGTCGAGCGGCTCGCGAGCGCCAAGAGCGTCATCGTCGTGCCCGGCTACGGCATGGCGGTCGCCCGCGCCCAGCACAAGGTGCAGGAGATGACCGAGCTGCTGCGCGACCAGGGGGTCAACATCCGCTTCGGCATCCACCCCGTGGCAGGCCGCCTGCCCGGGCATATGAACGTGCTCCTGGCCGAGGCCAACGTGCCCTACGACATCGTCCTCGAGATGGACGAGCTCAACGACGACTTCGCGTCCACCGACGTCGTGCTCGTCATCGGCGCCAACGACATCGTCAACCCCAGCGCCATGACGGACGAGTCGAGCCCGATCTACGGCATGCCGGTCCTCGAGGTCTGGAACTCCGACTTCGTCGTGATGATGAAGCGCAGCCGAGGCACGGGCTACGCCGGGGTCGACAACCCCCTCTTCGTGGAGCCCTGTACCCGGATGCTCTTCGGGGACGCGGGTGACTCCATGGACGGCATCGTGGGAGCCCTCCGCGAGCGCGCCGGCTCCTGACCTGGCCCTGGCCCGAGCGGACGGCCGCGCTTCCCTGGAGGGAGGCGCGGCCGTCCCCGTTTGAGACGAGCACCTGCGAGCCGGGCGCTGCGCGGAGCGCTCAGCTCGCGAATTGAGCGGCGCGGGCCCCCCTGGGCACCTCCCTACGCAGCTCAAACCCGCACGCCGCGCTCCGGCCCCTCACCGACGAATCGGGTTGCGCTACTTTCGGGCGCCGGTCCAACCGCTCGCGCCTCCCACGCGCCGCCGCAGTGGCCCGCCTCCCCCGAAGGACCCCCCCATAGAAATGATGCTCCAGCACCTTCCCTACGCCCCCGCCCTCGCCGCCGCGCTCCTCGCCACCTCGGCCGCTGGCCAGTCTGTCTTCATCAACGACGACTTCGAGACCGACACGTCCGCCGACTACATCATCACGAACGACGGGACGCCCGACGGAACGCAGACGTTCGCCTACGACTACATCGCGGCGGGCATCCCGCTCGCCCCCAACTCCTCCCCCGGGGAGACCGGCGGCCTGAGGCTCACCGCCAACGACACCGCCGGGGCCAGCGACGCCTGGACCCTGTTCCACACGAACCCGATCGCCGCCGACTTCTATGTCCTGACGGTCGACGTCTGGATGAACTTCACCTCGGGTTCAGGGACCACTGAATACGCGGAGGTCGGCGTCGGCGGCGACGGGGCGACCTACAACTCGGTCTTCCTCCCCATCGAGGGCTCAGGTGCATTCCTCGCCTTCACCGGCGACGGAGGGTCCATCTCGGACTTCCGCTGGTTCCGCGCCGTGCCCAACACCCCCATGGGCGACTCGAACAACACGACGCTGCCCAACAACCACCCGAGCTACCTCGGCCACGGCAGCGACGGGTCCGGGTCTTTCTTCCAGGGCCTGTTCCCATCTCCTCCCGCCACCACGGCGGGCTCGCCCGGGAACATCTGGACCACCGTCCGGGTGGAGGTGGACAACGTGGTCGGGCAGATCTCGTTCTACTTCGATGACCAGCTCACGTTCCAAGGGGACTTCGCGAACGACTTCAACGGCTTCGCCAGCCTGAGCGTCGCCGATGTCTTCTCCTCGGTGTCGACGGCGAACAACTTCACGCTGTACGACAACTTCCGCGTGGAGGTGCCCACCAACACCATCGGGGCGAATTACTGCACCGCCGCCGCCAACTCCACCGGCGCCGTCGGCGTGGTCTCCGCCGTCGGAAGCGAGTTTGTGTCGGACAACCTCGTGACCCTCTCGGCGAGCGACCTCCCCGCGAACTCGTTCGGCTTCTTCCTGACCGGCCAGAACCAGGGCTTCACCGGAAACCCCGGCGGCAGCCAGGGCAACCTGTGCCTCTCTGGCTCCATCGGTCGCTATGTGGCGGCTGGCCAGATCAAGAACTCAGGGGGCGCGGGGACCTTCGACCTCACCCTCGACCTCAACCTGACTCCAACGCCGATCGGTCTGGTCAGCATCGCCGCCGGCGAGACCTGGAACTTCCAGGCCTGGTATCGAGACGCCGTCGGTGGCGCGGCCACGTCCAACTTCTCCGACGGGCTCTCGATCGGCTTCCTCTGAGCGTTGAGGCGGAGCGCATCACCGCGATGCGCTCCGGCGAGCGCCTGCACTGAACGGCCCCGCCGCCCCCTCGGGACGGCGGGGCCGTTCAGCTGGATCGCGGCCGCTTCACGCGGCGTCCGCGTCCTCGACAGGCGTGACCCTCACCTGGACGGAGGGGCTGATCGCACCCGAGTCCGCCGAGCTGCCCAGCCGCTCCAACATGCTGACGGAGATCACGTTGCCGCGCGCAACAATGAGAGTGCCGGAGCTGGCATAGACATCCTCGTCGATGATCATTCCGACGTGGAGCTCTCGGACGCTCATCCGCTGGACGACCCGCTCCTGGCCCGGGAGCTTTGCCGAGCCGAGGAGCTTGAGGACCCGGGAGTCGAAGCGCCCCGCGTCGCGGGCGAGGCTCGAGGCGGCTGACTCCGGTGAACGTCCACCGACCACCAGCTCGTCAAAAGCCAGCGCCGCAGAGAGCGCGCTGGCACCGACCCGCACGGTCCTCGGCACCGGACCCAGAGCGGGATCATCCGCCCGAAGCCCCTGGTGAGCGACGATCTCTGCCACCTCCTCGAGTCGCGGGATCTTGCACAGCAGGTCCCGTGCCACCGAGGCATGTCGACCGAGCATGCGCTCGGCGTGAGCGGAGAGCGGCTCGCCATGGGACCGCCGGTGGAGGATGTCAGGGGGCACCGCAATGTGACCGATCTGTGAGAGCAGCGCCGCGGTCTCGAACCTCCACGAGTCCGCAAGGCCGAGGCCCGCGGCGACCTGGCCGACATAGTGCCGAACACGGCTCGAACGCCCGAAGGTCTCGGGGCTGGAGAGGGCGAGGACCTCCACGAGCACCTCGATGCTCCCGCGGACCGTCTCCTCCAGCAGGAGGCGCTCCGCCTCGTGCAGCGCGTACTGCTCGAGGCCCGCGTCGACCGCGGTTCGGAAGGTCTGGGGCGGGCAGGGCTTGGTCAAGAAGCGGAAGATATGCCCCTGATTGACCACCTCGATCGCGGCATCGAGGTCCGCGTTTCCTGACAGCATGAGCCGGACGGTGCTGGGCGACAGCTCCTGCGCCTGCTCCAGGAACTCGGCGCCGTTCATGTCCGGCATCTGATAGTCGCAGATCACCACGGCGAACGGCCCGTCCTGCTCGAGCGCGTCGAGACCAGCACGAGCGCCACAGGCCACCTTGATCTCGTACGACTTGCGGTGCACCCGACGGATGCCATCGAGCAGGCTCTGCTCGTCATCTACCACGAGGATCCTCCGGCCCGAGGCGTTGCTCGAGGACGGTGCTTCGGAGTGCATTGACATCGTCCCTAGGCGGCCTCGGCCCCTTCAGCTCCGTTGGCTTCGTTAGCCACGTCAAATCGGCGGGCGATCGCGCGCCACTCCTCCAGGCGCCCCAGCACGCCGATGCGCTGGAGGTGATCCTCATCCATCGCCTTGGTCGCACCGTCCCGTTCAGGTTGAAGCTCGTGGGCGAGCACGTCCGCCACGTGAACCGCGGTCACGACGCCAAAGCTGTCAGGCTCCGCGGCGCCGGGGTCATGGTGGTGTCCGACGGCATCGACCACGGAGAGCGGAATGCCCCAGAGCGTCAGCAGATAGGCCCCGACGCTGGCGTGAGGCGCGGCCTCGTCGCCGCTCGTGGCCTCATCACCGACCCCGACGGAAGCGAGCACGACCCTCCCGACATCATGGAGGAGGCCCGCGAGGAAGAACCGATCCGCGAGCTCCCGGTCGTCCGTCAGTTCACGAGCGATGTTCGCCACGAGGGACCCGTGCGCCTGCTCCCGCTCCAGCGAGAACCCCGGCTGTGATGCGGCCGCGCTGAAGCGCTGGTGCACCTCGGCTGAGAGGACGAGCATCTTCACGAGGTTCATTCCGAGGTAGGACGCCGCGTCCCGAACGCTATCGACCCGCTGTGCCACGGCGAACATGCTCGAGTTCACCAGCTGGATCAGCTTGGTGCTGATTGCCGCGTCCTCCTCGATGATCGCCGCCACTTCGTTGAGGCCTGCATCGGGGTCATTCATGACCCTCGTCAGTCGGGTGTAGATCTCCGGGACCGACGGGAGCGACCCGAGCGACCCTGCGAGCTCCCGCATCTGGTCCGTCCCCAAGGTGAGGCGCGTACGAAACGCTCGCTCGATCGCCTTCCGAAGCTCGAGTGGATTGCACGGCTTCGAGAAGGACTGGTGAGCTAGGAGCGCCGCCGGGAGCGTCGACTTCACGCCCGCTGCCCCGGTGAGCATCAGGCGAACCGTGCCGGGAGAGCGCTCCTGAACCGCCTTGAGGACGGCCTCGCCATCCATGGGCGCCATGTTGAGGTCGGTCATCACCACGTCCGTGGGATGCTCGGCCATGAATGCGAGGGCGTCCTCCCCCCTCTGGAAGTAGTGAGAGTCCCAGTCCTTCCGCGTCGAGCGGAACTGGCGCTGGATCGCGTCGAGAACCAGCTGCTCATCGTCGATGACCACGAGCCGCTTCATGAGACCGCCGCCAGCTCTCGCCCGAGGGGTAGACGAATGATGAAGGTGGTCCCCACGCCGACCTCACTCTCCACGGAGATCGTCCCGTGATGCTCCTGGACCACGACCTTGTGGGCCATCGAGAGGCCCTGCCCTGTGCCTTCACCGACCGCCTTCGTGGTGAAGAATGGGTCGAAGATCCGCTGGCGGATCTCCTCGGGAATCCCGGAGCCCGAGTCGCTCACGCGGATCTCGACGTATCTCCCGGCGTTGCGGGTGCTCAGGCGAATCACGCCCTTCTTCCCGGCTCCCTCTCCGTGCTTCTCGCGAAGGGCATAGGCCGCATTCACGATCATGTTCAGGAGGACCTGGGCGATCTCGCCCGCGTGGCAGAAGACGTGAGGGAGATCGCTGTCGAGGTCCTTCTCGATCTCCGCCACGTACTTCCACTCGTGGGACGCCACGTTGATGGTGGTCTCCAGTGATCGATTGAGGTCCGCGAGAGCCATCTCGGAGGGGCCAGAGTGCGAGAACTCCTTCATCGCCTTCACGATCGTGCTGACCCGCTGGAGGCCCTCGATGGACTGGTCGAGCGCGGTCGGGAACTCCTCGAGGATGTAATCCAGCTCGATCTCCTCGAACAGCTCCTTCACCGCCCTCGCCTCGCGTCCACAGTCGCCGCCGGCGATCGCGGTCTCCAGCAGCTGGCGCACCTGGCCCAGCGCTGGGGCGAGCTGCTCGAAGGTGTCCTTGAGGAAGCGGGTGTTGTCACCGACGAACTGCGTCGGCGTGTTGATCTCATGGGCGACGCCCGCCGCGAGCTGACCGATGGACTCCATCTTCTGAGCGAGCAGGAGCTGCGCGTGGGTCTCCTCGAGCATGTCCGTCGCCTCACGCAGCCCCAGGTGGACCGCAAGACGTGCCTTCACCTCGCCCATGTGAAAAGGCTTCGCGATGCAGTCGCAGCCGCCCACTGCGAAGGCCCGCTCGATGTTGGCGGGCTCGGAATGGCTGGTCAGAAAGAGCACGGGAATGGCCGCGGTCTTCTCCATGGACTTCATGCGAATGCAGGCCTCGAAGCCGTCCATGACCGGCATCTGGACGTCGAGCAGGATGATCGAGGGGCGATGCTCCAGCGCCAACTCGATCGCCTTGGCGCCGTCCGCGGCCTCGATCGTCGAGTAACCCGAATTGGCGAGCGAGCGTGCGAGTAGGACCCGATTGGTCCGATTGTCGTCCACGATCAGGATCGTCTGCTGCGTCTTCATGCTCCAAGCCCTCCCTCGAGGAACGCAGCGACCTCGACTCGGAGCTTCTCCAGCTCCTGTTCGAGCGCGTCGATGTCGCCGCCGGCGCTCTCGTTACCGCCCGCCCTGAGATCACGCTCGAGCCGCTCTGACACGGCGCGCAGCGACTCTGCCCCAACGTTGGCGGCTGCCCCCCGAAGCTCGTGGGCGATCTCCACCAGCGCACCTGTGTCTCCTTCGGTCGCCGAGTGGGCCATTCGCGCCAGCAGGAGCGGTACGTGCTCGAGGAAGATCTCAAGCACCTCTCCAAGGAGCGCACGATCGCCCTCGAAGCGCTGGAGCGCCGAGTGAACCGCGAAGACCGTGGAGGAAACCTCGACGGCTTGAACCGGCTCGACGGACCCGAGCAGCTCTGAGAGAGCCTGCTGGTCCCGCGAAGACATGAGTTCGGTGATGTCCGGCCATAGGGTCGCCGCACCGCCTGGGACCTGCAGGTGCCCAGCACGAATCCCCTCGTGGACCTTCGCGATGAGCTCGCGCAGCCTCTCGGTGGCCTTGGGCTCAAACCTGGACTGACCGGCCCTCGCGCGCAGGAGCTCCGCCGACTCCTGGACTGCCCGACTGTGTTCGCTGACTCGATTCATAGGGTGATGCCTGCACCGCCCGGATTAGGGGTAACCCGTAGCGCGCCTCGCAGGTTCGTGATCGAGCGTGCATGGGTGTTCCCTTTAGGAATCCCCGCGGACGGACGCTCCCGCCCCATAAGAGCGCACTGACGGCGGGCTCGCCCTGGTGGGAGGCCTCGCCTCGGGGCAGGCTCACTCATCAGGATGAGGCCCCATCGGACGCCCCTCCGAGGGACCGTTCGAGCGCGGGAGGCTCTCGCAGGCTCGCCTCCCCGCAAGGACGCGCTCGACCGTGATTCCAGAGCCGTGGTTCCAGAGCCGTGGTTCCGGGGCCGTGGTTCCGGGACCAGCGGCTCCGGGGGGCGCGCCTCAGCCGACAGCAGCTCCTTGTGTCAGGGCCCCGACTGGGGAGTCCCCGGGAGCGTTGACGCCGTTCGCCGGTGGAGCGCTCGCGCCAAGGGGCGCCGCGGTCAGCCCCTGCCGGGCCGGGCCCGGGCTCTCAGCGACCGTTCGCGTGAGAGCAGGTGAAGCACTTGTGGTAGAGCCCACGCTGCTTCGACTGGCACTGACCCTGGGTGAGGCGGTGCTGGATCAGCGGCGTGATGCCGTCCACGCGCGTGGGACACTCCAGCGCCGGCTCAGACTTGGTCTTTGCCGCACCCAGGTCCACGTTGGACTCGAACAGTTCGGCCTGGACGGCCGGTCCTTGGTTGCTCCCGCTCATCTGTGCTGTCCTCCTGAGACGCTCGCGCTGGTCGCGCTTGGCCACGGATCCCTCCCATCACCATGGATGAATCAGCGGTCGGGGAACGATCCCGAGCGCCGACCATCGGTGCGCCGGACACGTTCTAAGGGTGACATCGGCCACGGATGCCGAGGATTGACCGAAAAATGATCCGTTCAGCGATCAGGGAGCCTTCGGGCCCGCCCAGTGGCGCCGAATCAAAGCCAGAGACTCGCGCGCGGCGTCCGGTCCACGATGGCCGTCGCGGGAGAGTTCCACGGCGCCGATCCCTTCAAAACCGGATCGGAGCAGACCGTCGAGCGCGTCACCGAGGTCGAGATCGCCATCCCCCAAAGCAACATGCTGATGGAGCCCCCGAGGACAGTCCGCCAGGTGGACGTGCACCAACCTCGGCGCCCAGTGGAGGATCGTCTCACTCACCGGCTCCTCTCCGGTCACCACGCAGTGACCAAGGTCCAGGGTCAGACCGAGCTCATCGAGGGCTGGCCCGCCCCTCTCGAGGAGCGCTCCGAAGCCAGCTGGGCGCTCGATGAACATGCCGGGCTCTGGCTCGAAGGCGACCTGCACTCCCGTCCCCCGCGCGTGCTCCAGCACCCGCACGAGCCCCTCCACCAGGCGGTCGCCGAGCGGGTGGTCCGGGTCCACATCGAGGGTGCCGTCCACGTCTTGCGGCGCTGAACCTGCCCAGAGAGAGACGACGCCAGCGCCGAGATCCACCGCGAGATCCACGCAGCGGCGGTAGAAGTCGATCCGCTTGCCGCGGCCATTCGCATCCCCTTCCAGGAGCGAGGGGCGGTGCTTGCGCCGAGGGTCGAGCAAGAACCGGGCGCCGGTCTCGATCGCCACGGCGAGCCCCAGATCCTCGAGCTGCTCGCGCGTCGACGGCACCTCTCCCGGGCGCAGAAGGAAGGGGTCAAGAGCCCCGACGTCGGGGGTGATGGCCACCGCCTCGTAGCCCAGATCACTGATGAGGTCGAGCGCCTCGGGGAGCCGGTGCGAGCTGAGCCCGTTCGTGTTGTAGCCGATACGGAACATGGGCCTGCCGTTCAGCCCTCGCGCCGCGCCGGGTCGCCTTCCACGTCGCCCGCTTGGGCGCCCGCTTGGGTATCCGCTTGGGTATCCGGGGCCTCTTCATCCTGAGCGCCGGCGTGGGGCTCCGCCGAGCCTGCCGGGCCAGACGGGCCAGCCGTCTCGCTCTCACCGAGGGGCTCCGGCGCGTCAGCCGAGGCCTCCTCTCCGGACGGCTCTCGCCGATCCAGGTCGTCGTCCGCCGACCACTCACCGCTCGCGATGATCCCCTCCGCCGGCCGAATATCGACGGAGGAGTCGTAGTACTCCTCAGCCCGCGCATGGTCGGGATCGACCGCCTCGTCGTGGTGATCTGCCTCGTCGTGGTGCTCATCCAGGGCGGCGGGCGGAGGCGCAGACGACGCGACGTCAAAATCAGCGGCGCGCGGGACGCTCATCTCGATGTCCCGCCGCACCCGGCGAAGCTCCTCCTCGAGGCCCGTATCACGCCACATCTTGGTGACCGCGCGCCTCGCTCGCATGACGTGGGCGACCGCGCGCAGGGCCACATCGGGGAGCCGCGATCCGAAGACCATGAGCGCTGCCGCGACGACAACGAGGAGCTCGAAGCCGTTGATCGTGCCGAAGATCGCGAGGGCCTGAGGGATCATCTGCGCTCCGCTCGCCGGGCCCACCGGACCACAACAGCCGGCACACGGAAACCCACCAGCGCGAGCGCCGCCGCGGTGATCAGGAGGAGCTCCGCCGCGTTGACGGAGCCGAGGAGTGCGAGTGAGACGGGGGTCATCTGAGCCGGGATTCTAACCGCACATCCGATCAGAGCTCGAAGAGGTCAACCCTTCGAAATTCGGCCTCTGCCCCCTCGGCCTGGAGGGCGATCTGCCCCGAGGACGCCGTGCAGTCACGGCCCTGATTCACCAGCTCACCGTTGACCCAGATGTCGATGCTCCGGGCCCGGCACTCGATGGTCATCCGGTTCCATTCCCCCGCCGGGTTCTCGGCCCCATCGGTGAGGTTGATGATCCGGCGGCGCTGCCCCTCCTCGACGCCCCACTGAGTCGGGTCAGGACCGCGACGCGTCTCCATATCCGGCGTCTGGATGTCCTCACCGATGCACCAGAAGTCGCCCGCGTTCCCGTGGTACATCTGGCACTCGATGGACTGCGGGAACATCCCGTAGAGGCGACGAGGGGTCGAGCAGTGGACGAGCACGCCGCAGTTGCCCGGTTGTCCGGTCCACCGATACTCGACCTCCAGCCGGTAGTCGCCGTACGACTCGTCGGTGATCAGGTGCCCCTGAGGGGCACCCCGGCTGACCAGGACCCCCTCACGGACGACGAACGTCGGCTCGATCTCGGGCTTGCCGTCCGCCTCCGGGACGTCCACGTGCCACCCCTCCAGGCTCTCGCCATCGAAGAGCGGTTGCGCCTCTTGAGCCCCGCTCGAGCCCCCACGGAACGACGCGCAACCTGTCAACGCGGCAGCGATCAGGAGAGCGGCAGGGAGCGCTCGAAGGCGGGGTGACTTGGCAATCATGAGGCGTACCGAGTGGGCGGTGAAGACGGCAGGTGAGGACCCAGGGTAGCGATCAGCGACAATCCCGAACGGCACACCCCGCGAACGAGCCGAAGGCTACGCTCACGGCGATGGAATCCCAGTTCGTCCTCGCCGCTGGCTTCTACGTGGTGTTCGTGCTCTCGACCGTCCTGCACGAGGCTGCCCACGCCTGGGCAGCGCTGCGCCTCGGCGACGACACGGCCCAGCGCGCCGGACAGGTCTCTCTGGACCCGATCCCGCACATCACCCGGGAGCCCATCGGCATGGTCCTGCTCCCGATCCTGACCCTCGCCTTCATCGGCTGGCCCCTGGGTTTCGCCAGCGCGCCCTACGACCCGATCTGGGCGGAGCGCTACCCGCGCCGGGCCGGCTGGATGGCCCTCGCCGGTCCAGCAGCCAACCTGATGCTCTTCCTGCTCGCCGCCGCGGGGCTCCGCTGGGGTCTGGCGACCGGGCTCTTCCAGGCCCCCGAGGCCCTCAGCGTCTACTCCGTGGCCGAGACTGCCGGTTCCGCAATCGGGCGCTCCTTCGCCATCTTCCTCAGCCTCGTGTTCGTCCAGAACCTGCTGCTGATGCTCTTCAACCTCATCCCCGTCGCGCCTCTGGACGGGAGCGCCGCGGCCGCCCTCGTGCTCCCCTCACGGGCCTTCGCCGCCTACTCGAGGGTGATGGGCCAGCCAGGCATGTCCATCATCGGCCTCGTGCTCGCCTGGAACGTCTTCGACCGGCTGTTCTATCCCGCGTATCGCGCCGCGGTCGATCTCGTCTACTCCGGGGCCCTCTAGCGGAGATCATCTGGCGCACAATCGCCAGCGCGCCCTGCGGGCCAAGAAACTAGACGGCAGAATTGTGGCGTCCAATGGAGCCCAAGATGACGAAGACCCGCGCTGTGACTTGCCTGCTCGCCCTCTGCTGCATCGCCCTTGGCGCGACCCCTCCTGCTGCCGCGCAGGAGGTGCTCACCTCGCCTCCGGCCAATGAGTCGGGGGTCGTCGAGGTCGACGTCTCGTTCCTCCTCGTGGACGTGATGGGCGTGTACGACGCGGAGCAAGAGATCAGCGCGGACCTCTTCTACCGGCTCAACTGGTCGGACCCTCGCCTCGCCTTCGACGAGGCGGAGAGTCGCTTCCTCAAGATGGACTCGATCTGGGCTCCGAACTTCCAGTCCACCAGCAACCGGGGGGCAAGTGAGATGCTCCCGAGGGTCGTCATTGTCGACCCTGACGGCAACGCCACGTACACCCAGCGACTCACGGGCCGCTTCGGCGCGCCGACCTACCTGGCCGACTTCCCCTTCGACCGGCACGAGATCTCCTTCCCCTTCTTCTTCGCGACGAGCGAAGGCGTGGTCGAGTATCAGGTGAGCGCCGGACCGATCGTGGAGATCTCGAGCCTGCTCGCCACACCCGACTGGAAGGTCGAAGGCGGCACGATCAGCACCGAACCGCTCTCGATCAGCGCGGCCCTCCCGCCCGTGCCGGGCGCCACCTTCACCGTCGAGGCCACGCGGATCACCTCGCACTACATCTGGAACACGATCCTCCCGCTGATCGTGATCGTGATGATGTCTTGGACGGTCTTCTGGGCGCCGCCCGCGCAGATCGCCGTCCAGTTCGGCTTCAGCGCGACGTCGATCCTCACGGTCATCGCCTACCGCTTCGCCCTCGCCAACCAGGTGCCGCCGCTGTCCTACAGCACGCGCCTCGACGTCTTCCTGAACGGCGCCTTCATCCTGGCGTTCTTCGCGCTGGTCGAGGTCATCATCACCGCCCGCCTCATCTACCGGGAGCGTGTCTCGGCCGCGGAGCGGGTCGACCTGCACGCCCGCTGGGTCTTCCCGCTGCTGCTGGCAGGCATCGCGGTGCGCGCGTTCCTCCTCTAGGGGGACTCAGCGCCCTGCGGGTACCCGCTCAGGCACCTGCCCTGCGCAGCAGCCAGAGGTTCCGCGCCTGGACAAGCGGCCCGGGGAGGAAGCCTGCGATGAAGACAGGGTCCCCGAGCTCGACGACGTAGGCCAGCAGCAGCAGGTT
Source organism: uncultured bacterium (assembly GCA_905480285.1). Lineage (GTDB taxonomy): Bacteria > Planctomycetota > UBA1135 > UBA1135 > Saltatorellus. Next base: position 11,924 of record CAJQPT010000068.1, read on the forward strand.
GCCGGAGAGGCTGAGCCACCAGAAGGAAGCCGGGAAGTGGGCGTCCCCCGATCGCTCGCTGGCGTACCACTGGACGACGAAGCGCGAGCCGAAGAGTGACTGCCCAAGGAAGGCCACGGCGGGCCACAGCGCGTCGGATGTGCCCTCCGCGGCGCTCTTCAGGGCCAACGCCAGGAACCCCAGACCGCTGAGGCCGGCGAGCAGAAGGGCCGGGCGACGACTGAGCCGCCCAGCCTTGGAGCCGAGGTAGGCAATCGAGACGTTGCGCAGGTAGATGAGGAACGTCAGTCCGTAGCCCAGGCTCAGCGGCAGGTCGCCCAGGTGGATCGCGTAGCTGCCGAGGAGGACCGCCCCCGCAACCGAGAGCCACCAGAAGATCCGTGGCGCGACGCTCCTGCCCGCCCGCTCGGAGAGCAGCCACTGGACCAGAAATCTGGAGAAGTAGCAGGCATTACCCAGCCAGCCAATCGCCGCCATCCACGTCATATCTTGGGGCGGGGGCTCCGAGTCGCTCCGTCAGGGAGCGCTCGACGGTCCAGCCTGCGCAGAGGCTAACACGCGGGCAGCCGGCTCAGCGGTTGCGGTAGACGGAGTGGCACTCGAGGCAGCTCTCAGCCACCACCCCGTAGGCCAGCTCAAGCTCATCCGAGCGGTCCGCCCCAGGCTCGGACCGGCAGTCCGTGAGGAGCTCCACGATCTTCCCGGTCCCCTCCCGGCTGTCCGTCAGCCAGGCGCGGAAGTCGTCGGCGAAGGTCGCCGTCTCGTCCATCTCGACGCAGGCATCAAGATGCTGGAGGACGGTGGTCGCAGAGCGGAGCGGATCGATATCCGGGTGATCGGCGCTCAGCTGCCAGTCGTTCTTGCGGATGAGCTTCACCTCATCCCAGGACCTGGTGAGGGTGATCATCGCCTCACGGATGCCGGACGGGCTCTGGGACGAGGCGAAGTCGAAGTCGTAGGCCGCGGTCTCCTCCGCCGTCGGGAACTCCGCCGTCGCCACCGTGAGGTAGAGCCCCTCGTACTTCTTGGCGGTGGTGCACCAGTGCCGCATCTCTGCGATCGCGCGGTCTCGGTTCAGCCCGTCCAGGGCGACCGATCCGATCGCCGCCGCCGCGGGTCCGCGATGACGGCCGTGGAAGCAGTGGACGTAGAACGGCGCCTCGAGCTCGCGGAAGGCCTTGGCGATCCGGAGCACCTGATCCTCGGTGATCCCCTTGTACTGGATCGGCACGTGCACATAGCGCAGACCAAGCAGCTCGGCTCCCTCGACGTCCGGCGCCTTGCCGTCCACCGAGAGGATGGTCTTGACGCCCCAGGCCTCGAGCTGAGCCAGGGCCTCACGGTCCACGGGCTCGCTGCCCGTGATGATCCGATCACTGAAGCGATAGACGTTCTGCAGCCCGGGGTAGTTGCCCGGGGGCACCGCGGGCAGGGCGAAGTCACCCGCGGCATCCCACGCGCTGCCTTCGAGGGGCAGCGGGGGCGCCACCTGAGAGGTCATCGTGCCCGCGGACTCGACCCGCACGCCGCTCTCTCCCGCCTGGCAGGCCACCGCCGCGAAGGCGAGGAGCAGGGCCGTGTTGAGCTGAGGGGTGAAACGCATGGGTCGGACGCTGGATCGCGGGGACGCACTCACCCAGGCAAGGGCTGTGCCATCCCCTCGTCACAGGGCCTGGCGGGCCCGAGAGGCCCCTCGGACGGAGGGGCTGTCACGGGACCGGAACAGGGCTGGACGCAGTCCGGAGAGGATAGCCGGGACGAGCCATCTCGGGGGCTGGAGGGCGCACCCAGAGCGAACCAGCGCCTCGATCGAGTCAATCTGTCCCCAGCAGCTGCGCGGGAGCCCCCGGATCGGGGGTCTGGGGCAGGCTCCGCAGCGCGACGAGCGCCGCTCCGACCACGTTCGAGGCCCGGGGGGCCACGCAGCGAGCCGCAGGAACCCGGCGCTCCACGGCGCGGTGGACGAGCTCCCGGTAGGCCGGGACGTGCTCGCCGAGCCCCCCCGTCAACGCCACTTCCAGGGCCCCATTCCCGAAGTCCAGGGTCCTTGAGACCGCCTCGACGCACTCTGCGAGGCCATCCGCGCCCTCCTTGAGCAGTCCGAGGGCCACCGAATCGCCGGCATCTGCTGCCTCTGTCACGAGCCGCGCCAGCGCCGCGCGGCGGGACCGCACCTGGGTCCCGCTATCGATGACCGGGAGCAGCTCGCGCATCTGTCCAAGTCCCAGGGTCTCCATCACCCTCGCCTCGAGCGCGGTGGCCGGCCCGCGTCCATCAAAGGCCCTGATGGCCGCAATCATCGCTCCGGTCCCAAGCCAGGTCGCGCTCCCCACGTCATCCAGGAGGCTCCCCCAGCCCCCGCACTGGAACGTGCGCCCCGATCCGTCTCGGCCGTAGCAGGAGCTCCCGGTCCCGGCGATCAGGACGATCCCA
>CAJQPT010000069.1 GCA_905480285.1 uncultured bacterium
GTCATCACGGATCCGGAGAGCGCGATGATGGGTCCCTTGTAGCCCAGCGACCGGAGGCTCTCGGTGGCCTCATAGCCATCGGTCACCGGCATCTGGAGGTCCATCAAGATCATCGTGAAGGGGTCCCCGGCGGCGGTCTTCCCGCGGAATTGGCGGATCGCGTCCCTGCCGTCGACCGCCTCGACGACCTCGACGCCCGCCCTCTCGAGGATCTTCCTGCCCAGGAGCCGATTGGTCGCCACGTCGTCAACCAGGAGCACATGGACCGGTGCCGTTGGATCGCCGAGGCCGGAGGCTTCTTCGCCACCGCGCGCCTGACCTCCAGCGGTCTCGTCGGCCGCCGGGGCGGCGAGCGATACCGTGAACGTGCTCCCCTCGCCGAGCTCGCTCTCAACCTGGATGTCACCGCCCATCATCCGCGCGAGCTTGCGGCTGATGGCGAGGCCCAGCCCCGTTCCCCCGTGGCGGCGCGTATCTGACGAGTCAGCCTGCTCGAAGCTCTCGAAGATCACCGTACGCATGGAGGGGGCGATACCCGTCCCCGTGTCAGCGACGACGGCGAACAACCGCTCGGCTGCCCAGGACACGGTCACGTTCACCGAGCCGGCTTCGGTGAACTTGATGGCGTTGTTGACGAGGTTGACGAGGATCTGCCGCAGGCGGATGGGGTCGACCTCGACCAGGGCGGGGACTGAGCTGTCGCAGGAGGCGACGAAGCGGACCCCTTTGGCCACAGCCGAGGGCTTGAGCATGCTCGCGACCTGCTCGACGATGGAGGTCGGGGCGATTGAGGCGGTCTGGATGCCCATGTGCCCGGCGTCGATCTTTGAGAGATCGAGGACGTCTTCGATCAGCTCGAGCAGGTGCTCAGCGCTGTGCCGGATGTGGTTGAGGAACTCTGCCTCTTCCGTCTCGGTGAGGCCGCCGTCACCCATCAGCGCAGAGAACCCGAGGATCGCGTTCATCGGGGTTCGCAGCTCGTGACTGGTGTTGGCCAGGAAGGCGGCCCGGGCGGCGAGCGCAGCCTGGAGCTCGCTCGTTCGGGCCAGGACCTCAGCCTCAAGGTCCTCGCGCGTCTTCTGCTGCGCCTCGATGAGCTCCTTCAGGCGCGCCCCGAGCTCGCGGAGCTCGGTCGGACCCTGTGCGGGGTCCTGGAACCTCCCGTGCTCTCGGGCCTCGATGGCCCGGCTGGCAAGCAGGCGAACAGGGCGCTCGATGGTGAAGGACATATGCCGCCAGCCGATGAGGAGGACCAGCATGAAGGCGATGGCGCTCGCCCAGGACCGGACCTTCATCTCATGCCGCTCGGTATCGGCTGCGGCTCGGCGCTGTCCGGCCACCGCCGCGAAGCTATTGCTGATTCGTTCGATGCCGCTGGTGAGCGCCATCGAGGAGGCGTCAAACTCGTCGAACAGACTCGCCATCTTGAGCGCCCGCTCGTCCCCGGTGAAGGTCGAAGCCCTCTCGATCGCGCCCAGCATCGTGTCCAGGCTCGCTTCAAGGAGGTCACAGGTGGATTCCGAGCCCTGGGAGAGCGGGCTCGCCTTGAGCTCGACCAGCTGCTCCTTCACGGAGCCAGCCTGCTCCACCCCGAGGTTGACCAGGTAGGTCGACTCACCGGCGAGGATCAGATCGCCGGTGAACAGGAAGAAGCGAGCGGCGTCCTCGAATCGGCGCAGGCTCTCGAGCTGTGTATCGTCGTTCTTGAGCTCGTTACTCGTGTCGATCACCGTGACGGCAGCGTCGCGACCCACGAGGACGAGCCCCGCTCCCGCGAGGGCCAAGCCTGCGATTCGAATCGCGATATGACTTCCGATGCGCACGCTCTGACCTAACCTACTTGCGAGTCTCCGTGAGACCGTGACTCTCGAGGGTCGTGAGCAACTCGAGGGTGGCGAGCTCCACTGGGCCCGAGCACTTCTCCAAGTCACTCGGCGACTTGTCGACCTGGCCGAGGAACAACCGCGCGACTTCCTTGGTGGGCCAGGCGCCGGGCGTCTCGAGCTTCAGGATCCTCCCCTCAAGACTCACGGCGTAGGTCAGATCAATGACGATTTCGTCCTGCCGCCAGGCGGTGGAGACGATGGTCCCGAGCGGTCGCTGCGCCTTGTCGAACACCTGCCACGCCGCCACGGAGTCGCGCTGGACGCCGGTGCCGGCCTCGCCAACCCGCTGCGCCACGAGCGCCAGACAGGGCTCGTTGTACAGCGGAGAGATCCTCCGGAGCGTGTGGGCGGTGGGCATGGCCCGGTTGGCGAGGGCCATGGCGCGGAGCGCGGTCAGGTCCTCCATCCATGCGGCCTCTGTGGCCGCGATCGTCTTCAGTCCGTTTCGGATCACGGTGACCGCGAGGTCCGAAGCTGCGGCGTCGATCGTGAGGGATCCGGGCTTAAGCGCGTCACCGCCTTCATTGAGCATGGCCTTGAGGTCTCCGAAGCCGGCTCCCGTGAGCTTCTCCCTGGCTTCCGGAGCCTCAAGGGCCGCGCGCTGACGATCTCGGCAGCGCTGGAACTCGAAGTCCAGCACCTCGAGGTTGAGGTCCAGGCCCCAGGCGACCTCCACGAGGCCCCACCGCCCGGCTTCGCTGCGGACGTGGACGAGCCCGAGGACCTGATCCCCACGCATGGGGACATAGAGGGTATGCCGGCCCAGCTCGTTGAAGTGAAGGGTGAAGGGGAGCCGCGCACCGATCTGGCGACGGGCGCCCTGGTCCACCGTCCGGACGATCGATCGATAGCTCGTGGCCTTTGGAAAGAGGCTGTAGATCTGTCGGTTGGGATCGCGGAGCGCGCAAAACGCCTGGGCGTGGGCGGCGCTGCAGAGCGTCGCGGCGATCAGGAGGTAGCTGAGGAAGCGAGTCATTGGAGTGGGCCTTGGGCGGTGGTCCTAGAAGCGGTAGCGGAGCTGTAGGGTGAGGGAGCCGGGGTGTCCGCTACCCGGATCAAGGGGCTCGAGCACTTGCACGTACTGGGTGCTCAGCGACCACCCAACGGCCGGCTCCCAGCGGACGCCCATGAGTGAGTTGAGCCCGGTCTCTCGGTCCTTGTCCGTCGCAACGACCTGGACCCAGGCGAGGATCGTCTCCTCCGGGTTGCGCCAGTTGACCTCCCCCAGGCCGCGCGTGATGTCCACCGAGTCATTGTCCTTGCCCGTGGAGAACTCGGCAAAGAAGCCCATCGGTCCGCGATAGACCTGGGCGTCGAGTCCGAAGCGAGTACGGGGCACGATCCCTCCCGGGGTTTGGAACTCTCCGTCCACGAAGGAGAGGCCAAAGACCTCGGCCCCGTCGCGCGGGGTACCAAGTCGGCCGCTGAGGACGCCGCTGCCGCCGTCGTCGCGATACTCGTTGCCCGAGCCGCGGCTCCAGGCGAACTCGTACTCGAGGGCAGCGAGGTCCCCGTTCACGGTCGCTCCCCAATCCGCCTTCAGGCCGAAGTTGCCGCCGTGGGTGTAGTCACGGAGCGTTCCGTTGGTGTTGATGGTCTGCTCAAGGCCGTAGGGGAGCTCGAAGTGCCCGACCCGAAGATTGAGCGCGCCGTCTTGCAGCAGCTTGAAGTTGACGTTCGCGATCCTCCAGATCAGCTCCCAGTCGTCCGGGCCGTCAAAGACCGGCGGGGTCGGCACGAGATCATTGGCCCGGGTCATGTACGGCTGGAACAGCAGCGTGGCCACGTCGCGGTTACCGCTCGTGAAGACCTTGTGCAGGTCCAGACCGAAGAAGCCGAGGGACTTCAGGTACCCAGTGTCATCGAAGACCCCTCGACCGCTGACGTCGAACTTCCAACGGAGGTTCTCTCTCCAGGCGTCGAGCCACGACGGCTCGCGGGTCGGCGTGAGTTGGACGAACTCATCTGGCAGGCCCGGCTGCGTTCCGGACTGTGGAGCGAGGCCGGCGGCCAGAATCAACGTGATGGGCAGGAGGGTCATGCTGGGCCACGGGTCGTGGAGTCGTCAGGGACTGTCGAGTCTTGGGCAGGTTTGGTCTCTCGGTCCAGGGACGACATCGTCGTTCAGGCGCCTGAAATGAAGAAGGGGGCAGGCTGAGCGGGAAATTTACTTGGAAGAAATGAGGTCGTCGGTCCGCTTCGGACCCGCGATGGGCAATCCTGTTTCACGGAGAGCGTGCGGAATAATGCCGAGGGCACCCGCATGCGCCGCTCCACTCCTGCACGGACTCTTCTGCTCCCACCGACTCCATGTCCCTCCGGAACCTGCTCCTCGCCACCGTGGCCCTCGCGTCGGCCGTCGCCGCGTATCTCTTCCTCGCCGGGCCGCCCCCGGAGACCACGGTCGAGGTGAACCGGAATATCGTCCGGGAAGCGCCGGCGGAGGTCGCGGCCGAGGTGACCCTCGCGAACACATCCGAGGGCGGAGCGGTCCTCGGGCGCCGGGACGCTGCCGAGGCCGTGCTGGCGGCGGCGACCACCATCGATCATCCGTGGGGCGAGTTGCTGGCCGGGGTGACCGGTCGGATTGTCGAGGAGGACGGATCGCCAGTCGTCGCCATCCGAGTCGAGCTCCTGGAGGGAGACCTTGGTGCGCTTCTCGAGCCCCAATTCACTGCGATGGGACACGCGGATCTCTCCGCTGGGGAGTGCCTGACCGATCCGGAAGGCCGCTTTCTGATCCCAGGTGCGGTGTCCAACGGTTTGCACGCCTTCGCCATCGACAGCGGCGGCGGCCGCTCGACCTTGCGCGTGGTGGAGCATGGGCTGGAGCCGGGCAGGCTCACGGACGTCGGAGACATCGTGCTGCCTCGCTGTGGAACGGTCACGGGCACCGTCTTTGATGAGGACGGTGAGCCGGTCCCCGGAGCGCGTGTCCGAATCGCGCCCATCCCGGAGATCGCGCTGCAGGGAACGGGCATCCTCGACCTGCGGGAGAAGTGCATGATCGCCGGCGCTGACGGCGGTGAGGCCCTGGGGGTCCAGCTCCCCGACTTCCTCATGGCGAACATGAAGCGCCTCCCGATCCCGACCACCACCACGGCCGAGGACGGGACGTTCCGCCTGGAGGGCGTTCCTTTCGCGACGGTCTGCGGCGGCGTGGACAAGCCCGGCTACGTCGCGACGGTGATCTCCACCTTCACCATGAGTCAGGAGGAGCAGTCGGTGGGAGAGCTGGACCTCGAGGTCGGCCGCCGGGTGACCGGGCGGGTGATCGACGAGCTGGGCGAGCCGGTGGCGGGGGCCGAGGTCTGCGCAGGCGTGACCAGCATGCTCGCCCCCGTCGGAATCCTCCAGCCGACGAACGTGACCGCGGACGACGGGACCTTCGAGGTGATCGGGATCAGCGAGCTGGGGACCCCGATGGCGTCGGCGCGTCGTTCCGGCCGCGACTCCTGGGTGACCAAGAAGGGCAGCGGGAGCAACGCCGCCGTCGAGATCGTCCTCAGCGCGGCCGCCCGCCTCGTCGTGCGCGTCGAGGACGAGGAGGGTGAACCGGTCACCGGCGCCGACGTCAAGCTCCGGGAGCAGGACGGAAAGAACGAGGCCATCCCGGCGCTCGCCCTCTCCATGCTCAATATCCGCACCACCACCCCGCCTCCCTCCGTCAAGGAGCGCGAGCCGGGGATCTACGTCGTGGATGCGCTCGGTCTCGGGGAGTGGGTCGTGCGAGTGGAGTCCGAGCTGCACGCCCCAGCGGAGACGAAGATCAAGCACAGCTCGGAGGAGACCGAGTGCGTGATCACCTGCCGCCCGGCGCGGACCGTGACGGCGATGGTCCTCGACGCCGCGACGGGCCTGCCCATCGAGAACGCCTATGTGCGGGTCGCGGGCCAGAGCGACCGCCTCCTCGGGGGCTTCGCCGCCAGGTTCTCCGACGTCGAGGGCCGCGCAGTGCTCGGCCCGCTCCCGCTCGCGGGGGACAAGGCGCTGGATCAGTCCATGGGGTGGTTCACCCTCGAGCCGATCATGACGGTCGAGCACCCGGCCTACGGCTCCGAGGGCAAGCTCTTGCCCAAGGAGAGCGACCAGGTGGTCTTCGAGATGACGCCGGCGTGCACCCTGAACGGACGGGTCACATGGGCGGGCTCAGCGCCGCTGGAGATCTACATGGTGTCGCTCGTACGGAGGCCCTCCGAGCGCGGAGTGGGGAGGCCTGGCAGCGACACCACGATGATGATGTCGATGATGATGTCCTCGCCCAGGACCACCCTGACCGACCTGGCCGGCGAGTTCCGGTTCAGCGGCCTCGCGGCCGGCAGCTACGAGATGATCCTCTCGCGGCGGTTCCTGGACAGCGATCCCCTCGAGTTCATCATCAAGCAGCAGGAGCCCGAGGTCGTCCTGACGCAGCCCGTGGAGATCGCGTCCGGCGACGAGAACTTCACCGAGATCGAGCTGGAGCCCGATGGGGAGGCCCCGCGGGCCATCTTCACCGGCCGCGTCGAGGTCAACGGAGAGGGGCTCGCTGGAGCGAAGGTCACCGTCACC
>CAJQPT010000070.1 GCA_905480285.1 uncultured bacterium
CGGCGCGGCTCGCGTCCATGTCCTTCCGGGTTGGCCGTTCGAGGCGGGCGGCGACGCTCGTCCCAGAGAAATGACTGTCGCCTGGGCCTTCGGGACCAGGAACAGAACCCGGCTTACAAGGCCTCTCGCGCCACCTATCACTTTCCGACGACGAGATGAGCGAGCGTGAGGCGAACGCTCTCTCTACCACCGGTGGTGTGGGTCCAGCGTGCAGGCGGATTCGCGTAACGCATGCGAAGGTCGATGCTTAGTCGACGGGAACCACGACATCTTGCGTGGGCAGGTGATTTCCACGCTCGATCTCGTGCTGCGCACCTTGACGGATTCCGGGGGCGCCTCCATTCTCGCACTTGTCGGCCCGGAATGAGCCGGTCGCGATTCTGGGGGCAGGTCCTGCTCGACCCACCACCCCCACTGCGCGCCCGCCGAGCTTCCAACCCGCGTGACGATGGAGGGCTCGCCCCTGCTCTGCCTCGCGGTTGCCACGAGCCGACGCACCGCTCTCGAACCCGCTCCCCTCACCTGCCGTCCCTGCGCACATCAGGGGCGCCCGGCGTCTAGGCCCCCTGGGGCCTTGGTCCTCCGGACAACGTCCCGCACTGCCCCCGCACCCAGGCCGGCGACGACCAGCAAGGACGTCGCGGACCTTCCGCAATGGCTCGGCTCCGCCGATCAGATGCCCCGGGTCCTCGCGAGGTCAGACCACTTGTCTCAACCGCTGACCCGTGTGACCGACCGCGGCACGTCGATCCACCGTCCGGCGGCCCCCTCCCCACCATGGAATTCGTCTTCGTCGTTCCCCGCACCGCGATCTTCCCTGAGTTCGCACCCCACGGTCTCTCCGCCTTCGGCGAGGAGTTCTCGCACGAGCGCTTTCAGCGCTGCGTCGAGGAGGAAGGCTTCTTCGTGGAGCGGGAATACGCCGAGAAGACCCCGACGCTGAAGCAAGTCATCCCGTACACCCTGGTGACCCGCGGCGAGGAGATCCTCCTCCTGCAGCGCACGAAGGGCGGCGGAGAGGCTCGCCTCCACAACAAGTTCACCATCGGCGTCGGCGGTCACGTCAACCCGGTGGACGCGGTCTCCGCGGAGGAGGGAAGCGCCCAGGCGCGACTCCTCGACCCGCTCCCCGCGGCCACGCGCCGGGAGGTCATGGAGGAAGAGTTGATCGTTGAAGGCGAGACCCGCCTGACCTCGATCGGTCTCCTCAACGACGACAGCAACGCCGTCGGGGCGGTCCACGTCGGACTGGTCCAGACCCTCGAGCTCCTCGGGGGCGACGCGCGCATCCGCGAGGTGGATCAACTCCGCGGCGAATTCGTCCCCTGGCGACAGCTGCCGCAGCAGCTCGCCGAGGGCGCCAACTTCGAGACGTGGTCCAGCCTGCTGGTCCCCCACCTCGAACAACTCCTCCATCCAAGTTCATCGGTCGCGGACGAGGTCCGCGAAGCGCCGGAGGGCAACGTGCCCACCGCCACATCCCGCGAGGAAGCGGCGTCCACCGCACAGCCCTGAGCTCGCTCAGGGTCGGACGTCCACCACTCGTATTCACCGCACCCAACCCACAACCACCATGGCATTCACCGCACCCGCACCCGCCTCGGTCCGCAAGGCCCGTCAGATGACCCAGGAGAAGATCTACGACGCTCTCCAGGGCGCCCGCACGGCGGACAAGGTCACCGTCTACTTCAAGAACGGTCGCGCCGCGACCGGCGCCCTGATCTTCAACCCCTTCAAGGGCAGCGGCCGCGTCATCGACGTGGACAAGGAGTCCTCCATCGACTTCGCCATCGAGGACGTCCGCGAACTCAAGCTCAGCTGAGCGCGACCCAACGACACCCTCCTGACCCCGTTCGGCCCCGGCCGGACGGGGTCTTTTCGTCCACGCGGACTCACTCGCGCCCTCCTCCTCCCGTAGGTTCACGCCATGATCGCAGCAAGCGCCTGGCTCGCCGCTCTCGCGGCCTTCGCCCTCCCCACCTCCGAGGACCCCCTCTTACCGCCCGCAGTCGAGGTCGGCGGCCCCGACGGGAGCTGGACCTGGCTGTCCGTGCCCCGGGACGGCGACGTGCACGTGCTCGCCCTGACCGCGATCTCACCGCTCATGCCGCGCGCCGAGGTGAGGCGCGGCGCGACCACGCCGGTGACGCCCGGACCCGCCCTCAGCGCCCAGGTGGAGGTCGCCCTGCGCGCCGGGAACCGTCCCCTGGACTGTGCGCCGCGCCTGACGGCTGTCGTCCACGGGGTCGACGAGGAGCTGCTCCTTGTGGCGGGGGCGCCGAGGGTGTTCCGCGACGCCCGCCCCCCCGCCGCCGCGGCCTCCAGCGCCGGCGCAGACCTGGCCCACCTCCTCCGACGGGACGACGAGGTCGTCGCGGGCGGGACCGTCTCGCTCGAGCCGCCGGCGTCCCCCCACTCCCACGTCCTCCTGTTCGGCCTCCACCCGGGCGTCGTGCGGGCCGCCCCCTGGCCGATCGAGGTCGACGGCGAGCCGCACCTCCTGCACCCTGGCGCCACCCGCCCCCTCGTGCTCCCGGCCACCGGCGCCCCCATGGAGGTGAAGCTCGGCGACGCGCTCCTGGACGCCGTGCAGTTCGCGACCCTCGTCCAAGGCGACCTGGCGGAGTTCGAGGCGTTCCTCCACCAGGTCTCCCAGGCGGACGTACACGTCACCCGCGAGGACGGGTCGAGGTCCTTCAGATGGACCGACGCCGCGGGGCTCTCCGAGGACCGCCGCGTCGTGCCGGCGGGGCACCGGCGCGCCTACCGCTTCGCCATGGAGCCGCCGGGGCGCCTGCTCGAGGAGGGCGAGACCCTGGGCTTCGTGCTCCGGCCGGGCGTGCGGGGACGAGCCGCTGATCCCGCCCCCGTCGCGACGGCCCGGTCCCGCGACCACGCCCCGCGAGCCCTGGTCCGCCGTCCAACGGTCGACCTCACGCGGTTCACCGCGGCCGACTCCCCCGAGTCCCTCGTCGAGGTGACTCGCGGCGCCGGACTCGCCGCGTACACCCACGCCGAGGGGCCGCGCGAGCAGCTGGACATTCGCCCGACCATGGGCCCTGGCGCCGCCTGGGGCGACGTGAACGAGGACGGGGCCCTGGACCTCGTGCTCCTCCAGGGCGCGGGCCGCGAGGGCTGCGAACCTCTCTCGGACCGGCTCTTCCTCGGGCGCGGCGACGGGACCTTCGAGGACGGCACCGCGCGCGCGGGCCTCGGCCGCGGGGACGCGGGCCTCGGCCGCGGGGACGCGGGCATGGGCGCCCTGCTGGTGGACCTGAACGGGGACGGGCACCTGGACCTCTACTGCGCCAACTATGGTCGGGACCGCCTGTTCCTCGGCGCGGGGGATGCGACCTTCATTGAGGCGGAGGGCGTGCTCCCCGCGCTCTCCCTGTGGAGCGCCAGCGTCATCGCCGGCGACCCCGACGGGGACGGCGACCTGGACCTCTACGTCACGAGCTACCTGGACTACGACCTGGAGAAGATGCCCCCCGCCGATGAGCTGGGTCTCTACCAGCGCGAGGACCCGGTCGAGATGCTGCCCTTCGCCTTCCCCGGCCAGCGGAACGTCTTCCTCCGCAGCCGGCTGGCGGACACTGGAGCCCTCGGGTTCGAGGACGCCACCGAAGAGCTCGGCCTCGCGGACGTCCAGGGCCGCGGGATGCAGGCGGTGTTCTGGGACTTCGACCTCGACGGAGACGAGGACCTGTACATCGCGAACGACGTCTCCTTCAACGTGCTCTTCCGCAACGAAGGGGACGGCACCTTCAAGGACGTCTCGTTCTCGACAGGCCTCGACGACCCGCGGGGCGGGATGGGCCTCGCCATCGGCGACGTGGACAACGACGGGGA
>CAJQPT010000071.1 GCA_905480285.1 uncultured bacterium
CGCGCCGCGCGGCCCAGGATCGGGCAGGGTCTCGCGCTGCATCGGCCGACCCTCGCGGCGGCGCAGGCGGTCGATCATGGACTCCCCCGGCGTGGCCATGTTCGTGCGCATGACCGCCTCCTTCAGGGCGTTGACCAGGAAACCGAAGAGCGAGCGCTCGTCCCGCAGCCGCACCTCGCTTTTGGCGGGGTGCACATTGACGTCCACCGACTCGGGGTCCATCCAGAGCTGGAGGAAGCCCACCGGCTGCAGCCCGTCGATGAGCACGCCGCGGTAGGCGTCCTTGAGCACCCGGGTCAGGACCTTGTCCTTCATGGGCCGCCCGTTGAGGAACCACATCTGGCGCCGCGCGTCCCGGCGACCGAAGCGCGGCGGCGCCACGTAGCCCGTGATGCGCGTGGACCCCATGGAGGCCTCCACCGGCTCGAGCTCGGAGGCGAGCTCGTCCCCGAAGACCCGCCGGATGCGGGCCAGGAGGTCCATGCCAGGCTCCACGTCGAACACCCGCCGGCCGCCGTGCATGACCACAAAGCCGATGCCACCCTGCCCGGTCTCGTCGGCGGGGTGCGCCAGCGCCACGCGCTGGACAATCTCGGTGCAGCGGGAGAGCTCGGTCTGCTCGCGCTTGAGGAAGCGCCTGCGCGCAGGCGTGTTGAAGAAGAGGTCGCGGACCTCGACGATGGTCCCCTCCGGCATGCCTGCCGGAGTGATCTTGCCGCGGCGCCCGCCCTCCTCGGTGATCTCGGCGCCCACGTCGGCGCCGCGGGGCCGCGAGCGGATCGAGCAGCGCGCCACCGACGCCATGGACGCGAGCGCCTCCCCGCGGAACCCCAAACTCGCGATGTGGTCAAGGTCCTCGGGCGTGCGGAGCTTGCTGGTGGCGTGGGCCTCGAAGGCCAGGGCCAGGTCCTCGGGGATCATGCCGAGGCCATCGTCGGTCACGCGCACCATGCGCATCCCGCCCTCTTCGAGGTCGATCTGGATGCGCGACGCCCCGGCGTCAATGGCGTTGTCGAGCAGCTCGCGGACGACCGAGGCCGGCCGCTCGATGACCTCCCCGGCCGCGATCTGGTTCCGGACGACCTCGGACAGGACGGCGATGCGCCCGCCCTCAGGCACGGTCTCGTTGGCGGCTTCCCTCATGCCCCCATGGTAGTTCACCGGCCCCTGGATCGAGAGCCCGAGCCGCCACTCGAGCCGCGCCAGCGCAGGGCGAGCTGCATGAAGTCCGTGGCGTCCACCTGAACCGAGGAGCGGGAGCGCCGCTCAAGGCGGGCGAAGTCCTCCAGCATGGGCTTCCAGGCGCCAGGGGCCCGGGCCCCCATGCGCCGCTCGAAGGCGTCCACGGCGGGCTTGGGCCCGCGCACCCCGGCGGCGGCCGCCGCCGCGGAGACCCCGCGGCCGGCCTCGAGCTCGCCGGCGCCGCGCACCGCCTCCCGCAGCTTCGCGGAGACCGCGGTGCTCAGCTGCGCGACGATGCCGCTCTGGTCGAGGGTCCGGCTCCCGTCCCGCTGGACCGCGCCGCCGGAGAAGAGGGTCTCGATCCCCACGGCGGCCTTGCGGACATCGCCCGCGACGAGGGACTCGGCCACGTCCCAGACGGACGCGCTGCTGTCCCAGGTCACGAGCTCCTGGATCGCCTCCGAGCCGCGGCCCACCAGCCCCTTGAGTCGATCCTCGATGGCGTTCAGGTCGTTGCCCGTGGCCGCCACCACGTAGTAGGCCTCGGCGCTATCCAGCTTGACCCCGAGGCTGCGGGCGCGGGCGCCGCACCACTGGACGAGCTCTGTGTTCCTCGGATCAGGGTTCCACGGGGGCGGGGTGTCGTAGAGCCGGCGGCACCCGACGATGGGACCCTCGGCCTCCTTGACCGCCTTGGCAAGCGCGTGGTCGGCGCGCAGCTTGTCCGCGGAGAGCACAATCGCGCCCGGGCTCGCCGACTTGATCCAGGCCAGCATGGCGTCGCGCACCGCCGCAGAGAACGCGGAGGCGCGGTCGACCACCACCCGCTCGGCGTGGTGCAGCACCACGCAGCGTGAGGCTTGAAACAGCGCCCCCGTGGAGAGGTCATCCACCAGGCGGCCGGCGGAGTAATCCGGGTCCAGCGGATCATGCCGACAGACCTCCAGGCCGTCGGCGCGGGCGCGTTCGCTCAGCGCGCGCACCCCGCGCTCGCGAAAGTAGGCCTCGTCGCCGCGCAGGATCGACACCCGCGGCAGCCCCTGCGCGATGCGATGCTCCAGCTCCCGGAGGGCGTCCTCGGGATTGGGATCCCTCGGCTTCTTCTTGCTTGCCTTCTTCTTGCGCGCCATTCAGCCCACAGCGTCGCCCGAGCGGAGCGCCATGTCGAGGGCCAGCCCGAGGAAGAGGGCCACGCCGACCCACCCGTTGATGGTGAAGAACGCCACGTCGACCCGGCTCAGGTCATCCTCGCGCACCAGGCTCTGCTCCCAGCACAAGAGCCCCACGGCCGCCGCGCAGCTGACCCAGAAGACCAGCCCGGTATCCGCCCGCCACGCCAGGAGCGCCAGGGAGAGGGCCGTGAGGGCGTGCAGCAGGCGCGACACCCTGAGGGCGCCGCCCACACCCAGCTTGGCGGGGATCGAGTGCAGCCCGCGCCCAGCGTCGAACTCAGCGTCCTGGCAGGCGTAGATCAGGTCGAAGCCCGCCACCCAAGTCCACACCGTGCAGAACAGCAGCAGCACCGGGACCAGGTCGCCCGAGAAGTCGCCCCGGACCGCGATCCACGCCCCGAGGGGGGCCAGCCCGAGAGCAAGGCCCAGGACCAGGTGTACCGCGGCGCTGAAGCGCTTCACATAGCTGTAGCCAAGGAGCACCGCCAAGACCGCGGGAGAGAGCCAGCCCGCGAGTTGGTTCAGGGTGAACGCGCCAGCGACGAAGACGCCCGCGGAGACGACCACCAGTCCGCGGGCGTACCCCACGGCCAGCGCGCCACTGGGTAGCTCCCTCCCGACGGTCCTCGGGTTCGCGGCGTCGATGTCTCGATCCACGAGCCGGTTGAAGGCCATCGCCGCGGTGCGCGCCGCGACAGCGCACAGGACGATCAACGCCAGGGTCCGGAGCGACGGCGGACCGCCCGCCGCCAACCATGCGCCCATGAGCGCGAAGGGCAGCGCGAAGACCGAGTGGCTGAACTTGACCAGCGACAGGGTGGCGGCGACCCGACTCACTGGGCCGCCCCGCCGGATGGTCCTCTGGCCCCCTCGCTCTCCGGGGGCGACGTCCCCGGATCGCCCGAGGGCTCCTCGAGCCCGCCCCAGCGGGCACCCACGTCCTGGACGACGCCCAGGCGATCGAGGGCCTTCCCGACCACGTGCGCCACGAGGTCATCGATGCTCTTCGGGAGGTGATAGAAGCCCGGCATACACGGGAGCACGATCCCGCCGAGCCGCACGGCGCGCAGCATGTTCTCCAGATGGATCTCGGAGAGCGGCGTCTCACGGGGCATCAGCAGCAGCCGCCGGCCCTCCTTCAGCGCCACGTCCGCGGCTCGCTCCACGAGGTTCGAGCTGAAGCCCGCGGTCACTCGGGCCAGCGTTCCCATGCTGCAGGGGGCGATGATCACGCCGCCGGTGAGCGACGTCCCGGAGGCCGCGGGGGCCTCGATCGCGTCGCTCGTGAACACGCGGACCCGGGCCTCCCATCCGGCAGGAAGCCCCGCCCCTCCGAGCCAACCCGGCAGCGCCTCGAGCAGCCGCTCGCCCCGGACGCCCGCCTCCACGCCCAGCTCGTGCCGCAAGACCTTGCAGCCCGCCTCCGTGATCGAGAGGTCAACCTCGCAACCAGCACGGAGGAGCTCGATCACGAGCCGCTCCGCATACGCGTGACCGCTCCCGCCCGTGAGCCCGACGAAGTACCTGAGGGGTCGATCTGCAGTCATGGCGAACTGGGGAGGGCGCCGACCAGCAGCGCGAGGTTGAAGAATGCGTGGGACCAGGCCGCGACGCCGAGGCCCCTCCAGAGGAAGAGGGCCGCCAGGAGGATGCCCGCGGTGGCCCGCCAGGTGAAGACCGCTGCATCGTAGGCCTCGCCACCCGGGCCGAGCCAGCCCGTGAAGGCCTCCAGGTGGAAACCTGCGAAGAGCAGGGCGGACCCCACCGACGCCACCGTCACCGCCCCCAGCCTCGCCGCGCCGGGGGCCGCGCCGAGCCAGGTGAAGAACTGCCGGCTCAGGAGCCAGAGGACGGAGAGCGCGCCGAGGCGAAAGACGATCTCCTCATAGGCGGCTCCGCCCATGACAAAGCCGGCGCGGGCCGCCGTCGGGCCCGAGGCGCTCCCGACGCTCAGCGTCATGGTCCCGACGTAGGGAGAGGCCACCTCCGCGGCCGCGAAGAGCACTGGCCCGAGCACCAGCGACCCGAGCGCCCCCTCGATGAGTGTCCTCGCAAAGCGCGGCGCGAGCGCTGCTCCCTGCTCACGGCGAACCTGTAGCTGGAACGACACCAGCGCAGCGACCGCCAGCACACCAACGATCACCCGGCGAGCATCCACCACATCGGCGGCCCCCAGTCGCTGGAACGGAGAGAAGAGAATGGCCTCGGCCACCGCCCGCGGGTGCCCCGGTTCACCAGGGCCCGCAAACTCGTAGGCGATGAACAGGGGGAGCATCGCCAGAAACCCAAAGGAGACGCCCCGCGCCGGGCCGTCCACCCGCAACGAGAGCACCTTGGCCTGGGACACCGGCTCGTCCTCGAACTCCTCGTCGTCCTCCTCGTAAGTGGCCATACTCCGCTCAGCCTCGCGCGTCCGGCATCTGGGTTTGCGGGGGGACGACACCGTGGTGAATGCAGGCGATCCCGCGCCAGAGCCGCTCAAAGCCGCAGTCCACCAGCCCGTCGGCCTCCATCTCTTCCTGCAGCTGCTCCGGACCCGGCCAGCCCTGCACCGTGTCGTCCAGGTAGTTGTAGGCCGCCCGATCCCCGGAGAGCGCCCCGCCAATTCGCGGCAGGACATGCTCGAGGTAGGCGCGATAGATTCGGCCGAAGGCGTCCTTGCGAGGCATGCTGAACTCGAGCACGAGCACCCGTCCCCCAGGACGGACCACCCGCGCCATCTCGCGGAGGCAGCGGCGCCGGTCCGCGACATTGCGGAGCCCGAAGGCGATCGTCGCGGCGTCTGCCACCGACCCTCCGATCGGGAGATCAAGGCCGTCCCCCTGGAGCCAGGCCACCGCTCCCCCCCTCTCGCGATCCTTGGAGGGCGCGATCGCCACCATCTCGTAGGTGAAGTCCACCCCCACCACCTGGGCTCCGGCCTTCGCAAAGAGCAGCGCGAGGTCTCCGGTGCCACACGCCACGTCCACCACCGTGGCCCCCGGCCCAGGAGAGCCCGCAGCGGCCATCACCTTGCGCCGCCAACTGCGGTCCACGCCCCCCGAGAGCACCCGGTTCGCGAGGTCGTATCGCCCGGCGATCCCGGCGAACATCGAACGGACTGCGGCGGGATCCGGCAAGGAAGGGTCGGGGAGGAAGAGGGAACGAAGCGGGCGCGGCCCAGTCGGCACAGACACCCAAAAATGAGGGCTGCGCCCGCGATTCGCTCGCGGACGCAGCCGGGATTCTCAGGCCCCGGAGGAACCGGGTGGATGCCTACGAAAGGGACGGACGGGCGCGGAGCCCCGGTCCATCACTGTCGCCAGTAGTCCGCGAGGAGCGTCACCTGCGGGACCGGCACCGACTGGATGCCGGGCAGGTAGGGGTTGGTGTCGAATCGCGGAGTACCCGTCGCGCCGAGGGCGAGGACGTCGATCACGCCGCTGCCACCGATGGGGTTCGGGACCGAAGCGAACAGGAAACGAGGCTCCGAGGTGTTCAGACCGCCACCGCCGATGAGTCGGTAGGACGACTTGCTGTTGGCCGGAATCGGCGAGCCAGCGCTGAACGTGTTGGACGGGCCCGGGACACCGCCGAGGTTGCGCTGGTTATCGAAGGCGATGTCCAGAGGGATGCCCGAGAGTTGGCCCAGGGCCTGACTCAGGGACAGCGGCACACCGTATTGGAGGTCGCGGAAGTTCGCGTTACCGACGCCGATCTGCGTCAGGGGGATCTGGCCGGCGATCGCGCTCTCAATCCGGAGGCGAGAGATCGCGCCGATGCCGAGGTTGCCGGGGTTACCGGTGGTCACGTCGATCGGGCCCTCGTGGACCACGTAGACCGATCCATCGAGGTTGATCGGGTCGATCTGGATCTGCTTGGGCGCCTGGAAATCGAAGGGAAGAATGCCGACGACGTCGTCGAAGCCCCAGCCGTTCACGCCGTTCGGACCGGACTCGAAGAGCGCGACGGTACCGGAGCGGTTGAGGGCGTAGGCAAAGTACACGCCTCGCTGGAAGGAGAAGCCGAGCATCCGCGGGGTGATGCAGACCTCGAACGGGCGGTTCAACTGCGAGTTGATGGTCCGTCGCACGTCGAGCGACGACGCGGCGATGATCGACATCGTGTTGCTGAGCTCGTTGGTCACGAGGATGTCCTCGTTGGTGGGCTCGAAGGCAATACCGCGGGGCGAGTTGCCCACCTGGATCGTCCGGATCACCTGGTGGAACTGCGCCGACTGCGGATTGATATCCACGAAGGTCACCGTGTCCGCCAGCTGGTTGCTGATCGCCAGCAGGTCGATGTTCGGCCCCATGGCCATGGACGTGGGGTCAGGGACCGCGATGCGGTCGATGACCGTCATCCGGTTCGAGTTGAACACGACGATCTCGCTGCGCGGACGGTCTGCCACATAGAGGAAGTGACCGATCTGCTGACGCATCTGGTACTGCGTGCAGTTCTGCGATTGGGTCTGCCCGAAGCTCGGCCCGAGGAAGAACAGGTTCTGCTCGAGGGTCAGCAGGCCCGAGGGCGGCGTGTTCGTCGCCGGGATCGGGAACGGGTTGCCCGAGACCAGCAGGTTGTTCGTCAGGGTGTCGATGGACGTCGGCTCGTTGCCACCGATGAAGGGCGACACGCACTGGGGCGGGAAGGCGAGCGTCGGAGGGTTGGGGTGCGGCGCCCACGAGATGATGTTCTCGTAGCCAGGGCTGATGCCGCCGAACTGGTTGACCTGCGCCGGAGCGAGGGTGTTGGGTTGGTTGCCCTGGACCGACGCGATGACCTTGAGACCATCGAGCGCGCAGACGTTGCCGCCGCCGGCCTGGCAGCCGAAGGGCGGGGGCGCGTTGCGGAGCGTGCCGTCGAGCGCGTGGCCGATGTGAATGTCCGTCACCGTGCTGATCAGCGGCGCGCGAACGATGAGGTCCTCCAGGCTGCTGTCCTTGACGAGCGTGAAGACGCCAGCGGAGCCACCGTTCACCGTGCAATCGCCCGGGTTCAGAAGCGGACGGATCGTCGGGTTCTGCGTGACGTTCTGGTCGTAGGGGAACCGAGACTCACCCTCGAGCGGGTAAGGCTGCGAGGACACCGGGTTGCCCGTCGACTGACCGAAGCCATTGAGGTCGAGCACCGAGATTCCGGGAGAAGCACCGCTCCGCGCGACGTAGATCGTGTCCGGGGCGACGGGGGCGTTCACGAGGCCGGGACCTTCGCCCGTCTCGAAGAAGCTCGTCGTCCCGAGGGAGTTCACGTTGGGCTGGAAGCCGCCGACGCCGTTCGGCGTCTGGGCGAAGTCCTCAATCTGATCGGTCGCCAGGTTGATGTCCACCCGCGAGAAGGTGCCGCAGGTCTGGAACTCCGGACCCTGCCCGGGGAACGAGAAGCCGGGGAAGATCTGATACGTGGACAGATCGAACGGGCTCACCGGAAGCGCGGTGAAGGGCATCACCGTGATCGACGTCGGCGGACCGAACGTGACCTGGAAGGCTGAGGAGAGCGAGGGCGGGTTCACACCAGCGATCTCGCCCACCGAGTAGGGCTGAACCGGCTCGGTAAAGCTCACGCGGATCGCCGTCTGGGGGTCCACATCGACCTCCCCATTGGTGGGTGTGATCAGCGGTGCCGACGTGGGCGGCGGCTCGGTGATCACCTCCGGAGACAGCGTGTCGCTGCCCACCGTGGACGAGGCGAGGACGGGATCCGACAGGGTGCGGCCGTTCGTGGCAAGGAGCGCCTTGCTGGCCGAGAAGCGGATCTGGACGTTCGCGGGGAACGTGTTGAAGCTGTTGAGGTCGTTGTCGTCGTCCGCCACAAACACGATGGTCTTGTCCGACACAAGATCAGCGGCGTTGGGAACGAAGGAGTTCACACCGGGGAAGCCGTTCGCCTCCGGGACGAGTGCGAGGAGGAAGCCAGGGTTGGCCGGGTCTTCCTCGACCCAGGGCACGAGGTTGAGCTGCGGCGGGTTACCGGTCGCCGGCCCCACCAGCGTCTTGCCCCCGATGAACACCCGACCGCTGGCCGGCAGGGAGGCGCCGCTGAACGGGTTCAGTGTCGTCACACCCACAGCGCCCGAAAGGGTCGGGCTCGACGGGCTCGGATTCACCACCGACTCCGGGTCGATCACCTGGGTGAAGTTGGCGTAGATGTAGTGGTTCCCCGGCTCACCGTTGGGGAGCGTTGCCGTCGGCTCGAAGAACGGCGTCGGCAAGATCGGGTTGCTCCGCGTCACGTTATCGACGATGTCTTCCATCGTGCGGATCGCGATGATCTGACCCGTCGGAGCACCCGTCGAATCCAGCTGCGGGACGCGGTGTGGCAGCAGCGGTCCGAAGCCGTTGCCGACCTCGTTCAGGCGCAGCAGTGCGCCAGAGCCGGAGACACCGTCCTGGGACGCCTTCCCGCCGCCGCACCCTGCGACCAGGGCGGTGATGGCGAGTCCCGTGGCGAGCGTGCGAGCGATGGGCCGAGAATCGGCCGCGCCAGCGGATTTGACTTCTTCGTGCATGAAGAGCATCGGGGGGGTTGTTGCCACCGGGTGAGAGCCCGGTGACGTACGGCCTCGAGGGCCGAACAGTCGGAGTGGAGGACCGCTCCCGGTGGCGCCGAGAGCGCCGAGGAAACGGTTGGAATCTGGGGGTGCGCGAGAGGGAGTCCAACTCCCGTGCCAGCTAACCCATGAGCGGTGCGCCCAAGGGGTCGGCTCGCAAGCGCAACGGACTGATCAACATCAGCTTCACCCTGCGGTTACGAACGACACGCGCGATTTGAAAAGAGCCCTCTAGCCGCCCCCATCGTGGGAAGGGACGGCCGTGCAGTGTGCGGAATCGTTGCACTCGAACGCCCCAAGAGGCCCTCGGATGGTCTGGAGCGCACACTTGGCGGCACGCCCAGACCGGCGATTCCCGATGTAGTTTGGGAATGCAAATGGGTGGTGTCAAGGCAGGCTCTCCGTCTGCCCCAAAGCCGTGGAGAGGCTCTTTTCGGGCACCCAGGCCCGGCTTTTGCCCGGATCGCACGATTGGGCCTCTCAGCCCGGCTCCCTGGCCGAAGGGGCCGTTCGGTCCACCGAGGCCGTCGCGGAGGCCGCCGCCGGGGCAATCGCCGCGGGGCCAAGCCGGGAGGGGGCAGGCCGGTGGCCCAGGGAGCGAGCCCAGGGAGCGAGCCCAGCGGGCAGGACCGGGGAGCTGACCTGGGCGAAGGAGCCAGGGAGGACCGACCCAATGCAGAGGCCCGTCCCGCAGGCCCAGCGAGGCGCCCCGAAGCACGACGACCTCCGACAAGGAGCTGCGGGAGCGCCACGCTGCAGGAATGCTCCGCTGTGCGAGAGGCGGCGGCGGAGGCGCCTCCAGCAAGGCAGCCCACCGCATGTTCTTCCGTCGGGTCCCCCGGAAGGGTCGCCACGGGTGCTCGGCGGGGTGCCCCCGGGCGAGGCGCCGCGGGATCCACCCGCCAATGCCACCGTCGAGTGACCTGCCTCCTTCGCTTGCGGCGCGCGACGCGCTATCCTCGGGGCCATGAACGGCGGGGGATTGAATCAGGAGGGCGGGCCGTCGCAGCAAGGCAGCCATGCAATGCCCCCGACGCCCAAGCCTGATCAGCCAGGCGCATCCGGCGATCACGTCTTCAACCCCTCGGCGCTTGAGGACCTGGGCACGCCCGGCTCCAGGGGAGGCTCGGCGCCGGAGCGCATCACCGAGGTCGGGCTCCGCCCGGTGGCGCTGGCGGAGTTTGTGGGCCAGGGCGGGGTCGTCGAGAACCTCAGGGTCCACCTCGACGCCGCCATGGAGAGGGAAGAACCGCCGGATCACGTCCTGTTCAGCGGCCCTCCCGGGCTCGGCAAGACGAGCCTCGCGAGGATCATGGCCGGCGAGCTGGGCACCAGCCTCCAGCCCACCTCCGGGCCAGCCCTCGACAAGCCTCGGGACCTGGTCGGCCTGCTGACCAGCTTGAAGCGCGGCGACGTCCTCTTCATCGACGAGATCCACCGCCTCCCCATCGCCGTCGAGGAGTACCTCTACACCGCGATGGAGGACTTCCGGGTGGAGATGACCCTGGACAGCGGCCCTCACGCCCGGATCCTCCCGATCGAGCTGGAGCCCTTCACACTCGTGGGCGCGACCACCAGGGAGGGACTCCTGTCCGCCCCCTTCCGCGCTCGCTTCGGGCTGTCCCTGCGACTGGACCCCTACCCGGCGCTGGAGCTCGAGCAGATCGTCCGGCGCGCCGCGGGCATCCTCAAGGTGCGGATCGACGACGAGGCCGCGGCCATCCTCGCGGCTCGTAGCCGCGGCACCCCGCGCATCGCCGGCCGCTTCCTCAAGCGCGTGAGAGACCGTGCTCAGGTCGACGGTAACCGCGCGATCGATGCGGACCTCGCCGAGGCGACCCTGCGAAGCATCGGGGTGGACGGACACGGGCTCGAGGAGATGGACCGAAGGATCCTCCGATGCCTCGCGGATCACGCCCCGCAGCCCGCCGCGCTCAAGACCATCGCCGCGGTGATCGGCGAGATGGAGGACACCATCGAGGATGTCTTCGAGCCACACCTCCTGCGCTCTGGGTTTCTCCGCAAGACGCCACGTGGGCGGGTGATCACGGAGCAGGGACTGCAGCTGATTGGCGCCGAGCCCCCCATGGCACCGGAGCAGGGCGGCTTGCCCTTCAGCACTTGATCGCGCGGCGCACCTTCCGGGTTGGCCCTCCCGGCCTGCGCGGGGCCTGGCGTGGCGGCGCCCGCCACCGCCTGCCGTTCGGCCTGCTCCTCGCCGTGCTGCTGGTGACGACGGGCTGCACCCCGAGATACGCGTCTTACGGCAGCGTGCCGACGAGGGGCCCTGACCAGACTGCGAGCGGCGGGCCAGGACCCGGCGGGTCCGACCCTGCGGCGCACGCTGGACCGCGGCTGCCGGCCCAGGTCACCGTCGAGCTCTCGGGTCTGCGCGGCGCCGCCGAGATCCGCTGGCGCGGCCCCGACGGTCGTCCGGGACTCGCCGAACGGATCGGCTCCGAGGTCTTCCTCAACGGCTCGGCGAGCCCCGCGCCGACGCGCGTTCAGGGCCCGGTCGCCCTCGAGGATCGGACCTATGAC
Source organism: uncultured bacterium (assembly GCA_905480285.1). GTDB lineage: Bacteria > Planctomycetota > UBA1135 > UBA1135 > Saltatorellus. The sequence goes on from CAJQPT010000071.1 coordinate 11,425, forward strand.
GGGACCCTGCTGATCCTGCCCCGCCCAGAAGGTGGGCTGGAGGCCCGGGTGCAGGTCGGGCTCGAGGCCTACGTTGAAGGCGTGGTCGCCTCGGAGACGTCCATCTGGTCGGCGACTCCGGCTGAGCTCGAGGCCCAGGCCATCGCCGCCCGCACCTATGCCGTCGCGACCCTTCGGCTGCGCTCCGCCAACGGGGCGCCCGCGCTGCTCGCCGACGGCGTCATGGACCAGGCGTTTGGCGGGCGCCACACCCCGGGCACCTCGCGCCGCGCCCAGGAGGTCGCCGACCGGCTGACCCGAGCTGTAGCGGCGACCCGCGGCGTCGTCCTGATGCGGGGCGACCGCCTGGAGGAGGCCCGCTACCACGCGGCCTGCGGGGGGCACACCAGTGACTTCAGGGACGTCTTCCGCAAGGAGGTTCGCCAGCGGAACGCCGTGGGGCCAACGGGGGTCTCGTGTTCACCTTGCCTGCGGCGGGCGGCCCGTGAATCGTCCCTCGGTGCGCCGGACAAGGACCGTCCCCTCGGATGGATCGAGGAGCTCAGCCCGGCCTCCCTGGCTCGCATCGGGCGCGCGTTCGGCCTCCCTGGAGCGCCCCGACGGATTGGTCCTGCACGAACAGATGCCGGCGGCCGCTGGATCGATGTCGCTCTCGAGTCCGGCGACGGCGTGGTGACGCGGATCCCCTTCGAGGAGTTCCGGAGAGCCGCGGGCTACGGAGTGCTGCGAAGCGGCGCCGTGGTGGCCACCGTCCCGGCCCCGTCGGATCCGCTCCTCCTGGGCGGGTGGCGAGCCCAGGGAAGGGGTCGAGGACACGGGGTGGGCCTGTGCCAGGAGGGCGCGCGCGACCTCGGCCGCGCCGGCTGGAGCTCCGCCGCGATCCTGGCGCACTACTATCCCGGCGCCACGCTCTCGCATCCGCCCGGCAGGACCGCCCGAGCTACGTCACGCCAAGCTCAGCCGTCGCCGTTCCAGGTCGAGGCCGCCCAAGCATCGGCCCCCCTGACCCTGGCCAGCGCCACCGACCCATGACCTCTCCCTCCGACGCCGCTGCCCCCTCGGGCGAGTTGCCGTCCTCAAGCCAGGCGGGCTTCGCCTTCCAGGTCGAGGCCGCTGCCCCCGGAGATCCCGAGGCCAAACGAGCCCGCGTGGGGCGCTTCTCCACGCCGCACGGCGACGTTCAGACGCCGGCCTTCATGCCCGTGGGGACCCGCGGGACCATCAAGGGCGTGCTCCCCCGCGACATCGGCGAGGTGGGATCGACCATGATCCTCGCCAATACCCTTCACCTGCATCTGCGCCCCGGCGAGGAGGCGGTGGCGGCCCTCGGCGGCCTCCATCGCTTCATGTCCTGGGACGGCCCGATCCTCACCGACTCCGGCGGGTACCAGGTGTTCAGCATGGCGGACATCTCCACCCTCGACGATGACGGCGTCACGTTCAAGTCCATCGTGGACGGGGACCGGATCCGCCTCACCCCCGAGCGCGCCATCCAGATCCAGCAGCGGCTCGGCCCGGACGTCTACATGGCCTTCGATCATTGCCCGGCCGACCCGGGGGATCGCGCCGGGGTGACGGAGGCCACGGACCGCACCCACCGCTGGCTGGAGCGCTGCGTGGAGGTCTACCGCCAGGCCGGCGGCGTGGAGGGATCCGGTCAGGCGCTCTTCGGCATCGTTCAGGGTGGAGCGTTCGAGGACCTCCGGCGAGCCAGCGTCGAGGCGGTCGCGAGCCACGACCTCGTGGGCAACGCCATTGGCGGCGTCAGCGTCGGAGAGGACAGAGAGGCCATGCGTGTCGCGGTGGAGGCGGCCGCCCCGGCGCTGCCCGCTGACCGCCCGCGCTACCTCATGGGCGTCGGCACCCCGCGCGACTTCTTCGATGCCATCGCCGCGGGCATCGACCTGTTCGACTGCGTGACCCCGACGCGCCACGGCCGAACCCATCAGGTCTGGACGAGCCGCGGCCGCGTCAACCTTCGCAACGCCGGCTGGAAGACCGTCGACGCGCCCCTGGACCCGATCTTCCGCGCTCCCCACGTGGCCGACGTCCCCGTGGGCGTCCTGCGCCACCTCTGCCTCTCCAACGAGATGCTCGGCGCCACCTACCTGTCGCTCCACAACCTCCACCTGTTCCACGAGCTGATGCGGCTCATCCGCGAAGCCATCCCGAAGGGCGAGCTCTCCGCCCTGCGCGACCACTGGGTCCCGCGCCTCGAGCGAAGGCTCACCCCGGACGAATTCCTCGCCGGCGACTTCTGATCCGCGCGGCCTCGCGCCGCAGCTCCCCGCCTGGGCGTTGATCGATCCCTGCCCCCGGCACCGGATGCCCGCCCGAGAGAAGCTCGATCGAAACGGGCTAGGTCGGCAGCAGCCAGGTCGCGAGGCGCTCCGTGTGAGAGGCCCGGTTGCCAACGGCTCCGTCTCCCAGCGGCCGGGGCCCATCGGCCGGGCTCCCAGCGGTCGGGCTCCCAAGCGACGGCTCACACAGCGGCCATATACACAGCGGCCGTTCACACAGCGGCCAGTCCCACAGGATCCAGTCCCAAAGGATCCAGTCCCCTGGGGCCCGGTCCCTCCGCGGTCCGGCACCTCTGCGGTTCGACACTCCAAGGGTCCGGCCCCCCTGCCGTTTGGCACCCTTTCCGTCTGGCACCCTTTCCGTCTGGCACCCCTGCCGTCTGGCACCCCTGCCGTCTGGCGCCCCAACAGCACGGCGGACCCACCGCTGGGCCATGTCGCATCAGGGGCTGGTTGTGCGCGCAGCCCCCATCCGGAACTGGAGACCTCGCCCGCCGCAGGCTCAGCGCCCCTTGTAGTCCGGGCAGGTGCGTGCGTTGGGGCGCTCCGGCCGCCGGCACGCGTCGCCGTAGTCCCACTTGCAGCGATCGCAAAGGTAGCCGCCGCCGCCCCCACCGAGGCGCGAGAAGAGCGCCCGGAAGGGCGCGAGGAGCATGCGGAGCAGCGAGCCCATCGGAGCGATTAGCGCCAGGCGCTGACCTGCGAAGGTCGACGCCTGGCTCGGATCAGCGGCGCGCGGAGCTACCCGCGAGAACCTCGATGCGACCGATGTCGATCACCGGCGGCGTCGCGCCGGTGGTTGCGGTCGCCATCACGAACGGCTGGATCTCCACGCCGAGGATGCCAAGGTCATGTCCCTCGAAGAAGGAGAGGTCATACCGTCGCGAGTTGCAGACCACCTCGGCCACGGTCTCTCCGGCGAAGGAGAGGAACCACGCCTCGCGCCCGTCCACCGTCTTTAGCTCGAGCCACCCGCGCTCACGGAAGCGACCCTGAAGGGCGGAGGCCCGGGCTTCGCGGGTCTCGAGGTACGCGTTGACCTTCGACAGCTCGGCGTCGTGCTTGAGAGCCTGGTGATTGACATCCTCACGCAGGCTCGCGAGCTCCATGCGAGCGACCGCGGTCCGGTGACGGGTGCGCGCGTTCTGGAGCGTGATCGTCCCTTCCGGGGCGGACGCGATCACGGCGTCGTACGCCACGACGACGCCGCGCCAGTCCTCGGAGGTCGGGGACCGAAGCTCGATCACGCGATCGAACTCCGCGTCAGCCTGGGTGAGCTGAAGGGCGGTCTCCTCGGTGATCGTGGGCACGGCGACCTTGCGCTGGGTCGACTCGGACTTCGCCGCTCTGGCCGTACTCTTCTTGGTCGGCAGGGGCACAGCCGCCGCCTTCCACGCCACGCCGCCCTCGGAGCGATCCACGGGCGTGAGCAGGGACGCCTCGACCCACGCTCTCGTGTTCGCGGGCGCCTGGATCAGGACCCAGTCCTCCCCAAGCGAAGCCGCCTTGTTCGCGCGCTTCAGCAGCTTGACCCGCTGACCGGCATTGAGCTTGGACGAGCGCAGCGGCATGGCGCCGGGGGCAAGGTCCGGGCTCGGACGCATGTTCACCCGCGACCCCGAGACCACGAGGACCCCTTCGACGTTGGTGGGCTGCAGGTACTTGCCGAAGACCCACACCGGGAATCCGCCACCGACCTCGACCTCCCGGAAGGGAGGGATGCCCTGGCTGGTGGAGAAGGCGCGCACGATGGCGCCCGCCTCGACCTCGATGAAGGAGGAGCCGTTGCGGTCCGGGAAGTTGCGGATCGGCGCGGTTCCCGTGGTCCGATAGAACTCGCCGTCCTGCGCGGGCGCGGAGGCGGATGTCGGCTGTGCGAATGCGAAGGCCGTGGCGAGGATCGCCGCCACGGCGAGGATGCGGTGCTTCATGTTGGATTCCCCTCTCTGATACCCCTCGATGCGCGGGCCCCGACACGTGCGGTGCGGAGGGATAGGGACCCGAGCGTGAACAGAGGCGCGACCTGCGCCTCGCGGTGAACTCTAGAGATCGGAGACACCCCATTCCAGCCACAGCAGCCGGTCCTGGGACGCCTTCGGGGGCCTGCGGACCGCCGGAGCCCCCCCAGAGGAGGCTGGCCGCAGGATTTTGGGGCCCAGGACTCCCCCTCGGGGGCTGGATGCGAGCCGGGAGGGGGACTAATCTTTCGGCGCCCAAGGGGGTGTCACCATGCGAGAGTTCCTTCGAGCCAAGATCCACCGCGCCACCGTGACGGAGGCCAACCTCGATTACATGGGCTCCGTGACCATCGACTCCGAGCTGATGGAGCGCGTCGACATCCAGGCCTACGAGAAGGTCCTCATCGTGGACAACACGAACGGCGCCCGCCTCGAGACCTACGCCATCCCCGGTGAGCCGGGGTCGGGGGTGCTCTGCATCAACGGCGCCGCCGCGCACCTCGTCAACGCTGGCGACCAGGTCATCTTGATGGCCTTCGGCTACGGAGACGCGGCGGGGAAGCCCCGACAGATCCTCGTGGATGAGCGCAACGCCTACGTCCGTGAGATCGAGCCCGCCGAGCGCGGCGTCATCGAGCCGACGCCGGCCCCCTGAGCTCGAACGGCCCGCCTTGCTGGTCCCAGGGGGCCCCGGCCCACGGCCCGGCCCACGGCCCGGCCAAGATCAACGCCAAGACCCCAGGCCGCTGACGTCCGGTTCGCCTGGCTCCGGCCCGCGGAGATTCGGCCCGCTGAGATTGGGCCCGCGGAGATTGGGCCCGCGGAGGTTCCGCCTGCTGATGCCTGGCTCGCCGAGGCCTAGCTTGCTGCTCCACCGGCGCTCGAAGGACGCGGCGCTCGAAGGACGCGGCGCTCGAGGGACGCGGCGCTCGAACGACGCGACGCTCGAAGGACGCGGCGCTCAGGCGGGCCCG
>CAJQPT010000072.1 GCA_905480285.1 uncultured bacterium
TTCGAGGAGCTCTTCGAGCTGTTTGGCGAGCGCTTCTCGGATCATGTGACGCTGGTCCCCCTCACCCCCTGGTACCGCTTCCAGTACCCCGACGGCACCCACTTCGACTACGGCGGCTCCATCGAGGACACCAAGGCCGAGATCGCCCGCATCGAGCCGAAGGACGTCGAGGGGTACGAGCGGCTCCTGGAGCACTCGAAGCGCATCTTCGACGTGGGCTTCACCGAGCTGTCCGACGAGCCCTTCCACCGGTTCGGGACCATGGTGAAGCAAATCCCAAAGCTCATGGAGCTGCGGAGTCACCTCACCGTTTGGCAGTTCGTCTCGAAGTACCTCTCTCACCCCAAGCTCCAGTGGGCCTTCTCGATCCAGCCGCTGCTGGTCGGCGGGAACCCGTTCGACACCACGAGCATCTATAGCCTCATCCACCACGTGGAGCGGGAGTGGGGCATCCACTTCGCCATGGGAGGCACGGGCGCCATCGTGAAGGCGCTCGAGGACCTGATGCGGCGTCAGGGCATTCGCATCGAGATGGGCCAGACCGTCGAGCGCGTCCTGGTCGAGAAGGGCGACGCGAAGGGTGTCGTGCTTGAAGGCGGCGAGGAGCGGCGAGCAGAGGTCACGGTCTCCAACGCGGACGCCGCCTATCTCCACGGCGAGATGATCCCCCGCCCGGAACGTAGCCTCGCCTCGAAGGCCAAGCTCGCCTCGGCGCATTACTCCATGGGCCTGTTCGTCCTCTACTTCGGGACCACCAAGCAGTACCCCGACGTGGCGCACCACACCGTGTGGTTCGGCAAGCGCTACAAGGAACTGCTCAACGACATCTTCAACAAGAAGGTGCTCGCAGAGGACTTCTCGCTCTACGTCCACCGCCCCACCGCCACCGACCCGAGCTTCGCGCCGGAGGGCTGCGACAGCTTCTACGTGCTGTGCCCCGTCCCGAATCTGCAGGGCGACGTGGACTGGTCGGTCGAGGGGCCGCGCCTGCGTGACCGCATCGTCAAGTCGCTGGACGAGACCATGCTCCCCGGGCTGCAGGAGACCATCACCGCAGACTTCTACATGACGCCCGAGGACTTCAAGACCGACTACCTCAGCGTCCACGGCGCGGGGTTCTCCGTCGCCCCGCTGTTCCGTCAGTCCGCCTGGTTCCGCTTCCATAACCGGGCAGAGGGCATCCGCAACCTCTACCTCGTCGGCGCCGGGACGCACCCCGGTGCGGGCATGCCGGGGGTCCTCTGCTCCGCCAAGGTGGTGGACAAGCTCGTGCCGGCCGAAACGGTCGGATGATCCAGCAGGCGGGGACCCTCGAGGACGCCGACCGCGTGCTCCGGGAGAACGGCAAGACCTTTGCCTGGGCCCGCCGCTTCCTGGGGAGCCGCCACGCCGAGCGCTCGACCCGGCTCTACGCCTTCTGCCGATACCTCGACGACGTCGCGGACGAGTCCGAGGATCCCGTCCAGGCGGCTCAGGACCTGGCCGCGATCCGCTCCGACCTGGAGCGGGGCACCTCATCGGACCCGATGCTCGCCGCGGTCCTGGGGATCCTCGGGGGCGCGGGCCCCGGGGTCGAGGCGGCGCTCGCGTTGATCGACGGTGTCCTCTCGGACCTCGGAGAGGTGCAGCTCCCCGACGAGCGGGCGTTGATCCGTTATTGCTACCGTGTCGCGGGGACCGTGGGCGTGATGATGTGCTTCGCGCTGGACCGCCCGGAGGCGGCCGCGCTGCCCCACGCCATCGACCTCGGGATCGGCATGCAGCTGACGAACATCGCGCGAGACATCCACGAGGACGCCCTGATCGGCCGCCGCTACATCCCAGCCTCCCTGGTGGGCGAGCTCTCGCCCGAGGCCATCCTCGCGCCGACCCCTGCGCAACATCGGTCGCTCGTCGACGGCCGCCGTGCGCTCCTCGAGCGCGCGGAGGGCTACTACCGAAGCGGCATCCGCGGCCTCCCCTTCCTCCCGCTGCGAGCGCGCGCGGCCATGCTCGTGGCGGCGCAGAACTACCGAGCCATCGGCCCGCGAGCCCTGGCCCTCGGCGACCGCCTGAGCGAGAGGGCGTACGTCCCCGCCGCCGCCAAGGCGCTCACGACGGCCACCGCCCTCCTCTCCTCGGTGCCGCGGCCCGCATTCTGGTGCCGCCCCGACCACCACTCCCCCACCCTGCACCGCCACCTCGCTGGGCTCGGCGGCGCCAACCAGGCCGAGGCGCAGCGTGGGTGAGCTGGACCTGCTCGTGCTCGGCGGCGGCTGCGCGGGCCTCGCGCTCGCCCTGCGCCTGACCGATCACGGCACCTCCAGCCCGCGCACCCTCGTCCTCGAGGGGCGCGAGGGCTACGAGGACGATCGCACCTGGAGCTTCTGGCGGACCCGCGCCCACAGGTTCGAGGACCTGGTCAGCGCGTCATGGAACCGGATGGCCGTCGGGAGCGGTGGGCGCCTCGAGACCTACGACTGCGGCGCGACCCCCTATCAGATGCTCACGGCGCTCCCCTACTACGAGCACGTCCAGGAGCGCATCGAGGGCTGCGGGGCCGTCTCGCTCCAGCTTGGAGCGAGGGTGACGGGCGACCCGGTGCCCGACGGCGACGGGTGGCTGGTCCGCACGGCACACGAGACCTTTCGCGCGCGCCATGTCATCGACACGCGGCCCCCGACGCCCCTGCCGGAGTGCCTCCTGTGGCAGTCGTTCCTGGGGCAGGTCGTGACGGTCGAGGCCCCCAGCTTCGACCCCCAGGTCCTCACCCTGATGGACTTCGACGACCCGAATCGCCGGGGCGTCCAGTTCAGCTACGTCCTGCCGCTGAGCGCCCACGAGGCGCTGGTGGAGACCACGGTCTTCGGTCCACAGGCCCTCGCAGCGTCCGAGCTCCGTGGAGACCTCGACCGCGCCACCGCGCGGCTTGTGGGAGGCGGCCCTGTCTCGGTCCGGCGCTCCGAGCACAGCGCGCTCCCCATGGGGCTCGCCGGCCCCCTCACCCCAAGGCCCTGGGTCCAGGCCGGCCTGTTCCACGGGGGCGCGCGCCCGAGCACGGGGTACGCCTTCCAGCGTATCCAGGCCTGGGCCGACACCTGCGCGGCGAGCCTCCTCGGGGACGGCACCCCGCGCGCCGTTCAACCCGACCCCCTCCTTCGCCGCGCCATGGACACCGTCTTCCTGCGGGTCCTTCGGGCAGAACCCGAGCGCGGTCCGGAGCTGCTGGCCGGCCTCTTCGCCCGCGCCTCCACCGAGCGCGTGATCCGGTTCCTGAGCGACCTCGGCTCGCCGCTGGACGCCCTCGCGATCGTGGGCTCCCTGCCTCCGGGACCCTTCCTTCGTGAGGCCGGGGCCGCCCTCTTGCGGCGCCCCCTGGGGGAGGTCGGATGAGGCACACGGTCGTCTTCTGCGCCTTGGCCCTCATCGTCACGGCGGCCAGCGCCGCGCTGCGCACCGGCTGGCCGTCCCTGGAGCTGTTCGTGGTGGCGGCGGCCGTGGTCCTCCTCGGGGTCCCCCACGGCGCCCTGGACGTCATCCACGCGGCGCGCACCCTGAGGGTGCGGCGCCTCGAAACCTGGGTCATGTTCACGGCCGCCTACGTGGCCATCGCCGCGGCGGTCGTGGGCCTCTGGATCCTGGCGCCCACCGCCTCCCTCACGGTCTTCCTCCTCATCTCAGGGTTCCACTTCAGCGGTGACCTGGAGGCGGGCACCCCGACGCTCCTCCGCGGCCTCCACGGCGCGTCCCCCATCGTCCTCCCCGCGCTCCTCCACGGGGAGGAGCTGGCGGAGCTGTTCGCCATGCTGGTCCCGGCCGCGGGGGCCGAGGCCCTCGCCCGCGCGCTCGCCGCCGGGGCCCCCCTCTTCCTCGGCACCCTCCTCGGCGTCCTCGCCCTCGCCGCCCTGGGACGCCTCCGCGGCGCGACCGCGGCGCCCCCCCATGCGGTCCCCACCGCGTCGCTCATCGAGGCCGCCGCCACGGCCCTCCTCGCGACCCTGGCCCCGCCCCTCACGGCCTTCGCCATCTACTTCTGCGTGCTGCACTCGGCCCGCCACGTGCTCCGCACCGGCGCCGTCTTCGACCTCGCACCCGCCCAGCTGCTCCGCGCGTCGGCGCTCCCCACCCTGGCCACCGCCGCGGCCATCCCCGTGGCGTTCTACGCCCTCGAAGGCGCGACCCTCGACGCTCGCACGCTCCAGATCATCTTCATCGGCCTGGCCGCCCTGACGGTCCCGCACATGATGCTCATCGAGCCCCTCCGCCTGCGCGGGTGGCGAGCCTGAGCGAGGTGGACCCGCGGCTCAGTCCGCCGCGTCGATCACGTTCTTGATCCACGCGTCGAGCAGCGCCGGCCAGCGCCCCACCGGGAGGTCCGGCCGGCGCATGCCGTAGCCGTGGCCGCCGCGGGCGAACACGTGCAGCTCGGCGGAGACGCCCGCCGCGCGCAGGGCAGAGTAGTAGCGCAGAGAGTTCTCCACCTTGACCCAGTCGTCCGAGGTGTGGACGAGGAAGGCTGGCGGGGTGGCCTTGGTGACCTGCAGCTCGCTCGAGAAGCGCTCCACCAGCTCCGCGTCCGGGTCCGGGCCGAGGAGGTTCTTCTTCGAACCGCCGTGGGTGACCTCGGCCACCATGGAGATGACGGGATAGACCAGCACGCTGAAGTCCGGCCCCGCCTCGCCGAGCTGGACGGACGCGCTGGCGGCCAGGTGGCCGCCGGCCGAGAACCCCATGATGCCGACCCGCCCCACGTCGACGCCCCAGCCCTCGGCCTGCTCGCGCACGAGGGCGAGGGCCCGGGCCGCGTCGGCCAGCGGCGCCTCGTGGCCGTAGACGTGACCGGCGGGGCGCGGCAGGCGGTACTTCAGGACCACGCCCACGACGCCGCGCTCCGCGAACCAGCGGGCCACGTCATGGCCCTCCTTGTCCAGGGCCAGCAGGCCGTAGCCGCCCCCCGGGCAGATCACGACCGCGGGCCGGGGCTCTGCGCCCTCCGCGGGGAGGTACGCGGTGATGGTCGGGACATGAACGCGCGACACGTGGCGGTCGCCGCCCCCCTCCCGGTCCCGCACGACCTCGTCGGGCGGCGCCTCGGGGGCGCCGGGGACGCCGGCGGGCCAGAGCTCCAGCTCCACGGCCTCCGGCGTTCGGAACGGCACCGGCTCGGTGACGCCAGCGTCCAGCGCGGCGGGCAGGAGGGCTGCGATGAGCAGGGCGTTGAGCGGTGAGAGCATGGCGGGAACGGGGTGACGGGGAGGTGGCGGCGACCTCGTGGGCGGGATGGCTCTCCCGGGGCGGTCCGGGCCACGGCCTCTGAGGGTCGCTCCGCGTTGGAGGACGGACGAGCCTACCGCGACAGCGGCGGGATCGGGTCGATCGCCGTCGCGGGAGAGGGTGCCGGTACCATGGCCACGTGCTCTCCACCGTCCTCCTCATCGTCAGCGCCCAGGGCGCGCCGCTTCCCGCCCCCTTCTCCTCCTCACCCGTCCCTCCCTCGGGCTCGGCTCGGATCGCAGCCTGGGAGGAGCACCGCAGACGTACCGGCGAGGGCCCCATGAAGGAGGCCCGCTGGCGTCCTCTCGGGCCGAAGAACTGTGGCGGGCGGATCGAGGCGGTGGACTCCCCGAGGGGCAAGCCCGGCGTCATCTACGCCGGCGTCGGGTCCGGCGGCGTCTGGAAGTCCGTCAACGGCGGCCTCTCCTGGCGCCACGTGTTCGCCAACGAGTCCACCTTCGCGGTGGGCGACGTGACCGTGGATCCCAGCGACGGCGACGTCGTCTGGGTCGGCACCGGCGAGGCTCACCTCGGCGGGATGTCCTACGACGGCACCGGCGTCTTCCGCTCCGGGGATGGAGGCGAGACCTGGCGCAACATGGGGCTCGTGGACAGCGCGCGGATCGGCAAGGTGCTGGTGCACCCCTCCGATTCGAACCTGATCCACGTGGCCGTGATCGGCCCCCGCGGCGGCGCCCATGAGGGCCGCGGCGTCCACGTGAGCCGCGACGGCGGCGAGTCCTGGGAGCGGACGCTCCACGCTGGCCCGCACGTGGGGATCATCGACCTCGTCCGCGACCCGTTCGACCCGGACCGGCTCTGGGCCGCGGGGTGGGACCGGCGGCGCCAGGGCGAGGGCGGCGTCTTCCGGAGCACCGACGGCGGCGTCTCCTGGACGCGCCTCGAGGGTGGCCTGCTGCAGGGCAAGGACGTGGGCCGTGTCGCCGTGGCCGCCTCCGCCAGCGAGCGCGGCGTGGTGTACGCGCTGATGGTGGACCACTCCCCCCCCGGCAACGGCCGCTACGACGTGGGCGGCGCCCTCTTTCGCTCGGACGACAGCGGCGACACCTGGGCTCGGACCTCCGAGGCCTACGTGGAAACCTACGTGGGCTGGGACTTCTGCGACGTGATGGTCTCGCCGGACGACGCGGATCAGGTGTACGTATGCGGCTTCCGACTCATGGTGTCCAGCGACGGCGGCGCCACCTTCAAGCGAGGCGGCGAGGAGGTCTTCCGCCTGCAGGAGCATCCAGGCAAGGGCATGCACCTGGACATGCACGACCTGTGGATCGACCCGGGGAACCCGGATCGGATCCTGCTGGGGACCGACGGCGGCCTCTACGTCTCCATGGACCGCGCGGAGAGCTGGCTACACCTGAACAACCTGCCCATCGCGGAGTTCTACACGGTGCACCTGGACGGCGCGGAGCCGTTCCGCCTCTGGGGCGGGACCCAGGACAACGCCTCGCTCTCAGCCCCGTCGTCCGCGAGCCTCTCGGACCTGCGCTCCGACGACTGGAGCTACGTCTACCTCGACCCCTGGGACGGCGGCGACGGCTTCGCGACCTTCCCCGATCCGTCGGGGGACGGCACCGTCTACTACGAGCACCAGAACGGCGACATGCGCCGCAAGCGGCCCGGCGCGCCCCTGCGCTGGGACCGGGACTCCGGCCGGCGGATCACCCCGCGGGCGGCAAAGGGTGAGCCTCGCCTGCGCTTCGAGTGGAACACTCCCCTGCTCCCCTCGCTCCACGCCGAAGGCGTCCTCTACTGCGCCTCGCAGCACGTCCACCGGTCCGAGGATCGAGGCGACACGTGGGCCGTCATTAGCCCCGACCTCACGGGGGGTCGGGGGGCGCTCAAGGTCCTGGTCGAATCTCCCGTGGACGAGAAGCGCCTCACCGCCGGCGCTGACGGAGGCCGGATGTCCCTGTCCTCCGACGGCGGCGCGACCTGGACCCCCGCCGGCGACGGCCTGCCCCGGCGATCCATCGAGTGCGTGGCCCTCGGGCACCGGGACTCCGAGCGCGTCCTCGTCTGTCTCTCCGGAGCGGGCGGCGGCGAGCATCGCCCCCACGTCTACCGCTCCCTGGACTTCGGACGCACCTGGACCTCCATCGGAGACGGTCTACCGGCCGCTGGGGTCAACGTGGTCCTCGAGGACCCACAGCTCGAAGGGCTGATCTACGCCGGCACGGACCTCGGGGTCTACGTCTCCCGGGACGACGGCGCGACCTGGGAGTCCATCTCCCGCGGCATGCCGACCGCCCCCGTGCTCGACCTGGGACTCCACGGCGAGACCTCCACCCTCGTCGCCGTGACCCACGGGCTCAGCGCCTTCGCGCTGGACGTGGGCGGCCTCCAGGTCCCGCGGTGAGCCGGCGCGGACAGGTGGGTCTTACGCAGACCCGCCGCGGGGCGTAGCCTGGGGTCTCTTCCTCCCGCTGACGCCTGCCTGCAGGCGTACCCGCCTTCCCTCGTCTGCCATGCATCTCCGGTCCGCCCTCATGGTGACCCTGCTCAGCGCCGCTCCGGCGCTCGCGCAGGGCTCGTTCTCGTTCTCCAGCGACCAGGCGCCCCGCGACGTCGTCATCCCCGCCGCCGTCCCGGTCATCTTCCAGGTCGTCTCCCCCGGCGATGCGCCCCTGATCCTGCGGACCACGACGCTGCTCAACCACGTGTGGTTCGACGCCATCGCCCCGTACCACACCACGGCGGTGGGCATCTCCTCCACGATCCCCCGCCGCCCGGCGGCCGAACAGAACGACACCAACCGCAACACGGCCATCTTCTACGCCTCGCTGCGGATGCTGGACAGCCTCTACCCCACCTTCACGGAGGAGTGGAGGCAGATGATGCTCAGCGTCGGGCTCGACCCCGATGACACCAGCACGGACCTCTCCACGCCCGTGGGGATCGGCAACGTGACGGGCGCCGCCGTCGTCGCCGCCCGCGAGCACGACGGCATGAACCAGCTGGGGGATGAGCCCACCGACCCCACCGTGGTGCGCGCCGACACCGGTCGCCCCTACTCCGACTACACCGAGTACGAGCCGGCCAACTCTCCCTACGAGCTGGCTCACCCGGGCAAGTGGCAGCCCTCCATCACCGACAACGGCTACGGCATCTTCCGCGCCCAGCAGTTCGTCACGCCCCAGTACGCCCTCGTCGAGCCGTACAGCTACTCGAACCCCGCGCAGTTCAACGCCATCCCCCCGGTGGCCAGCAACCCCGCGAACCCCAACTACCGCCGCCAGGCCGACGCCGTGCTCCGCGCGTCCGCGCTGATGACCGACCGGCAGAAGATGATCGCCGAGCTGTTCGACGACAAGATCTCGTCCCTGGGCTTCTCCGCCCTGTTCGTCACGGTCTCGCAGAACATGTCGCTGGAGGAGTTCGTGCACTACGACTTCCTCACCAACCTCGCGGCCTTCGACACCGGCATCGCCATCTGGAAGGAGAAGCGTCGGCACGACGCGGTGCGACCCTTCTCGGCGATCCGCTACCTCTACCAGGATCAGCTGGTGACCGCGTGGGGCGGCCCGGGCCAGGGGACGATCGACCTGCCCGCGAACCAATGGCAGAGCTACCTGCCCGTGGCGGACCACCCCGAGTACCCCTCGGCCTCCGCCGCGTTCTGCGCGGCCCACGCCCAGTCGAGCCGCCTCTTCCTCGGCACCGACAGCCTGGGCTGGTCCATCGACGTCCTCCAGGGCAGCTCACGCATCGAGCCGGGCCACACCCCCCAGCAGAACATCACCATCGGCTGGAACACCTGGACCGAGTTCGAACAGGAGTGCGGCATGAGCCGCTTCTGGGCGGGCGTGCACTTCCCCCCCGCCATCCCCGCGGGCCAGTCCATCGGCCGCGAGATCGGGACCCTCGCCTACGACTACCTGACGGCCTACATCAACGGCACGCC
>CAJQPT010000073.1 GCA_905480285.1 uncultured bacterium
CACTCCTGGACGAAGGGGGGCTGACGGAATGGGCCGAGGAGGGGCGCGCCAACCTCGAGTCCATGAGCCAGTCCGCCCGCTCCAAGCTCGAGCAGGAAGACCGAGGGCGCGACGTCCATATCCGATACCTGCAGCAGTCCAACCGTGTCCTGGAGCCCGAAGAGGTGTTCGCGCAGCTGGCCTTCGCCTTCGCGCTGGCCGAGGCGGATCCGCGGATGGTTGGCATCAACCTGGTCGCCCCGGAGGACAACCGCGTCGCGCTGCGTGACTACACGCTACACATGCGGATGATCCGGTTCCTGGGCACGCGCCACCCCGGCGTGAGGGTCGCCCTCCACGCCGGCGAGCTCACCCTCGGCCTTGTCCCGCCGAACGATCTACGCTTCCACATCCGGCAAGCCGTGGAGATCGCCGGCGCCCGACGCATCGGGCACGGCGTCGATGTGTTCTACGAGGACCGCTCCTTCGAGACCCTGGAGCACATGCGAGACGACCGGGTCGCCGTCGAGATCTGCCTCACCAGCAACGACGTCATCCTGGGCGTCGAGGGTCGGAACCACCCCTTCCTCCACTACCGCGAGGCCGGGGTGCCCACCGTGCTCGCATCGGACGACGCCGGGGTCTCCCGGATCGACCTGAGCAACGAGTACCTGCGCGCGGTCCGGGACTACGGGCTCGGCTACGAGGACCTGAAGGAGCTCTCCCGCAACAGCCTGGAGTACAGCTTCATCCCGGGCGAGAGCCTGTGGGAGACCACGAGCCCGTTCACCATGGTCGAGGCCTGCGCAGGTGATGAGCCAGGCGCAGACGCCTGCACACCGGCCTGCCGCGCCTTCCTCGACGCCAGCGAACGGGCGGCGCAGCAGTGGCGACTCGAGGCGGCCTTCGTAGAGTTTGAACGCCTGCCCTGGCTGCAGCCGAGCGCTGATTGAGCCCTCCCGTCCCGCCAGCGGGGCCCTCATCGGCGCGCGGTCGCCGGCTCTCGCGCGAGAGCCCATCACGACGCGGAGCCCCCTCCACTCACACAGCCGCTGACCATGACTCCTCGAGAAGGGCGCCCGAGGACGGGGCTCACCCCCGCGCTCGGGGCCGCCATCGGGTGCGCGGTCATCTGGGGGGTCAACGTGCCGGTGATGAAGGCGGGCCTGCAGGAGGTCGATCCGTTCTTCTTCAACGCGGCGCGGCTGACGTTGAGCGCGGCGGCGCTCGGGCTCCTGGATGCTGCGGAGCGGCGGGGGCGGGCCAAGGTGCCAACGCCTTGGCGGAAGGTGGTCACCCTGGGCCTGCTCTCGAGCCTCGTGTACCAGGTGCTGTTCCTGCTGGGGATGGACGCGACGAGCGCTGGCAACACGGCGATCATCGTCGCCAGCGGGCCGCTCTGGACCGCCATCATCGAGAGCCTGATGGGCGTCGACCGACACCCGGGCCGGGCCTGGGGAGCCCTCGGGGTGGCGTTCGTGGGCACCATGCTGGTGACCCTGACGGGGATCGATGATCCGACTGGCGGCGCGACGCTGCTGGGCAACCTCGTGATGCTCGCCGCCATGGGGACCTGGGCCTTCGCCACGGTGCTCAGCCGGCCGCTGCTCGAGACGTTCCCCGCCACGCGGCTGGCGTTCCTGGCGGTGCTCGTCTCGCTCCCCGGACACTGGGCCCTCGCGCTGCCGGGGCTCGACCTGTCCTCGGTCGGGCGGCCCGGCTTCGTGGCGTCCACCATCGCCTACTCCGGGATCCTCTCCACGGGCGTGGCGTACGCGCTCTGGAACCGCTCGGTGAAGGACCTCGGCGCGGCGCGCACCGCCGCGTTCAGCAACCTCGTGCCCGTGGTCGCGCTGGCCGTGGCATGGGTCTACCTCGGGGAGCAGCCGCGCCTCCTGCAGCTCGCCGGCGGCGCGCTCGTGGTGGCGGGGCTGCTCATGTGGCGCACGGCGCGCCGGTCCACCTAGGTCGAGCGCCCCCCTCCGCGTGCATCGGAGGGGGGCGCTCGGGGTGGGGCTTCGCGTCTGAGAACCGCGTCGCCCCGAGGAGAGAGAGAGGAGGGATCCTGCTCGCGCGGGCCGCCTTGGGCAGCCCACGTTGGGCTCAGGCGCTCATGCGGCGCTGGGCGACGGCGGTCTGCCGACGGCCGTCCTTGCGGGGGCGGCCCCCCTTGGGCTTGCGGGCTTCCATGCGCTCCTGGAAGGTGCCCCAGTCAGCCTCGGACATGAGGCGCACCTCGCCTCCACACTCGATGCAGTAGCTGCGGTCGATGCTGGCGAGGTAGCGGACGTAGGTCTCGCAGCAGGGGCAGTACTTGGTGTCGTTGTGGAAGGTGTTGCTCATGGTGGTGCTCGTTGTTCGGTGCGGCGGACGAGGGAACAAGGAGCACAGCGGTTGCCAGGTGGCCGATGGCTCCCCCAAGGAAGCCGCAAATGCAATCAGCGCAATGGCTTACGTCTCCCGCGCCGCCCCGGACGCCCCTGACCCCCGCACGGACCGCGTCCATTCCCATGGACACGGATGGCGCACTCGAGCACCCAACTGTCGCCGGCCAGGCCCCGTTCGACCGGCGCAGCCGGGCAAGAAGACGCCTCAAGGCACTCCAAACAAGCATCTTGCGTCGCGCCGACGGCGCACGTCCAACCCGATGGACGTGACCGGGCCCCACGTCCACTTTTGTCGACGCCCCGGAAGCCGGACCCCGGAAGCCAAACCCGGGAGGGGCGGCGCCGCTATGGTCAGCGCCGTGATTCAGTACGAAGGCACCCTCTACCGTCCCCCCTCCGAGGCGGACAGCCTGATCCTGCAGGCGACCATCGGCTGCTCGTACAACCGGTGCACCTTCTGCGCCATGTACCGGGAGAAGCGCTTCCGCGTCCG
>CAJQPT010000074.1 GCA_905480285.1 uncultured bacterium
TCCGCTCCGGAGGGCCGCTTCCTGCTCCAGATCGCGGTCACAGATACCGGCCTCGGGATGGAGGCGTTGGCGATCGAGCGACTCTTCGAGCCGTTCCAGCAGGCGGACAGCTCCACCACCCGCCGCTTCGGCGGGACGGGCCTGGGGCTTGGCATCTCCCGTCACCTGGCCCGGGTCATGGGTGGTGAACTCACCGCAGAGAGTCAGATCGGGTCGGGCAGCACCTTCACGCTGGAGGTGCCCGTCACGTCGATCACAGCTACGGAGCTCGAGCCCTTGCGGGACGTCGATCACTCCCGCTTCGAAGGGCGGGTCCTCATCGTCGAGGACAACCCGGTGAACCGGAGAGTCCTCAGAAAGCTGCTTGAGCGCAGGGGCCTCGATGTGGAGACGGCCGTCGACGGGAGCGAAGGCCTGCAGCGAGCGCAGCAGTCTGTCGGAACGAGCAAGCCATTCCAGCTCGTCTTCATGGACATGCACATGCCGGTCCTGGACGGGTACACCACAACCCGGATGCTGAAGGACACGGAGTTCCAGGCCCCGATCGTGGCGCTCACCGCCTCCGCCATGGCCGATGACCGTCGCCGCTGCCTCGACGCAGGATGCGACGACTACCTCCCCAAGCCGGTGGACAAGTCGGCCCTGACTCAACTCCTCTCGAGGTACCTGGATCCAGGCTCCCCCTCGCGGTCCGGGGGCGAGGCCCCAGGCTGAGGTCGGGGCGCCTCGATCGAACCGGCCTCGAGGGTGACGGTGAACAGGCCGGCCGCGGCGAGGACCTTGAAGGTCTCCCCCCCAGAGATCCTCGGCGGCAGAGCTGGAGGCGGCGCTCTCGATGGCGGCGCGGACGCCGGCCAGGTCGCAAGCCGTGAGCCCGAGCCAGCGCAGCCTGCGCGCGCTCAAGAGCTGCGGGAGGCGCCAGAGCACACGCCCGGCGGCGACGGCGGCGTAGGCCATCACCGCGACGTCGCTTCAGTTCCGCACCCCTGGCAGGGCCGGAGTCGGCACCCCCTCCGACCGGAACTCGCGACTCTGGAAGCGCTCGTCGATCCCGGAGACCAGGAGCTCGGTCGACGCGACGAGCCAAGACCTCCGCGGGGCGGAGCCGGGGCCGGTCAGGAAGGCGAGACCGAACAGCGCGGAGGCGCAGACGAGCCACACGCTGCCGGCCAGGTCGATGGGTCCGCCTTCGCGGAACAAGTGGTTCGGCCGCTCGGGAGGGCCGAGCGCCATCCAGACATCGCTCCACGCTAGGGTCACGCCGTACGCGACCGCGATCGGGGCGCTGAGGCCCTCGGGTGGCGAGTTGGTCCGGCTCCCCTCATGCTGCGGAGCGAGTTCCTCGACCCATGGGGACCAAGATGATCCACCCGCATCGCGACGCGGGGTCTCCCCCTTGTTCAGGGCGTATCCGAACCCATGTCGGCCCTGGTCGGCCCCGTCGGCGATGCCCTCGTCTAGCGGCTCAGCGCGCGAGGCCGGGGCAACGGAGAGGCCGGGGCAACACGGAGAGGCCGGGGCAACGGAGAGGACGGGAGCCGCGGAGTGCCGCCCATGGAGGCCCCCGCGGAGACGGTCTTGTGCATGGCGCGCGTCCCTGCCGTAGCTGGCGGAGGCGGCCCAGGCGCCGCTGCGATCGCCTCGAGCTCCACTTCGGGCCCCACTGAGTGCCCTCGGACCGTTCGGTTCCGTGCGTCCCTTCCCCGTATCCTTGGCCCATGCCGCTCTCGTCCACGAGCTCCCTGCTGCTCGCAGGGGCCGCCCCCCTTGCTGGCGCTGTCCTCCTCGCCGCAGCGGGGCTCGCCCAGGGAACGAGCGAGCAACGCCCGCCGTTCACGGACTATTGCGAGCGACTGGAGCAGGAGATCCAGGGGCGCAAGCACGGGTTCCTGGCCGGGGACCTCACCTACTACGTGGGTGGGTTCCACGCGAGCTGGGCTCCGGTCGAGGACGAGACGATCGGGTTGACCCACCCGTTCCACCACGACCTCAGGAGCCGAGGCGTCGGTCGACTCGCAAGCGAGCTCGAGGGCGGACAGCACACCGGCACCGGAAACGACGAGCTGGGCTGGGAGTTCTACAAGGACACCCGCGTCCTCTTCGGCAGCGTCATCGTCGACGGGCGCGTGATCGAGCACCCCGCGCCCACGAGCATGCGCTGGCGACCCGATCAGCTCATCTGCACCTATGAGCTGGACGGCGTCACGATCCAGGAGAGGAAGTTCATCGACGGCAACGACGCCGCGGCGAGCCACATCATCGCCTCGCGCCCCGTGACCCTCCGCTTCACGGGACACAGCTTCTGCCATCGCGAGAGCGTCTCCTCCAGCGCCGAGCTCCGCTACTCAGCGGCTGCCAACGCCCTCCTGATCAAGGAGGGGGGGACCGTGCGCTCCAGGCCCGACCCGGGCGGCGAGCGAAGGGTGGGGCCGCATGTGTACTCGGGGATGACGACCGTCCTGAGCGCCTCCCGTGACTTCGCTCAGAGCCACACCGCGGAGCGAGACGAGGCGGGGGTCTGGCGCTACTCGCTGTCCGTCCCCTGCGACGCGAGCGGCACTGTGGTCTCGTGGGCCATGCACGACGACCCGGCGGTCGCCACGGGCGCGGCGCGCGCCGTACTCGAAGACGTCGAGGCGCGGCGCTCGAGCAAGACCGCCGAGATGAACCGCCTCTTCAACGATGAGGTCCCCTGGTTCCGCTGCCCGGATGAGCGCGTGGTGGACATCTACTACTACCTCTGGTCTCTCTACCTGATGTACATGATCGAGGTGGGCCGCGGCTGGGAGATGGAGGCCCACACTCAGACGGCGGTCAACAACTTCCTCGGCATGCACCGCTACGACGCCGCCTTCCAGATCAAGGTCGGCGCCTGGACGAGCGACAAGCGACGCCTCGCCTATGGCAACGTCCTCACGTGGAAGCACCTGACCGAGGGTGGCCACTACCTCGAGCTTCCGGATGGCCTCCGGCTCCTGCCCGATACCAAGGGCGTGTGCTGGCACAGCGGCGTCTACGGCCCGGAGGCCTCGGAACACGTGCTCGGAGCCTGGCAGCTCTACGAGCACACCGGCGACCTGGACTTCCTCAAGGCGTGCTACGAGGGCCACTTCGCCGAGCTCTTCTGGAACCGCATCCCTAGCGTCGCCATGAACGAGTTCGAGGTGGCTCAGACGCTGGAGGAGATGGCCTCGCGCACAGGCCACGAAGTCGACGTGGAGCACTGGGCGAGGCTGGTCCGCCGCGACCCCACACACATCCGCGAGCAATTCGATCAGCGGTGGGGTGCGAACGGGGTCGAGGACTACTTCGCGGCGCCCGAGGGTGCGCCGCTGACGACGAACGGGTTCTGGGCGATGCGGTCTCCGTGGTTCCCTGAGGAGTACGCGCGCCCCATGGTGGAGGCATGGGCCCTGGATCGCGAGCGGGGCTTCAACGGAGCCTTCTTCCCGCTGGCCATGGCGCGCCAGTCCATGGAGCGCTTCGCCAGCGACGTCGACCGCTCCTTCGGGTACACCCCCGACACGGCCTACTTCACCCTCGACGGCATGTTCCGCCAGCGGCTCGGCGCCACGGCCGCCGCGCTCACGTTGGATCACCTCCTCCACTACAACTTCCACGAGGAGTGGGGCATCCCGGTGGCCCCGGAGGCCTACCGGCGCGACGGCACGCCCTTCGGCGATCAGTACTCCAACTTCAACGCCGGCAAGCTCCTGCTGATCCTCGAGGGTCTCGCCGGCCTCGATTACTCGATCCCCGAAGATCGACTGACCGTCCGCCCGGCGCTCCCCGAGGCGTGGGATTGGATGGAGCTTCGCCTCCCCATCGCAGGCCAATGGACACGGGTCCGGGTCACGCCTGAGGGCGTTCAGGTGACCGGTTGCCCGCTCCAGGTCGAGCGCTGACG
>CAJQPT010000075.1 GCA_905480285.1 uncultured bacterium
ATCGTCTACGACGACGAGGCCCTCGACCGCTACATGACCCACGCCGTCCAGGCCTCGCCGGACAAGCCCATCCTCGTGGACAAGTTCCTCCAGGACGCCATCGAGGTGGACGTCGATTGCATCTCTGACGGCCACCAGGTGGTCCTGGGCGCGATCATGGAGCACATCGAGGAGGCCGGGATCCACTCCGGCGATTCCGCCTGCGTGCTGCCGCCGTACACCCTCTCCGACGCCCTCCAGGAGGAGATCTCACGGGCCACCAAGGCCATGGCCAAGGAGCTCGGGGTCATCGGCCTCATGAACGTGCAGTACGCCGTGAAGGACGGCGACGTCTACGTCATCGAGGTCAACCCGCGGGCATCGCGTACGGTCCCCTTCGTGGCGAAGGCCATCGGCGTCCCGCTCGCGAAGCTCGCCGCCAAGGTCATGATGGGCAAGACTCTCGATGAGCTCGGCTTCACCGAGGAGGTCACCCCGAAGCGCTTCAATGTGAAGGTGCCGGTGTTCCCGTTCAACAAGTTCCCCGGCACGGACATGCTCCTGTCGCCCGAGATGCGCTCCACCGGCGAGGTCATGGGCTCGGACACCGAGCTCGGTTACGCCCTCGCGAAGGCCTACGAGGCGGCGGGCATGCGCCTCCCCCTGCGCGGCCGCGTCCTCCTGACCGTCAAGGACGGGGACAAGCGCGCCATCGTCTCCGAGGCTCGGACCCTGGCCCAGCTCGGCTACGAGCTGCTGGCTACGGGCGGCACCTGGCGGGCCCTGCGCGCCGCGGGGCTCCCGGTCGAGCGCATCAACAAGGTGCATGAGGGGCGACCGCACATCGTGGACGCCATCAAGAACGGGACCATCGACATGGTCTTCAACACACCGTCGGGCATCGGCTCGCGGCACGACGACACCTATATCCGCTCCAGCTCCATCACCCAGGGCATCCCCTGCGTGACGACTATCTCGGGGATCCAGGCCGTCGTCAGCGCCCTGAACGCCCTCCACCAGGGGCCGATCAGCGTGCGCCCAATCCAGGAGGGCCGCCCCGCCGCGGCTCCCACCAACGTCCCGGCCGCGAAGTAATCAGCGCAGGCCGCCTAAGACGAAGAGCGCGCGCGGGGTCGGTCCAACCGGCCCCGCGCGCGCGTTCACATCACCCTTCGATCACTGAACGAGGACGTCGTCCACGTAGCCCCGCTCGTTCTTGCGGTTGGCGTTGGTGTCGAACGTGATCTCCACCGCGCCGCTCACTCCGGTGAGCGTGACGGACTCGCTCCCCCAGCTTGTGCTGCTGTAGCTCACGACCTGTGGTCCGCCGGCGCCTCCGGTGATGGTGGCCTGAAGCCGCTCACCGCTGTCGTACCCGCTGGTGCGCCACGCCCAGCTGACGGTGACCTCCGTCGCCCCGGTGCTCACCGAGGTGGCGATCGCCGTGGACTTGCGAAGTTCGGCCGCATAGGTCCCAGTGAGCGAGTTCGTGCCGACCCGCGCGTCGTTGTTCTGACGAGACCAGTTGGCGAACGTCCCGGACTCGAAGCCGTCGGCGAAGATCACGCCGCCTCCTCCACCGCCGCCGCCGCCGCCGGCAGCGGTCGTGAAGCTCCAGCTGGAGCCTCCGGTGACGCCGTTGGCGTTCTCGGAATCCACGCGCCAGTAGTACGTGGTGCCGTCCGCCAGCGTCCCGGGGTCATAGGACGTCCCGGACTGGTTGGAGGAAACGAGGGGCGGGTTCGTGGACGATCCGAAGTACACGTCGTACTGGGTCGCGCCGTTCGCGCTCGCCCAGGAGAGCGTGGTCGAGGCGGCCACGTCCGTGGCGCCGCTCGACGGCGTGCCGCCAGCTACCTGGTCCGGCGCTGTACCGCCGCCGCCTCCGCCGCCACCGTTCTCCCAGGTGGTGAGGTTCACTCGCCAGTTCTCCAGCGTGCAGCGCATGCGCAGCGACTGGTCCAGGGAGAAGTGATCCATGCACGCGTCCTCAGAGTAGTCCATGAAGTTGCGAACCGGGTCCGGGCTCCCGCAGGTGGCACGCTCCGTCGAGGAGCAGGCCGAGTAGTTGGGCGAGCTCTCGGGGTTGGTATCGCAGCAGAGGTCTCCGCTGGCGTAGCAGTTGCTCGTGCCGCACCCACCCTGGAACGTGTGCTGGAGGCCCAGGTAGTGACCCACCTCGTGAGTCCCTGTGCGCCCCAGGTCATAGGGGGAGTAGTTGGTGTAACCAACGGCGCGCCACAGGAGCCGGACTCCGTCGAAGTCGGAACCCACAACGCCCCCGCCGTTAGGGAGGTAGGCGTAGCCCAGGTTCCCGCCGGCCGTGTTGGTGTAGATGTTGAGGTAGCGCGTTGTGTCCCACCCGATCGTGGACGCGTAGCTCCCGCGGTCGTTGTACCAGCTCTTGCTCCGGTGCCTGGTGATCCCCGTGGTCGCGTTGCCACTGGGGTCGATCGTGGCGAGGTGGAACTGGATCTTGGAGTTGGTCAGGGCGGCGAAGTCCGCGTTCAGGATCGCCACCTGCTCGAAGATGCGCGCGTCCGGGATGTTCCCGGTGCCGTTGTTCGAATAGAGCACGTGGAACACGACCGGGATGTCATAGACGACAGCCGCCGAGCCCGACGGGTCGTACCCCGGATTGGGCACCGTCACCGAGTTCGTGCAGTCACTCTGGGAGCCGATGAAGGCCACCGACGGCGGCATGTTCAGCGCGTCGATACCGCAGCGCTTGCCGTTCCTCATGAAGAACGGAGACGCGAGGTACTCGTCCCAGTCGGCGAAGAGGTAGGTGCCCTGGATGTCATGGGCGAGGATGGAACCGTCCTCGAGCTCCGTGACAGAGTTGCGCTGGGTCGGTGAGCTTTGGTTCTGCTGTGCAGAAACAGGAACGGCGAGCAGGAGAACTGCCGCCGCCCCCATTGCGAGCGTGTGTTGGATCATGGCTTCTGGACGTAAGGAGTCTTGGCAGGCAGTCCGAAGAGCCGGGTGCCTCAAACACGAGGCTATACGCGACCCTCGATTCCAAGAAGGTCCGGTCTCAATGAATGAGAGAAGCGCCGGGCTCGCCGCCACCTTGTGCCCCAGAGGAGCCCTATGGCGAGCCCGGGGTGTCCGACCCTGGGGCACGGGAGCCCCTGCGTACACTCAGGCCCATGAAGACCTTCCGCAAGGCCCTCGTGACGGGCGCCTCCTCGGGGCTGGGTCGCGCGATCTGCAAGGAACTCGCAGCTCGTGGGACCGAGGTCGTCGCCTGCGCGAGGCGGGCTGACCTACTGGGAGATCTGGTTCGAGAGCTCGAGGCCGCGGGCGCCACGGCCTCTGCGGTCCCCCTCGATGTGACGAGTCCTGACGCCGTGCGCGAGGCGGTGGCCTCGGCGGCCGCGGACGGTCCGCTGGACCTCGTCCTGGCCGGCGCTGGGGTGGCCGAGCACTCCGTGGAGGCCCCTGATCGCGCGACGAGGACGCTGCGACTGCTGGACGTCAACCTCGGTGGAGCGGTCACCACGGTCGAGGCCGGGATCGACGCCATGGCCCAGAGCGGCGGCACGGTCGGGGTCCTCTCCAGCCTCGCCGGGACTCGAGGCCTCCCGGGCGCGGCCGCCTACTGTGCGAGCAAGGCTGCGATCTCGACCTACCTGGAGGCTCGCCAGATCGAGCTGGCAGGACGGCCCGTCCGGCTCGTCGATGTCCAGCCCGGGTTCGTCAAGACCCCGATGACCGCGCCCAACCGATTCCCGATGCCCTTCCTGATGGACGTCGAGGACGCCGCCCGGCGCACGGTCGAAGGCCTGGCAGCGGGCCGCTCCGTCGTCACCTACCCCAGGCGGCTCGGCTGGCCGCTCCGGGTCGTGGCGCGGGTCGCGCCGCGGGGGCTGTGGCGGAGGCTGCTCGCCCAAGAAGCCCAGCGCGGCAACGGCGGTCCAGCCGAGGGCTAGCCCTCCAGGAGCCTGTCGAGGGCGTCGATTGTCTTCTCCGGCCGGAAGAGGAGCCACTCGTGGCTGTTCTCCTCCTCCAGCACCTCGAGCTCGACCCGGTCGAAGGCCTGGAGCAGCCCGCCCTCGATGCCCGCGTGCGCAGGATAGAACTCGTCCCCGCACCCATAGAGCACCCGGACGAGCGGGGAGGTCCCCGCTCCGTCCCTGACCCAGCGGGCGAGGCGCTCGTACCGGAAGGCTCGCAGCCCACCGATCAGCTCGAAGGCCGGTCGCGGCCTGCTCAGCCAGTTCCGATAGAAGCGGCCGGCCCCCTCGGAGAGCACGGCCCGGGCCGTGGCGCCGTCTCCCGCCAAGCCGAGGAACATCTTCGTGTTCATCCACGCCGAGCGGAGCATGAAGGTGACCGGGGCGCTCGAGGACGGCTGGACGGGGTTGATCGCCAGCACCGCCGAGGGCCCCGGCTCCAGCCTTGCGAGGGTATAGCTGACCGCGGCCCCCGTGGAGTGGCCGAAGACCGGCGCGCCCGGGGTCAGAAGCCCGTCGCCGATCAGCCGCTCCACCGTCCGCGCCGCGAGGGCTGCGCAGGACCAGAAGTGGCGCGGCGGGGTCTGCAGGCCGTTGTTGCCGAACAGGAAGGGCGCGACGACCCGCCAGCCCCGGCTCCCGGCCTCCTCGAGCACCAGCCGGTAATCCAGCGGGTGGCGGGCATAACCGTGCAGGAACAGAACGTCGCGCGGCGCCGCAGCACCCTCGCCCTGCGCGGGCTCCACGACCGTCACCGGCACGGACTCACCGCGAACGCGCAGCGTGATGTGGGTCGTGGATGTCATCACAGAGGAAGACGATAGCGGACCGGCGCTCAGTCCCTTGCAACCAGACGCCGTGGCGGGTCTCCTTCTTGGGTCCGAATGGCCGCCGCGACCTGCTCGTCCCGGCTCGAGGCCCTCCTTTGAGACCCTGACTCGGCATCCAACCGACTCGTATGAACCTCGGAATCCCCAAGGAATCCCACCCCGGCGAACGCCGCGTGGCCGCCTCTCCGGCCGCCGCGAAGCGCTTCGTAGAGCTCGGCTTCGACGTCACCGTCGAGGCCGGCGCCGGCGATGGCGCGTCCTACCCTGACTCGGCCTACGAGTCCATCGGCGCCAAGATCGGCAGCGCGGAAGACGCGTTCGGCGCGGACGTCATCCTGAAGGTCCGCGCACCGCAGGACGCAGACGGCGCTCGCGAGCTCGACCTCATCCGTGAGGGCGCGACTCTGGTGAGCTACGTCTTCCCCGCCCAGAACGAGGACCTCGTTGCGGACCTCAAGGCGCGCAAGATCACGACCCTGGCCATGGACTGCGTGCCCCGCATCACGCGCGCCCAGAAGGTCGATTCGCTCAGCTCGATGGCCAACATCGCTGGCTATCGCGCGGTGATCGAGGCGGCCAACGAGTTTGGCAGCTTCTTCACCGGGCAATTCACCGCCGCGGGCAAGGTCCCGCCGGCCAAGGTGCTGGTCATCGGCGCGGGCGTCGCCGGGCTCTCCGCGATCGGCGCGGCCCGCGGCCTCGGCGCCATCGTCCGCGCGTTCGATACGCGCGAGTCGGTTCGCGACCAGATCAAGAGCCTCGGCGGCGAGTTCCTCACCGTCGAGATCGAGGAGAGCGGCGAGGGCGGCGGCGGCTACGCGAAGACGATGAGCAAGGAGTTCATCGACGCCGAGATGGCCCTCTTCCGTGAGCAGGCCAAGGAGGTCGACATCGTCATCACGACGGCGCTGATCCCCGGCAAGCCCGCCCCCAAGCTCTGGCTCAAGGACATGGTCGAGGCCATGAAGCCCGGCTCGGTGGTCGTCGACCTTGCCGCGGAGCAGGGTGGCAACTGTGAGGTGACCGAGCCCGGCGCCCGCGCCGTCCACTCGGGCGTGAAAATCCTCGGCTACACCGACATGCCGAGTCGCATGGCGAACGTGGCCAGCGACCTGTACGGCACGAACCTGGGGCACCTGCTCGACGAGCTCGGCGGCGCGGGCTCGTTCTCGGTGGACCTCGAGAACGACATCATCCGCGGCGCCATCGTCACCCACGATGGCGAGATCCTCTGGCCGCCCCCGGCGGCCCCCGAGCCCTCACCCGCCGCCAAGCCGGCGCCCAAGCCCGCCGTAGAGCCGGCACCCAAGCCCGCGGCGGCGGCGGCTCCGAAGGCCGATGCCCCGGCGGCGACCTCGGAGGGCAGCGGCTTCTCACGCAAGGCGCTCATCGGCGTGGCCCTCACGGCCCTTTGGCTCTGGCTCCGCTTCGGGAGCGGGGCCAGCGACGCCGTCGGCGAGACCGAGAGCGAGTTCCTGCAGCACGTGACGGTCTTCATCCTGGCCTGCTTCGTCGGCTGGCAGGTCATCTGGAGCGTCACCGCGGCGCTCCACACCCCGCTCATGAGCGTCACGAACGCCATCAGCGGCATCATCGTCGTGGGCGGCCTCGTGCTCGCCACCGACGAGGTCCCCCAGACCGCCGCGATCATCGGTGCCGTCGCCATCCTCTTCGCCACGATCAACATCGTCGGCGGCTTCATGGTCACGCGGCGCATGCTGCGGATGTTCAACAAGTAGCGCGCCAGCACCATGGAAACGGCACTCATCACCCTCGCCTACCTCACGTCGGCGGTCCTGTTCATCCTCAGCCTGCGCGGCCTCTCCAGCCAGGAGACCGCGCGCTCGGGGAACACCTACGGCATGCTCGGCATGGCCATCGCGATCTTCGCGACGGTCACCGCCGACGGCATCAACCGCTACGCGTTCATCGCGGTCGCCCTCGTCGTCGGCGCCTTCATTGGGCGCAACATGGCCGCCAAGGTCGCCATGACGGCGATGCCCGAGCTGGTCGCGCTGCTCCACAGCTTCGTGGGTCTTGCGGCGGTCCTGGTTGGCTACGCGACCTACCTGGCGCAGCCCAAGTCCGGCGCGGTCTTCGAGACGGAGATCTTCGTCGACGTCTTCATCGGCGGGATCACGTTCACCGGGTCGGTCATCGCCTATCTCAAGCTCAAGGGCAGCCTCAGCGGCAAGCCGCTGCTGCTCCCTGGCAGGCACATGCTGAACCTGGTCGCCGCCCTCGCCGCGGTGGGGATGGGCTACTGGTTCACCACCTTCGACGGCGCGGATGGCCTGGTGCCCCTGGCGGTCATGACGGTGATCTCCTTCGCCCTCGGCGCCCACCTGGTGGCCGCCATCGGCGGAGCGGACATGCCCGTGGTCGTCTCGATGCTCAACAGCTACTCCGGCTGGACCGCCTCGGCGGCGGGCTTCATGCTCGGCAACGACCTGCTGATCATCACCGGCGCGCTCGTCGGCAGCAGCGGCGCCATCCTGAGCATCATCATGTGCAGGGCCATGAACCGCTCGATCGTGAACGTGATCTTCGGCGGGTTCGGCACCGGCGGCGGCGCTCCGGCGCCCGCGGCTGGAACCGCTGCTGCCGTGACCGGCGACATCCAGGAGACCGAC
>CAJQPT010000076.1 GCA_905480285.1 uncultured bacterium
CGGACGCGGCGGATCGCCTCGAGCACCTCTTCGGGCGCGTCCTCCATGACGTAGTGCCCCACGTCGTCGAGGCGTGTGACGGGGACGTCGGGGAAGCGCTGCTCCCAGCCGGCCAGGAAGAGCGGCGAGAAGCACCAGTCCTGCATGCCCCAGACGATCTCCATGGGCAAACCGCGCAGGCCCTCGAGACCGTCCGCGATTCCGGCCAATGGCGCCCAGGACGGGTGGTCCTCCCGCATGGGGATGTCGGCGACGAAGCGCCAGGTCTGCTCGCGCTCGCTCCAGCTGCCGTAGGGCGCGAGGAGCGCGGCGCGTACCTCGGCGGTGAGCGGGCGCTCGGTGGTCATGTGGGTCGCCGCGCGCGCGAAGGCGTTGCCCCCCTGGACCGCAAGTCGCCCGAGCCCGGGCACCCGGCACAGGGCGATGCGCCGCGGGATGCGGGAGGAGGGGAAGGCCGCGGTGTTGGTGACCACGAAGCGGCTCACGCGATCGCGGCGTGCGAGGGCCGCGCCGAAGCCGATGGCCCCGCCCCAGTCGTGCACCACCAGGGTCACGTCGCGCAGGTCCAGCTCATCCATGAGCGCGACCAGCGCGTCCACGTGCTCGGCGAGGCGGGTCCCGCCGGGGACGCGGTCGGAGAGGCCCATGCCCAGGTGGTCTGGGACCACGACCCGCGTCTCGTCCTTGAAGCCGTCGACGATCGCGCGCCAGTAGAACGACCAGGTGGGGTTCCCGTGGACGCACAGGATCGGGCCGGGCCCTCCCTCGCGGACCGCGCCCTCGTCCACGTAGTGCAGAGCGCGCTCCTGGACCTCGAGGAAGTGGGGCTCGTACCCGAACAGGTGTCGGAAGGGCTGCGTCCGGTCGCGGGCGCGCGCCTCGAGCGCTTGCAGTTGGAGGGTCAAGGGGCCGTGCGGGTGGGGGATCCGTGCGGGAAGATCCGTGCGGTGGAGATCGGGGCCGCGGCGGGCGGCTGGTGCGGCCAAGAGGATACCGCTCCCCGCCGCGGAGGGCCGGATGTCTCCGCGGACCACACCTGAAACGCGCGGGGGGCTCAGCGAGAACCGCGGAGACGCAGGGTGCGCGGCGTTGGCTGGCCGTGGACGGCGTCCACGCGGACGGGAGCGGCGAGGCTGTAGGACCACTCGCCGGAGCCCTGCCCATCGCCGTCGCCCTCGCGGGCACGAAACTCGACGGGTCCGAGGGGGAGGTCATGCAGCTCGAAGATGCCGCCACGGACGGGGTGGTAGCCCGCGTTCCAGGGGCCCCGGTCGGCGACGGGCGCAGCCGGCGCACCCGCAGGCGAGGCGTCCGCCAGCGGCAGGCTCCAGCGGACCCAGCGCACGGCCGCCTCGGCGTCATGCTCGCCGCCGGGCGGGTCAAACTCGATCCGGATCGCCACCTTGCCCCGTGGCTGGAGCGGCTCGTCGAGGTGTATGACTGACCGGTTGGAGAGACGACCGGGCTCGATCCGGGAGGTGGACCAGAGCCCGTCCCGGGTCACGGCCCGGACGCGGAAGCCGTCCTCCTGCATGGTGTTGCCGATCGCGCGGATGCGCGCGAGCGCGAAGCCCTCGGGGGTGCGCCGCGCGGCCGCCGTCCCCCCGGACCCGCCGAGCATGCTCGAGACCGGAGAGATCGTGGCCTGGGCCTCGAGGATCAGGTCCTCGGCCTGCACGCCTTCGGGGAGGCCGCCGCGGTAGATGACCGTCGGCCCCACCTGGGCTTCGAAGCGGGACCAGACGCCGGCCTTGGCCCGGCGGGCTGACCCCACCCGAGAGGTCGCCCAGGGATCGAAGCCCGCGCCACCCCAGTCCACGGGCCAGGCATGGATGTCCCAGGGACCGTCACCGTCGAGCCCCGTGATGGCCACCCGGCCGTCCTCTCCTGTGATCCACTCGCTCCGCCGGCCAGGGGAAACGAGGGGGCTCGTGCCGACGGGCAGCGCCTGCACGTGATATCCCCTGAGCGGCTGCTGGGTGTCGCTGGTCACGAGCAGGACGCCGACCCGCAGCGCGCGGGCGTCCTGTGGAGGCGAGACGGCTGCCGCCGGGACGTGGAGCGGTTCGCGCTCTCTAGCCGCGGCTCGGGGGGCGTCGCTGGCGGGGAGGGGGGCGGGCTGCGGCGTGGCCTCGGGCATGGAGCCCCTCTGGACAAAGGCCTGGTCAGGGCCCGTGGAGCCCCTGGAGGCGAACCAGGCGGCACCAGCGGCGATGAGCGTGACGGCGAGGAGGAGCGTGAGGCGGCGGCCCATGGGGGAATGGTATCGGCGGCGAGGATGGCGGGGCCGCCAGCTATCCTGGGCCCATGCAAGTCCTCGCGCTCGCCGCCCTCTTCGCCGCCCTCCCCTCCACCTCTGGGATCCCGGACGCCGAGTCGCCGCCCCATGTGGTCGTCATCATGGTGGACGACCTCGGCTGGCGAGACTGCTCGCCGGCTTGTTGGGGGGACGCCGACGGGGCTGGCGCGCGGCACTTCCAGACGCCGAACCTGGAGCGGCTGGTGGGGGAGGGCATGCGCTTCGCGGACGCCTACGCCTCCGCGCCCGTGTGCACGCCGACGCGCACGAGCTTCATGACCGGCGTCACGCCGGCGCGGAACCAGATCACGTACTGGACCCGGTTCTTCGGACGGGATCAGTCCGCCAGGCATCCGCTCCTCAAGGCGCCGAGCTGGGACGTGGACGCGCTCCAGCCCGGGGACGTGACC
>CAJQPT010000077.1 GCA_905480285.1 uncultured bacterium
CAAGATTGGAAAGCTGGACGAAGGAGTTTCTGTGTCCAACCGTGTAAGAAATCGAGTTTCGCTAAACAAGTCTTCCGGGAGAGAGCGAAGTGGCAGGCAAACGGGATGGTCGGGCAGGGCAGGGTCCAGCGGTCGGCCAGCTCCTTTACCGGTGCTGGCGTCAACTGGAAGGCCTAGTTTTGCCGGTAGCAGCGGCTTAATACCGCTGGCCGATCGTTCGTTCCAGATATTCGCTTTTACATTTTTGCCTGCAAACCAAACTAACCCGTTCCCTTGA
Source organism: uncultured bacterium (assembly GCA_905480285.1). Taxonomy (GTDB): domain Bacteria; phylum Planctomycetota; class UBA1135; order UBA1135; genus Saltatorellus. The sequence continues at coordinate 278 of CAJQPT010000077.1, forward strand.
CGGACGTACCGAGATAATTGCTTGGCTTGTTCTTCAGTGATCTCGGGGACGTCAGCGAGTATGACGACATCTATCTCCTCGAGTGGCTCAGAGGGGAGTGAGAGCCATGGGATGGATTTGACTTGAAAGTTCTCGTCTGTTGAGCCGTCGCTTCGTGCCAGAAGGGCAGCCATGACGAGTCGGCCAGCGGTCTCGTTGGTTCCATCCACGCAGAGAACCGAAACGCGATCTCTCACAACGGCAACCACACGTCTGACGTTGTCGGTGGTAAGGAGGTCTCCGGTGATTTCAGCAGTGATCCGGGTGGCCCCTGAGTTGTGAAAGGGAACGAACAGAGAAACTGTTTCGGAAGCCCCGGCAGCAATGAGTGGAATGGTTTTGGTGTCGATCTGAACGCCTTCGACTCGACACTGAACCTCCACATTGGTTACGGGATCAGCTCCACAGTTTTGCACCGTGGCCTGGTAACGGCCCACGGCACCTTTCCTCAGTACGCCTGATACAAGGTCGAGTTCGGTGATTGCTAGATTGGCTTCTACTCCCGGCACTGGAACAAGAAAAACCTGAGCGCTCTCACGTAAATCGGCAAGAGCGGACTGGAATTTGGTCGACGATTGTTCCCAGTCGCGAGCCTGAACGTCAGTAATGAAGTAGACCTCTTTATTAGGTGCCTCCATGTCTTCGGCCAGTTCTTTGAGCTGACTGGGGACGCGATCGAGATCCAATCCCGCTGGGACAATTTTGGCAGTTTCAAGAAGTTCGCTAAATCTATCCCGGTCAAAGGCCATGTTCCGAGTGAGAATCTTGTTCTCGCCTCCGAGCAGGATCAGTGAAACCGGATCGCCTTGTTGGATGTTCTCGGTAATGACTTCGACTTGATCAAGAGCGCGGCGAAAACGGGTTTGATCTTTATCGCCGTGTGCCATGCTGAAGGAGGCGTCGAGGCCAATCACCACTCCCGAACGCGATTCCCCGGGAAACCAACTGGCAATGCTTCCTTGCCAGGCGGGCCTTGCAAGTGCCAACACTAAGAGCAGCAACGCGGCGCAGCGGAGGAGAAGAAGTAATAAATCTCGCAAACGAATCTGTCGGGAACGAACGCGAACATTGCGATTCAGAAACTGCATCGCTGCCCACGGTGTATGTTTAACCTGATGGCGATTCAGAAGGTGCGCTAGAATTGGAAGGGATATTCCAAGACCGGCTAGTAAAATGAGAGGATGAAGAAAGGTCACAGGCGAGCTCCCGGGGACGCACCGTTAATCATCGCTTCGCGCTGAAAGAAGAACTCGCTCAAGACTTCGTTCGGTGGACGCGAAGTGTCGACGGTCATGTAATCGACCTGACTTCCAGCACATCCGTCACGCAACTTTGTCATGTACTGATTAAAGTTGGCGAGATATTCTTCTCGAATCCGATCCGCCTGAGTCGTGACCGGTTCCTCGAGCTCAAGACCTTCAAAACACCAGGCGCCTTGAAAAGGGAATTCGAGTTCGTAAGGGTCGAGGGTGTGTAAGACAACGACGCTATGTCCATCGAATCGGAGGTGGTCGAGTCCTGCGAGGATATCGTCAACATCCGACAATAGATCTGAGATGACCACCACGACAGAGCGGCGTTTCATCATAATCGCAATATCGTGGAGCTGTTTAGCGATGCTACTTCTGGGAACAGGCTTGATGTTTCGCAGTAGTTGATCGATCTGCAGGATGATACTCATCGTGGAACGTGGCGGCAGATGAGCACGAACCTCAGAATCAAAAATCGAGAGTCCGACCGAATCGCGTTGCTTGAGTACGATATGGGCGAGTGATGCGGCGAGAAATTTAGCGTATTCGAGTTTGCTAACCTTTCCGGAAGCGTAATTCATAGAAGAACTCGCATCGACTAAAAGGTAGCAATCGAAATTTGTTTCGGCTTCGTAAAGTTTGGTGTAGTAGCGATCGGAGCGCCCATACACTCGCCAATCGATACTGCGAATTGGATCGCCAGGCGCGTACTGGCGGTGGTGTGCAAATTCAGTACTGCAACCGCGGAGCGGGCTACGGTGCGTTCCTACACGCAGTCCTTCGACCACCTCGCGGGCGATGAGTTCAAGGTCCCCCAGTTTTTGCAATAACTCGGGGGCGAGATAGTTATTGTCCGGCAAATGTTCGGTCATTTGCTTAGCCTGTCGTTTGAGACAGTAGTTTTTCGTCGCTTGGAATTTTTTCCAGCAGCAATTCAATCAAAGAGTCAGAGTTCATTCCTTCTGAACGCGCGGCAAAACTTGGGATGATTCGATGTCTCAGGATTGGGAGGCAGACTGCTTTGATGTCGTCGACAGAAACGTGACAACGACCCCGTAAAGCTGCTCTCGCTTTTCCTGCAAGAATGAGGTTGAGCGAGGCTCGCGGGCCGGCGCCCCATGACATTAGTTTTTTCACAAATTCCGGAGCTTCCGGTTCGTCCGGGCGAGTTGCGCGGACTAAGGCTGCCGCGTACTCCAACACGTGATCTGCGACGGGTATTCGCCGGACAACATGCTGTAACTCAAGGATACTCGCTCCATCGACGACTTGATTCGTTACTGGTTCCTCGTCACTGGTCACGCTTCGCATGATATCCAGTTCTTCGCTGCGAGTTGGGTATTTCACCATGATGTTAAATAGGAATCGATCGAGTTGAGCTTCCGGGAGCGGGTAGGTACCTTCTTGTTCGATGGGGTTTTGTGTCGCCAAAACGAAAAAAGGAGCGTCTAGCTTAAAGTCTTCGCCACCGGAAGATACACGTTTTTCCTGCATCGCTTCCAGGAGTGCTGCTTGTGTTTTGGGAGGCGTCCGATTGATTTCGTCGGCTAGTAAAAGGTTGGTAAAGACGGGACCTTTTTGGAATTTAAATCG
>CAJQPT010000078.1 GCA_905480285.1 uncultured bacterium
CCCTCCGGCTCCAGGGAGAAAGAGTCGTCTGGCCCGCCGGCGGAACGATCCAGGGTGAAGTGCTTCTCCACCACGCAGGCACCAAGAGCCACCGCGGTGACCGCTGTCGTATTGTCGAGCGTGTGGTCAGAGAGCCCCACCACGGCACCAAAGCGGTCCCGGATGTCCGCCAAGGTGCGGAGGTTGTAATCCGCGGCCGGCGCCGGATAGCCGCTGACGCAGTGCAGCAGCGCCAGGTGCTCACACCCCGCGCTCCTGGCAGCCTCCACCGCTTCAGCGATCTCTTGCTCGTCTGCCATCCCCGTCGAGATGATCAACGGCTTCCCGGTGGCAGCGGCGCGCCGGATGAGCGGGGTGTCCACCGCTTCAAAGGACGCGATCTTGTACGCGGGCGCATCGAGGCTCTCGAGGAGCTCGATCGCGGTGTCATCAAAGGGGCTCGAGAAGATCGCGATCCCGACCTCGCGGGCGTGGGCAAAGAGCGGCTCGTGCCACTCCCACGGCATGTGCGCCTCTTCATAGAGCTGATAGAGGCTCTTACCGTCCCAGAGCCCGCCACGGATCCAGAAGTCCTCGGAGTCGCCGTTGAGAGTGATCGTGTCCGGGCGGTAAGTCTGAAGCTTGACCGCGTCCGCCCCACGCCGCTTGGCTTCCTCGATGATCCGCTTGGCGGTCTCGATGCTCCCGTTGTGGTTCGCCGACATCTCAGCGATCACGTACGGCGGCTCGGCTGGCCCAATTGCACGGCCCTGGATCGCGAAGGTGGGTTGGCTCATTTGAGTTCGCTCCTCGAGTCCCTGGCTGACGCCCACGCCGCACGCTCCAGCGTGAAGCTGGCGACGTCGTGGGTGGCCCCATCAGGGCTCCGATGGTGGGCCTCCAGCTGGCCGGCGTCAGAGAAGCCGAGCCGTCGATGGAAGGCAATTGAGTTCAGATTGGACGCGAGAGCTTCCCCCCGCAACACCTCGACACCGACCGACTCGAAGGCGAATTCCAGCGCAGCCTGCCCAAGCCCTCGTCCGGACCCCAGGGGCGCGTCAGGGGCGAGGTAAAAGCCCCAGGTGGCCGAGCCCGGTCGCTCTTCCTCCATGGTCAGGTTCACGTATCCCGAGGGAATGCCCTGGAGCTCGTAGACGAGCAGGAAGCGTGAGGCGTCCACAGCGGCGCCCTTGAACCAGCGACGGTGTTCCTCAAGGCCGATCTCGTGGCTCGTGTACATCCAACGGCGGACATCAGGATGATTCCGCCACGACAGGACCAGTTCCAGGTCCTGCTCCTCCAACGGGCGCAGCGCCCCGCGCGGGCGCTCGCCCCGGGCGGCTCCAGTGCGAGGTGACATTCAGGCGCCGCCCTTCCGCCCGTGAAGGGCCTGGAACATGAGCTCAGCGCGCTGCCAGTCCTCTGGCGTGTCAATGTCCTGGACCCGATGACGAGGGATCGGGACGGGGAGCGAGCCGCTGGAGAAGATGGGAGCGCCCTCGGTCCAGGCCCTCGGTCGGCCCCAGTAGAACTGCCCCGCGTCGTGCCAGGCCTCCTCGAGGTCCTGGGACCGAACCTCGGCCTGGGACGGGTCCAGCATCTCGAGGCGCCCCGCCTTGGTCGTCCGAACCGCCCTTTGAATCGGGAACGGGAACGTCGTCACCGACAGGGCGTAGTCCGCATCGGAGTCCTCCATCGCTCTGAGACCACCCAGCAAGTCCTCAGCGGAGAGGAACGGAGCGGTCGCATAGATGGCACAGAGCAGATCTCCATCATCGAGCTGGCACGCGGACGCCGCGTGGGCCATCACCGGGCCGGTCCCCGTGTGGTCATCGGAGAGTTCGGCAGGCCGAACGAAGGGAACCTCCGCCCCCCAGGCCCTCGCGATCGAGGCCACCTCGGTGTCATCCGTGGAAACGACCACGCGATCGAAGCACGCAGCCGCGGTCGCCGCCTCGATCGACCACGCGATGATCGGCTTACCGCAGAAGTCCCGCACGTTCTTGCGCGGGATGCGCTTGCTGCCACCGCGGGCTGGAATGACGGCCAGCCTCATTCCAGGCTCGATCCACTCAGGGGAGCGATCATCTCATCCGCCGCTCGGTGACCATTGGGGCTCCACACCACGTTGTCGCCTCCTCAGATCGCGCCGATCTTCTCGCGGTTCGCATCGATCCAGGCGCGGAGTGCGTCGCTGGACATCCAGTCCTCGTTCGTCTCGCTCGAGTAGGTGAAGCCCTCGGGCACCCTCTGACCGTCCTTGATGCGACCCGCATCGGTGGACCAGTTGTGGATGGCCGGGAGGATCTTGTAGTAGTCCTCGTACTCGTACGTGGAGAGGGAATCCTCGGCGCTGATCATCTGCTCGTGCAGCTTCTCTCCAGGTCGGATCCCGATGATGTGCTGCTCGGCCTCCGGCGCGACCGCGGTGGCGAGGTCCTCCATCCGCATGGACGGGATCTTCTTCACGTAGATCTCCCCTCCCACCATGTCCTCGAGCGCCGTGTAGACCAGCTCAACGCCCTCCTGGAGGGAGATCATGAAGCGCGTCATGCGCGGGTCCGTGATCGGGAGCTTGCCCTGATCCTTGATCGACATGAAGAAGGGGATCACCGAGCCTCGCGACCCCATGACGTTGCCGTAGCGCACCACGGCGAAGCGCGTCTCGTGCTCCCCGGAGTACGAGTTGCCGGCGATGAAGAGCTTGTCCGAGGCGAGCTTGGTCGCTCCGTAGAGGTTCACGGGGCTGCTCGCCTTGTCCGTGGAGAGCGCGACCACCCGCTTGACGCCGCTGTCGATGCACGCGTCGATCAGGTTCATGGCGCCGTTGATATTGGTCTTGACGCACTCGAAGGGGTTGTACTCGGCCGTGGGGACGATCTTGGTCGCGGCGGCGTGGACCACGTAGTCCACGCCGTCCAGCGCCCGGTAGAGGCGCTCGCGGTCGCGCACATCGCCGATGAAGAAGCGCAGGGCGCTGTTGCCCTCGAAGCGCTTCGCCATGTCCCACTGCTTCATCTCATCCCGCGAGTAGATGATGAGCTTCTTCGGCTTGTAGCGCTCCAGGGTCATGGGCACGAATGCGTGACCAAACGACCCAGTACCACCGGTCACGAGGACTGTCTTCCCTTCGAGCATCGTGGCACGCTACCCACCGAGGCCCTCCGGGGGAAGAGGAGGGGTAGCAGAACGAGCGGACTCACTGGCCGAGCAATCCACGGGCCGGCCAACCCCTGAAGCGCCCTCGATCCGGTCCGCGAGGGGGGGGCCCGGTGACCCTTCGTCGCCGGCGACCCCGAGGTCAGGCTCGGGGCGTCTGCTCGCGGGCCTTGAGGCGCTCAGGCGTCACCTCGGCGGGCATGAGCGAGGGCGCGCGCTCCAGCGCCCCCTTGGCCTCGCAGCCCTCAGGCCGCCTCGATTCCATGGGGGCGCCAATGGACGCGGCCTGGAGCGGGGTGACCTTCGCCGTGAAGCCTCCCGCGCAGAGCATGAGCGCCACCCGGTTGAAGCCGTGCTCCAGCAGCGTGTCCGCGCCACCCCAGATCGGAAGTCGACGCCCGATCCCGGAGAAAATGTCGTGGACGAGGAAGCGAGCGACCCGCGCATCGCGGTCCCGCGTGGCGGCGAGCAGTTGGATGGGGAAGGCGGCGTTGCCCACCACCGGCAGCGCTCCGACGCCGAGGGCGAGCCAGGGGGCCCGGCGTCCGCGCAGGGCAGCCTGGAGGACCCGCCCTGCGGTGTAAGCCGTCCTGCCGAGGGCGCCGCTGAACGCCAGCAGCCCAACGAGCATCCAGTGGTCCGCCGCCCCACTCAAGGCGAGTAGCGGCAGGGCGCCCCACGTGAGGATCTTTACCACGGGCTTGATCGCGAGATGCACTCCGAAGTCCGCCACGTACTCGGCCGCCTCGTCGGAGGCCATGGAGGTCTTGACCGCGGCGGCGCTCTCGGGTGTGAGCATGCCGCGCTTGCGCCAGTCCAGGACCCGTCGTCGGACGTGATGGTT
>CAJQPT010000079.1 GCA_905480285.1 uncultured bacterium
GAGAAGTTGAAGCCGGCGCCGCCCGCGGGGGCGTCGCGAAACACGAGCTGGAAGTGCCAGGTGCTGCCGCTGAGAATGGTCGCAGCGGGAACCGGCGGCGTCGCCAGGTCGAAGGGCGCTGAGAGGAGGCTGCCGCTGGCCAGGGCCGGGGGGCTGCGGAAGAGCTGCGAGCCAAGGCATAGAACGCCATTGCCCACCGGCATCCCGGGCTGGGTTGACTGGCCGTAGAAGAAGAACCCGAAGCCGTCGGGCAGCGGACCCACATGCAGGCTGAGGTCGTTCGCTGCGATGGAGCAGCTGCCTGTGAAGGACGTGACGGCGGGGAGCCCGGTGGAGTTGGGGGTCGCCTGACAGAAGCTCGTGGCGAGGCAGGTGTTCTCCCACAGGAGCACCTCATCGGCGATTTCGTCGAGCAGGGCGATGTCGAGGTCCTGGTCGCCATCGAAGTCGAAGAGCAGGGCACACGCGGGGTTCTGGCTGGCGATGAAGGTCGTCTCGGTCGTGAAGTTGCCGGCGCCATTGTTCATGTGCATCGTCCATGCTCCCCCGCTGAAGGTGGACATGATCCAGTCGAGGTCACCGTCGCCGTCGAGGTCCCCGAGGTCGGTCGCGACCACAAGACCGCCAGTGGACTGCACCTGCTGCAGGGAGAGGCCGCCGCTGCCGTCGCCGAGCGCGATCGTGCCCGTGGCGTCGACGCCGTTACTGGTCGCAACGTCGAGGTTGCCGTCGCCGTTGATGTCTCCCAGGACCACCATCCAGATACGCCCGGCGCCGTTGAGGACGCCGCTCTGGGTGAAGGTGCCGTCGCCGTTACCCAGCCAGACGATGAGGCGCCGGGAGCCCTGGGCGCCAACGACGAAGTCGATGATGCCATCGTTGTTCATGTCGCCGGACGCGAGGCCCCATTCGGAGCTGCCGCCGCCATTGAAGGAGGTACGTGCGCCGAGGGTTCCGTCGCCATTGTTCAGGCGTATGGAGAGATGACTGGAGTTAGCGTTGGCCGAGATCACGTCGCTGTCGCCATCGCCGTCCATATCGAAGACGGCGAGGCCACGTGGAAGGTCGCCCATGTAGTACTGCGCGCTGGGGTCGAAGGTCCCGTCGCCTCTTCCGAGGAGCACGGAGATGGTGTCTCCGATCTTGTCCCCCGTCACGATGTCCATGAGTCCATCGCCGTTCATGTCACATGACTCGTTCGGGCTCGGTGTGTTCCCGGTGCCCGTCGGCGGCGTGAGGAACGGGTCAAAGCTCGCGGTGCCGTCGGCGCGGTTGAGAAAGACGCGGACGTCGCTGGAGTCCTGGTTGATGATGGCGAGGTCCACCGCTCCGTCGTCATTCAGATCGGAGGCCTGGCCCCCGTAGACCCGGACCCCGTTGCCGTTAGGGGAGCGGACGTTGAGCGTGTCACCCTGGCTGAACGTCATCGTGGTCGGACGGGTGCGGACGCGGAATTCGCTGTGGAAACCTGCGCTGCGCAGTGCGCTGCCATCCAGGGCGACGACGTCATGGGAGACGCCCAGCTGCACGACCTCGCCCGCTGCGAACGGCTCGGTCGGCGTGAAGCGGGCAGCGAAGCCGCCGGGGTCCAGAGTCCACGTTCCCGCAGCGGGGCCAGTGGACTTTCCGAAGACCCTGAGGTGACCGCTCGCAGGTGGCAGCGCCGCCAAGCTGATGGCTCGATCGAAGGTCACCACAATCTGCGCGTTGGGTAGCACGTTGCTGGCATTCATGGCCGGTTGAACCGAGTCAACCGTGAGCTGAGCCGAGGCCGCGACTGAGAGCGCCAAGGGCGCGATGGCGCCGGTGAGGACGCGGGTGAAGACGCGGGTGGCGTTACAGCGAAGCGAGAGGTACATGGCTAGGTCGCGTCGTGGATGGGAAGAAGGTGGCCAGTCGAAGGGCCGTCTCGGAGAGAGGGGGGGCACAGCTGCGGCCTGGGCCCCTGCGCGGCGCAAGGCAGGGCCGCTCGACCCTAGCACACGGTTCAGGTGCTGAGCCGAGCAAGCGGCCTGCAGGTCTCGTAGAGCCCGTTGCTGGCCCAGGGCCCGGCGGAACCACCCCCCGATGACGGGCACCTGGTCGCCCATGAAGAGATCGGCCTGGGGGGCACCTGGACCCGTGGAGCGGCAGATCTACCCGGAGATCGCCGATTGGACGCGAGCCCCCTCGACAGCCGACCCTTGGAGGACCGAAGTCAACTCGCGGCGGGTGGTGGAGTGGCTCCCCGAGCAGGATTCGAACCTGCGACACAGCGGTTAACAGCCGCTTGCTCTACCAACTGAGCTATCGGGGAATGAGGCCGAAGAATAGCCCCCTGGGGAGGCTTGTCAAGCAACTGCGACGGGTCCGTGGACCTGAAATCGCGCTCAGCACGATGCCCCACGAATGAGACCGGCGGGCTTCTCCAAGGGGGCACCGACTTGAGGTCCACCCGTCGGCGGGACCCCGACCTGTCCTCGGATGGCCCGGCCCTCCCGCTACGGATCAGTACTTCAGGCCCAGCTTCTTCAATTTGGGAGCGATGACCATCTGGCAGTACCCCTGGGAGGTGTTGTCGAAGTAGTAGCCCTGGTGGTACTGCTCTGCGGGGTAGAAGACGGCGGCTCCCGTGACCTCGGTCACGATGGGGTCGTCGAAGGTGGGCTGAACGTCCCGCTTGGAGGTCTCTGCGATCTTCCGCTGCTCGTCGGAGTGGACGAAGATCGCGGACCGATACTGGGTGCCCCGGTCGTTGCCTTGGCGGTTGAGGGTCGTCGGGTCATGCAGGCGCCAGAACCAGTCCAGCAGCTCGGCATAGGTCAGGACTGACGGGTCGAAGGTGACCCTCACGACCTCCGCGTGACCGGTTCGTCCGGTGCAGATGTCCTTGTAGGTGGGGTTGTCGGTCTCGCCGCCGGTATACCCCGACTCCACCGACTTGACGCCCTCGACCTGCTCAAGGACCGCCTCGATGCACCAGAAGCAGCCCGCTCCAAGGGTGGCCACCTCCTCTGTGGGTGCCGCTTCCGTCTGATCGTCGCTCATTGTGTTCTGGGGGCTGGAGGTCGAGGGGTCTGAGGTGGCCTGGCCGGGAGTGGATTCCGATGCAGCGGCGCCCTGCTCGGCGCGCGGGTCAACGGGGGCGAGGGTCGCGTCCCAACCACCGGCGCTCATCTCGCCGGCCTTCGAGCCAGGCTCGCCGGGGGCCACGACCGAGGTGGCGGCGCCCTCTGTGGTCGTGGGGGCGTCTCCGGCGCTACAGCCTGATGAGCCAGCCAGTGAAAGCATCAAGCCCAGGGCGACGGCGAGTTGGGCGAGTGGTGATGTCGGTTGGATCATGGTCTGAGTACCTCAAAGGTGTTCCAGCAGCGGATCGGGGAGGCGAATCGGCCCCGCCTCCTGGCTCCCCATCATGGGCTCTCTCAACCAGAACTTCGCGGGCCGGTCATGCTCGGTTTCGGTGAAACCCGCACTACGGGCCGCCCAGCGGCAGATCCGCTCCGGAGGCATCCCTTGGTTTCGCAGCTCCCGGAGGGTGACGGCTCCATCCCGCTTTGCGAGGCGCTCGCCCTGGGCATCCAGGACTAGCGGAACGTGGGACTGCCGCGGCACGGGCAGATCGAGCGCCCTCGCCAGGAGGATCTGTCGGGCGGCGCTGGGGACCAGATCGTCGCCCCGGAGCACCTCCGTGACCCCCTGGAAGGCATCGTCGACCACCGTCGCCAGCTGATAGGAAGCCACACCATCCTTCCGGGCCACCACGAAGTCGCCCGCGGTGGTCGCCACGTTGACCTGCTGCGGTCCGAGGGCCCCGTCGGTCCAGCGGACGGCGTCGTCACTGGCCCGGAAGCGGAGGGCAAAGGTCCCAGGAGCCGCCGTTGCGGCTCGGCTGGGGTCCAGCCGGCAGGTCGCCGGATATCGAGTCTCGCCGTCAGGGCCCTGTGGTGCACTCCCTGCGCTGGCGATCTCCTTCCTCGTACACACGCAGGGATAGATCGCCCCGGCGTCCTCCAGCGTCTCCAGGGCCGCCCGGTAGGCGGCCGCCCTGGAGGACTGGAAGAGGGGCTCACCGTCCCAATCGAGCCCGAGCCATTCCAGGTCCTCGAGGATTCCCTCGGCGCTCCCTGGCAACACCCGCTGGTCATCCAGGTCATCCACTCGAAGAACCACACCTCCACCCTGGCTCCTTGCGGACCACCAGGCCAGGAGGAAGGAGCGCGCATGCCCGAGGTGGAGGCGACCCGTCGGCGAGGGCGCGAGGCGTCCCACGACGGTCACGGTAGGCGCCCCCCGGGAGCGTCATCCACTCGCTTCGCGCAGCGGGTCTGGAGGGCGCTCAGCGCAGCAGTCCCCGGGGCCCGCGCCCGCGGGCGTCCTCGCGGAGCTTGCGGGGGACCTCGTCGCCGAAGGTCGTATAGCAGGAGCGCGCCGCGAGCACGTGCGGGTCGTCAATGGGGACCGTGCGCTGCCCCTGCCCGGGAACCGTGATGTCCACATCTCCCACAGCCCCGCCGCGCCACGCCACCATCCGGTTGGCGGCGCCCTCAAGCAGCAGGCGGGTGGCGTGGGCGCCGAAGAGGGTGCCGAGCACGCGATCGTCCGCGACGGGGGAGCCGCCACGCTGGACATGCCCGAGCGTCACGGCGCGAGCTTCCACCTCGGACCGACGGTCAATCTCGTGGGCGATCTGCTCCCCGATGCCGCCGAGCTTGACGGGATCGGGCGAGGTCGGATCCAAAGTGTGGATCACCTGCTCGCCGCCCTCCATGCAGGCGCCCTCGGCGACACAGATCACCGTCGAGCGACGCCCGATGGAGGTTCGCCAGTCGATCTGTTCGAGGATGTGCTCGAGGCGGAACGGGATCTCCGGGATGAGGACGACATCGGCGCCTCCTGCGATCCCCGCGTGCAGCGCGATCCAGCCCGCGTTGCGCCCCATGACCTCCACGACGAGCGCGCGGCCGTGGCTCTCCGCCGTCGTGTGCACTCGATCGAGGGCCTCGGTGGCGACCTCGACCGCGGACTGGAAGCCGAAGGTAAGCTCGGTGCCGTGGACGTCGTTGTCAATGGTCTTGGGGACGCCGATGACCGGGATGCCCGCCGCGGCAAAGGGCTGCGCGCATGCCATGGTGCCGTCCCCGCCAATCACGACCAGCGCCTCGAGGCGGTGCTCCTCGATCGTGGTGAAGCAGTCTGCTGTGACGTCCTCCCAGGTGACCGTCCCATCCTCGGCCTGGCCCGTCGCGAAGCGCGCGGGGTTGGCCTTGTTCGAGGTGCCCAGGATCGTGCCCCCGAGCTTCAAGATGCCCGAGACGTCGTCGTAGCGCAGGTCACGGACGCGGTTCTCGATCAGGCCGAGGAACCCGTCCTCGATGCCGTGGACGTCCAGGCCGGATTGGATGGCGTGCTTGGTCACGGAGCGCAGGACGGCGTTCAGTCCGGGACAATCTCCGCCGCCGGTGAGGACTCCAATGCGCCTGGGGGTGGTGGTCATGGGGAGGAGTCTAACGGCCTGACCACCCCACGTATCGCGTGCAGTCGGCATCCCCTCCGGGTCCAGGGCAAATCTGCGGCCAGGGCGATCGGTGCAGGTGGACCCCAGCCGGGGCGGGTCGTCGAGCCCCATCTGGTACAGGCCCAGGATGCCTCGGCGCTGAATCTGCCACCAAGTGCGACGGCCTCTGGCGCGCCACCGAGATAGGCTTGGCCAACATGGAGTACCGACCCACAGCGATCCCCGACGTCGTTCTCTGCATCCCGAAGGTCTTCGGCGATGAGCGCGGCTTCTTCATGGAGACCTTCCGCGCCGACGAGTTCGAGCAGGAGTGCGCCCCGGTCAAGTTCGTCCAGGACAACACCTCACGATCCAGCCAGGGGATCCTGCGTGGGCTCCACTACCAGAACCCCAATCCTCAGGGGAAGCTGGTCCGGGTCAGCGAGGGCGAGGTCTTCGACGTGGCCGTGGACATGCGCAAGGGGTCCCCGACCTTCGGCAAGTGGGTCGGTGAGTTCCTCTCGGCGGAGAACAAGCACGCGCTCTGGGTGCCGCCGGGATTCGCCCACGGCTTCTACGTCACCACCGAGGCGGCGGAGTTCAGCTACAAGTGCACGGACTTCTACGCGCCCGAGCACGAGCACGCGCTGAAGTGGAATGACCCGGCGGTGGGGATCGAGTGGCCTCTGGACCGCGGCGGGCCGCCCAAGCTCTCGCCGAAGGACGAGGCGGGCCGCTCGCTGGCGGACGCTCTCCCCTTCGAGTAGGCGCCAGGTCGGCCGCAGGTGCCCGCTGAGCCGTCGGGGCCGGCCCTATCCCTTGACGAGCTGATGCGCAGGTCCGGTCACCCAGCCAACACGTCGACGGGGCCAATGTGGCGACCAAAGATCCAGCCAACGGGTAGGCCGGTGACGGCGCCCACGATGAGCCCTGGCATCCCAAAGGGCGTGAAGCTGTAGGCGAGGCCGCCCACGATGAGCGCGCCG
>CAJQPT010000080.1 GCA_905480285.1 uncultured bacterium
CTGGCTGGCTTGTTCGGCCCCACGTTTTCTTTTTTGGGCGGATGGGACCCGACAGACAGGCCAGGGCAGGTTGGTTAGTTGGTCATTCGTGTTCATCATTTGGCCCAGGTTCTCGGACGAGTTTCGAGCTTTTTGTTATCCGTTCAATTCAGCACTTCATCAGTCTTATCATGTCGAACTTGCCCCTCCCGATTGATGCACTCTATTCGATTCCTATTGGATCACCACCGTTGGCGAGAATTGGCCGTCACTATGCGGTCAGGTGTTTGGCATGGCGCGACAATAAGTTGCCTCGGGATGCACCATGTGCTTATCTCTACGTGGAGGAACGGGCCTGTCTGTGCAACACCTTACATATGCATGTGTAAAGTTTTAAAGTTTTTTTGCTACCACAATTGTGGTAGCAAAAACTTCAAAACTGTACACATGCAGTCTGTCGGACAGACTGCTATGGAAATTGAATGAACCTGTCTAGGCAGCACGTGCGATCGAGATGACCCTGGATAGCCCCCCCCCAACTATCGAGAAATGAAGCTTGGGAACTTCGAACTATCGAGAAATGAAGCTTGGGAACTTCGAACTATGGGTCTCTCCAGCCCTCCTTTCTTTTTGATGTCAGCGATGTTCACTGCACCATCTGGAGTGCCACTGTTGGCCGTCTGTCTGTTTGTCTGTTTATCTCGCTGTACCTCAGGACCCCTACGACGAGGAAATGGCCTTTTCGAGAAGCTACTTCCTCGGCTCGCGGTTCTTCGCAGATAGGCCGCTCAGCGCGATTACAGAAGGCAGGTCGCACTCGGGGTGGCATGCAGAGCGAAGCAGAATAAGGAGGGAGAAAGTGTGGTCGATGGACTTGGACAAGCAGGTGATAACACGTTACCTCGAGCTCAGGGACTTCAGGTTCATTGGGTTGGATGCAGAGTGGAAGCACAAGTGCATCGACTTCATCCAGGTGAACAGGTACGAGTGGCACTGCATCACCGCAGGCTACGACATCGATCTAGTGGAGGTCCCGGCGCAGACGATCTGCTACGACGACATAACGCCACCACCCTCGCCTCGATGAAGGACGACGACATCACGCCACCACCATCGTCGTGATGAAGGAGTCAAGAAATTTCGATTGGTTGACGCTGGCGAGAGTCAGCGAGACCTGGTCGATGCACGCTACCGTGCACACGGAATACGGAATGTACAGATGCATGCTAGCATCTCACAGGTGGGTTGCCGGGTCGGATCGGATCATGATGATGGCGATCGGAAAACGAAACAACAGATGCTGCACAATCCAGATTTGCCTCTGCTTCTGTCTGACTGGTCTGTCTGGTCTGGTCTTTTTGCATCGCTTTGCTTGGCTCTGTCCGGTCCGTATCGTTGTCTCCTGTCTGTCTCAGTCCGGTCCTGTCCTGTCCTATTCCGTCTTGTGAGTCCTGCCCTGACCTGTCCTGTCGTGCTGTCTTGTTTGGGCCGTTTGTCCGTCACACGTCCTGAGACAGCATGGGTTGGAGACGGTGTGGAGAATGGATTTGATGGAGACCGTGGTTGGGGTGTCGGAGTCAAGATGGACGGGACTTGGGACTCGGGAGTGTTGTCGGATGACAGTTGGGAAAGCACACTGGTAACTGGTAAGTACAAAGTAGGGCTCCGGTCATGTTATGCTGAATGGTCCATGCCCTATGTCCTAGTGATGAGTTGAAGAAGGGAATTTGAACGGGTTGAAATTTGGGCGGCATGTCAAGCGAGAGCTCGGCAGGGTCGGTCCACAAGCAGAAGCGAGGGAGTTCACTTCTAGGCTCACTAAGGATCACTTGCCTGAAGCTTCTAACAGTATTTCGTCTCTCAATGATTTGGATCTATACATCAGACAAGGATGGCCGCTTTGTTCATGCCAGCAGCCTCTGTTCAACGGAACTTAATGTTTGAAGCAAAGTCTCTAGAGGCTGGCAAGCTTCAAGTCTTAGGCAGCTGCGCTAGCCTACCATCGGATAACCGTCCGTACTTTGTTTCTACCGAGCGAGTCCGTGTGCTGTTTCCCAGCTAGACCTGAACTTAGTATTTGTGATTTGTGATCGAACATAGCGGCGAGAGCTCGATGCTTCTTGCTTGTTGTCGCGTTCGCGTTTTGCTTCGGTGTTCTCATGTGTGTGTCGCAGTGAGCACTGAGTGTGTGTTTGTTGCATGGCCTGTCACAAGCTTCCACCATGCCTTGCACATTGAGGCCCAATCGCGGATGTCAACGGAGAACGGAAGTGGATTGGTAATGTTCGACGTCGACGATGCCTTTGAGCACGACGCGTTTCCCGAGTCGGTGGCCAACGAGCAGCCTCCTACAGACGGGTGCCCACCTCCGCCAGCAGAACCAGCACCAGCCGCTCGAAGAGGCCCGAAGGGTCGCGGACGAGGCAGACCAATTGGCAGTTGCGGAAAACGGGGTGAAGGCGAAGGCGGCTGCGATGCAATTTTAGCCACGGTCCAGGACAAGCCACGGCCTCAGTGTAGCAACATGCATTCTCCTAGTTTCCCAATCTGTGTTCTTCTAATAGATAAGCTGATAATGAGCTTCTGTCTTCTGTGTACTGTGCCAGTGCCAGTGGGGCATTGTTCTATGTTCAGTATGTTGTGCAAGGAGCACTTGTCAAGTTGCTTATGTATGAAGGTAGGTCTGAGAAGTGTGACGAGTTTGGATGTTTGGATGCGCAGCCTGTGCAGCTTATCTGCATGCTGCATGCATCATGCATCTAATTTCTTCCACTTCTCTGACTTGCCCTCCTCTCCTAACGGTCTCATCTCAGGACGATGATCAAAATTTGCACTCAGTGCTGGTGCGAGAAAAACAAGTTCGAGGATTTCAGTTCAGGCCAGGGCAGATGCAAAAAGTGCATCAGCATCAACAAGACTCTATTTTCGCAAGCCGAGGAGCAGGGCCAGAAAGAATGGATGGAGGATCGACTTGCTAAAATTAAGCACAGCACAGGGCAGCAACAATATATCCATTACACATTGTACTTGATCACTTACACCGGTGCAAAGTTTTACGCACTGTTGCATGTGATCTGATTCCGAGACTTGCGGCTCCACACATAAAACACATGCATTAACTTATGAGTTTGCCGCCCCAGGAACTGTTCGCCAAGCAGCCGAAGGTTTACAATAAGCTCGCTCAGAAGTTCGAGAAGGAGTGCCCCTGCTTGGGAGAGAGAAGGGCCCGTGGGTATTGGGACATCCTCATGAACAGAGAGGCACTCGAATCTGAGACAGGACTGCGTATGTTCAGCCCCGGCAAGTTCATGTGGGAAAAGGAATACTACGAATGGGCCAGCACGACGCCAGCAGGAAACCTTTCACCGGAAGAGTCCAGGAGGAATTGGGAGACATGGAAATCTGATCCCAAACACCCCACAGACCCGGATGGCCCTCGAGGCTTCCCAATGCTGTGGGTTGAGATGGCCAAGGCGGGCGAAAGCTACCAGGATATGCGGAAGAAGCACACGAGTGAGCTGGTCAGCAAAGGGAAGAAAAAGCCGAACGAGAAGGACATGAAGACGAGTATCGCCATGGCCTTATCCGGGCATGAGTCACATGGAAATGTGGACATGCAGATGCGAGAATTATTTTCCAAAATGAGCAAGGGCGGCGAGCAGCAAATGTTCGAAAGTATGGGCTTAGCGTGCTCGATGATGGAGTCAACTAGTATTCAGAATTTGCTGCTGTCAAAACACGGCCCGGATGCAGCGAACGATGAAAATCCAGCACCACCTGCCGCTGCTGCAGGCTCTCCGACTTCGACTCCGAACACTCCCTCTGGTGTGCCTGCTGCCTCTGGCTCTGCTCCGCCTCCGCCACCGATGGATCCTGCTGATCCGCATTTGAATAGGAATGGAAAGAAAAACGTCGATGTGGCCATGATGCGAGTGAAGGTGATCAGAACGACCAATAGGCTGATCTCTAATACCCATGACAGCGCTGTGAGGACTCTCGGCGAAGGCGATGCCGCCATCCACGATTTCGAGAACGACCCCAACTCTGGCAATTACAAAATGGAGCTCAACATCTTGAAGACTCGATCGTGCGCGCTCAGCTTAGTTGTGGACAAGGATAAGAACATTCATGCCGGAGATCTTCTTAAGGACTTCTTGGCGAACTATGGCAAGGATAGCAAGGATCAACGTGCGCCGGGTGACCATGACGAGACAGCGAGCACTCGTTCCGAGGACCTAGCTCTTGCCTCGGCAGGCCCCTGTGCGAGATTCCTGGACTTAGTTCTACTTTCGCATGTGCAGGGGATGGTCGAGGAACTTGGCACATGCATGAACATTGTGGATTTGAGTAAATGTAACGAGAAGATCATTGACAAATTGCAGGTGCTCAAGGAGTTGATCCTAAGCTGCAAGACTTCCGTGAAGGACATCTACAATGCGAGAGTGGGTGCGAAGAAAGATATTGAGAAGGCAGAGAAGAAGGAGAAGCTCGAACGTGAGAAGCGGGTTACTGAAGCGGGAGCGGCAGCCGCAAAGGCCGCAGCCGCTAAGCAGGCCGGCACTGCTGGACAGTTGCCGAAACCAACTGCAAAGGGGGCCCTCTTCGATCACGCCCCAATGGGGTTGGAGGCGATGCCGACTGTGACCTTCGAAGCTTTTAGCGCAGCTACAAGTGCTGCAAGCTTTCGCTCAGGATCATTGACGGGCAATGCGAGAGACGTACATCCGGAGTTCAAATTCAATCCCACTCAGCCCCTCATCATCACAGGTGTGAACTGGGCCAAGGAGCTGATCAAGGACAAGGATACCACCAATCAGATTGGCAAGCAGATGTTGAAGGAGCAGGAGCACATGCTATCCCCCTGCAAATCCCCATTTACCTGTAATTTGTAATTCAGATTTGCTTACACTTTCGTGCAACAGGTTTGCTTAGCCGTCTGTGAATTGTAAAGTCAAAACTGTTAGGGTTTTCCAGCCACGTATTTTGTTTGTTCCTGTCATCTAACACTTTCAGTTCGGTAAGTGTTTCGAATTTCGAATGGTATTGTGAAATGTGGAACGTGAAACTTACTGTGAAAGCTTTTTCAAGCAGCACCTCTCGATCAATGGTGATGGGAAAACTGTCCAATGGACAGTTTTCCCGTTACATGTTTGTAGGGTACCATGTTTGTAGTTTGTAGCTTGAACAGGAGGACTTCTTGAACAAGCTTAAGCGCAGCATCGCTTCCGGGGAGTGCACTCGCGGACAGTTCCCCATCGAGGACCCGGACCTCCTGTGGGATGTCAAAGACCGGTTGTTCAGCGTGTTCTCGGATAAAGCCACGAAGGAAGTGTTGCCTCGCGACCACACGGACTACGCACCTCATACGGGAAAAGCATCTGCTGCCATCCAGAAGGTGGCACCTTACATTCACTTAGCACGCAAGCACATACAGAGTATTTTGTGAGTCGTGAGGCCTTGTGTTACAGTGTGTGCGTGGCAGCCGTGGCTCTGTGTGACTCTGTGTGAGCACTGTGTTGAACACAGTTGAACACTGTTTGTTGAACTTGTGTGCAGTGTGCACTGTAAACCACTGTCTGTGTCACTGTGTGACTGTGTGTTTTGAACGATTTCATTTTTGCGAACATTGTTTCAACACATATCTTTGTTCAGAGTTCAGACTTTACAGACAGACAAACAGAGAGACAGAGCATTCGGCAACATTGCGTTCGGAACGTCCGTGAGCCGCATTCTGCATGGGTGCGACGTTCTGTGTTTGCGACAGTGTTCGTTGTGTGAGGCCATCCAGCCTTTCTTCTTCGGGTGTGCGCAGAACGGTCGCTTCTTGGGTTTCGACTTGTACCAACTAGCTTCAGTTCGCCTCACGTTGCAAGGCACCCGGCAGATAGTGATCACGAGGTTCACCGACATCGGCCAGTACGTCCGTTCCTTGGGTCCTGCCTCGGACTTGGGGAAACCCATCTCCAGTCTTGCGGCCAAGCAGTGGCTTTCAACTGCGACCTCCCAGGACATCCACAAGTTCTCGGAACAAGGCACGAAAAGCAAGATTTGGTTCGGAACACTCGCCGAGAATGACGTATGCCTAGTACTTGCTTGCTAGCTAGTGAAGTGTAAAGGCTTTAGCACTTAGCACTAGCAGCTTTTTACACTGGGACAGGGCCGACCGGCCTTGACCCTGTGTAGTTTGCAACAAAAAGTGTTGGTACCGCCGTACCGCAGCAGCAAAGGACTATCTGTTCAATCCTTGCTGTACAATCATGGCCGAGCGCATCCAGAACATGAGCCACGTGGTGGGTATCCGCCAATGTTTGATGCCTTCGAGCTATTTGGATCACAGGGCGATCTTGGAGATGAAGTCCGCTTCCGTTGACAATAAGCAGCTGGGGAAAAACAACTCGCTTCTTGACACCGTACTGCAGATCACGATGGACGATGTGAAGAAGCAGACAGCAGCGGCCAAGGAGATGTGCTTGGGGCTTGAGCTTGAAGCCTTGTCTCAAAGTGTCTCAATTTTTCAATTTCGAGACTTGTCTCAAAGTGGGGGCCTTGGGGGGCTAACATCTTGAAATACTGTTTGGTTGTGATCGTCAGAACTTAGTTTTCTGTAAAGTATCTTTTTTGTGCGAGTGCATCTCCAAGAAACATGCAGGAGAAGATGCAAGCCCTGCAGGATGCGGCCGAATTTGATGAGCCTTTTGCTTTTGCCGGACCCATATCCGGCGGCTTTCCTAGACATTTTCTTCCTGGGACTGTGGCAGCTACAAACCTCTCTGAGTCTGGGGCGGCACCGCCGCAAGCTGGAACGATTGGAACCCAAGTACGTTCTCGGGATGCCCAAATGCTTGCTACCAGAACACCTCCCCTGAGGGCTCCCGACAGACTTAATGCAATCGTTACGGCCGAGGCCAAGGCGGTCGAGGCAGCGAAAGCTGAAAAGCCCCAGCCGACGGAGACTGCTAAGCGCAAGGGGGCGGAGACTCCGGAGTCTCCGCAGGAGATGCTCGAGCAATGTGCACCCAATTCTCCGATTTCGAAGGATGCTGATCAGAAGGCCGCCGACGCGAAGAGACGCAGGATGGATACCGTTGAGACGGCCCCCGGGACGGCCGAGGAGTCCCAGGAAGCCGATGCTCTGACGCCCGAGGCCAGGCGGCCTTCGCAGACTCAGGGTCTTGAGTTGTCCGATGTCAAGGGTTCGGCTCCCAAGAAGACGATTGCCGACGAATTTGCCGTTGATGAGATTTTGGCCGAGGACATCACCGAGGAGCCCGAGAAGAAAGAGAAGAAAGCGGAAGTGATTGAGCCCGAGCAGAAAGCGGAAGTGATTGAGCCCGAGCAGAAAGCGGAAGTGATTGAGCCCGAGAAGAAAGCGGAAGTGATTGAGCGGCTTTTATTTGAGCCCGAGAAGAAAGCGGAAGTGATTGAGCCCG
>CAJQPT010000081.1 GCA_905480285.1 uncultured bacterium
CGCGCCGCGCCGATCGCCGAGCCAGCGGACGATCCCGTCCTCTTCCAGCGCAGCCCACTCGGTGACGCCAGCGCCGCCCAGCCAGGCACCGAGCGAGCGGAGGTCCGAGCGGTATGCCGCGACGGTGTTCCTGGACAGGCCCGCCTCCACGCGCATGGCGTCCAGGAAGTCCACGATGTCGGCCTCCAGCTGAGGGGGGACAGCCCCGGGCCCGCCGCCTGAGCCGCTGGCCCCGGCGTGGGCTCCGGCGTTGAGACGCTGCGTCATGGGGCCAGCGTGGGGGGAGGGAGGGAAGAGTTCAAGGCGAACCGGGAGCCGCCGCCGGGATCGGGGTAGGCTCTTCGCCGAGGTCCCCCAGCGAGCCACCGATGTCCCCCAGCGAGCAAGACGACCGCGCCCCGAGCGCTTCAGCCGCCACGCCTACCCCCGAGGCTGGCTCATCCGCCTCTGGTGCCACCGGCAGCGCTGGTCCTGCCGCTGGATCTTCGAGCCTGGCCGACCCCGCTGCCCTCAGAGCACCCGCGCGTCGGCACCTGATCCTCTTCATGGTGGTGGCCTTGCTGGTCGCCCTGGACCTCTGGTCGAAGTCCGCGGTCTTCACCTGGTTCCAGGATCCCGAGGCCCAGGCCGCGCTCCCGCGCTCCGAGCGAGGGCACCCCCGCTTCCCGCTCATCGGGGAGTGGCTGGGGTTCATGCTGAATCTCAACTACGGGGCCGCCTTCGGGAAGGGGGGCTCGATGCCCTGGCTGCTGGTAGGGGGTCGCTGCGTGGCGTCGATCTTCCTCACGTTCCTCATCTACAGGACTCCGGTGGGCCAGCGCGTCTACCTCGGCGCGCTGGTGCTCATCCTCTCCGGCGCCCTCGGGAACCTGTACGACAACTTCACCTTCGCGCCGGCCCCCGACCTGCCAGGCGTTCAGGATGGCCGGCCCTTCGGACCGGTGCGCGACTTCATCGACGTCTACTTCTACGGCTGGGATTGGCACTTCCCGACGTTCAACGTCGCGGACTCCTGCATCACGGTCGGCGCCGTTCTTCTGCTCCTGAGCGGGATCGGTGGCGGCCGGCCGGCGGCACCTCAGGTCGCGGCCGGGGGCTCCACCGAGGGCCTCGCCGGGGACGCAGATGAAGACCTCGACAGGTGACCGGGTTCTGTCCTGGCTTCCGTTCCCGAGTCGTCGGCCCTATCCTCCGGTGAGGATGGGAGCTTGGTCCAACGGCACGAAGGCGACGCGTGGGGGTGACGGCCGATGAGGCTCTCCGACCTTACGCCAGCGCACGTGAAGCAGGCGGCGTCGATCTTCCTGGAGCACGCCTGGCCCAACGGTCCAGCCGGCCGCGCCGCCGAGCTGGCGACCGCCGTCGATCAAGCGTCGACCATGGAGGAGCTGGCGGAGGTCTTCGAGCTGGTGCGGACGGGCGAGGGCGAGGGGCGCCGCCGTTTCTGCCTGCGACTCGGGAACGATCGCTATCCCTGGATGAAGCTCGTGATCCAGGAGTTTCTCGTGTCGGGGGAGTTCTTCATCTCTGCAGACACCCACGACGACATCCGGATCGACCCGTCCATGCCGGACTACGCGGCTTGGAACGAGCTACGTAACCACAACCGAGAGCTGAAGGAGGCGGTGGAGGCCCACTGGGAGCGCGCGGGGCTGCCGACCCACAGCGACCTGCGCGCGCTCTGCGAGGGGATGGCCCGTCTCGAGTCGGGCGGATCCAAGGGGACCGCCGGACCACGCCTCCTGATCGTGGACGATGACGAGGATGTGTGCTGCGGCGAGGCGGCCTTCCTGCGAGCCCGGGGCTACATCGTGGAGACGGCCTTCGACGGTCGAGAGACCCTCGAGCGGATGGGGCGCGACCCCCTCCCCGATCTGGTTGTCCTCGACTTCGCCATGCCGGAGTTCGACGGAGAAGAGGTGATGCGGCGCCTGCGGGCGGATCCACGTACCGCCGAGGTGCCGCTGCTGCTGGCTACCGCCAGCGAGATCGAGCTGCCAACGATCCAGCGAGCGAGCGGTCTGCTGCGCAAGCCCTATCCGCGGGAGGTCCTGTTCGAGATGATCGAGCGCCTCCTCGGCGAGTCCCCCGGTTGATCGACGGGTCGGCTGATCCGCCGCTCCCCTCGCCCTGGCTCCTTCCTCGGGCTCCTTCCTCGGGCTCCTTCCGCGGGCGCAGCCCGCAGGCCGGCCCCGGGTGCCGCCCGGCGGCGGGTCCTGACTGAACCTGAGCCTGCGACCGAGCGCTGGGAAGTTCCCAGCGCCCTGTCCGCAGTGGGGGAGTCGCCGCAGGACCGCTGCCGCTGAGGTCCTTGGGGCACGGTCCCTCCGCCGAGCCTCCCCTGGAGGAGGAGGGGGACCGCGGCTCGCATGGGCGAGGGGCGGGTGCTCCGGGGCCTAGGGAGCCAGGGGCCTAGGGAGCCAGGGGGCTAGGGAGCCAGGGGGCTGGGGGTCGGAGGGACCGCGGGGCCCGGCCTGGGTAGGGCCCGGAGGGGATCGAGAGAACCTTCCGCCAGCGAGGGCTGATCCCCCTTGGCATTCCAACGGGGTGGACCGATACTTCTTCGCCCCGCATGCCGCTTCCCGCGTCCGAGAGGCCCCGTCAGGAGGATGGGGTGGGAGCAAGGCGGCAGCAGACGGGTTCAAGACATGAGCTGGGACAACATCACCGACAAATTCTCGAGGGTGGGGGACGGCTTTGGCCGCCTTGCCAAGCGGCTGGTCGGCTCCGAGAATGAGCGCGAAGTTCGGCGTCTGGCGCCGATCATCGAGGAGATCAACGGGCTGGAGAGCTGGGCCGAGGGTCTTGACCGGGAGGCCATCCAGGCCGAGGTCGCGCAGATGAGGGAGACCGTCCGGAGCGGGGACGCGACCCTGGATGACTGCCTGACTCGCATGTTCGCCCTGACCCGGATCGCCAGTCAGCGCACCCTGGGCATGCGTCACTACGACGTGCAGCTGGTGGGTGGCTATGTCCTCCATGAGGGCAAGATCGCCGAGATGAGGACGGGAGAGGGCAAGACCCTCATGGCGACCCTGGCGCTGGCCCTCAACGCCCTGGCGGATCGGCCCTGCTATCTGGTGACGGTCAACGACTACCTCGCGCGTCGTGACGCCGACTGGATGAAGCCCATCTACGAGTATCTCGGGCTGACCGTCGGGGCCATCCAGTCGAGCCTCGACCCCTCCGCTCGTAAGCCGGTCTACGGCTCGGACATCGTGTACGCCACGAACAACGAGCTGGGCTTCGACTACCTGCGCGACAACATGAAGACGACTCTGGACCAACAGGTTCAGAAGGACCTCTACTTCGCCATCGTCGACGAGGTGGACTCCATCCTCATCGATGAGGCCCGGACACCGCTCATCATCTCAGGGCCCGCCGAGGATCACGTCGGGCGTTACGGCGAGGCGGATGCGGTCGCGCGACAGCTCGTCGAGGACGAGCACTACGAGGTCAAGGAGAAGGAGCGCCAGGCGTCGCTCACGGAGGATGGCATCGTCCGAGCCCAGGAGATCCTCGGCGTGGAGTCCTTCTACGTGCCCGGCTTCGAGGACTGGCCGCACTACCTTGAGAACGCGCTGCGCGCGCACTCCCTCTACGAGAAGGACAAGGAGTACGTCGTCGAGGAGGCGCAGGACCCCCAGACGGGCCAGATGCGTCCCGAGGTCATCATCGTCGACGAGTTCACCGGCCGGAAGATGGCCGGGCGACGATGGTCAGACGGGCTCCACCAGGCCGTCGAGGTGAAGGAGGGGCTGGAGCCGAAGCAGGAGACGCAGACGCTCGCGACCATCACCTTCCAGAACTACTTCCGGATGTTCGACAAGCTCGCGGGGATGACCGGGACGGCGATCACCGAGGCGGGCGAGTTCCACAAGATCTATTCCCTCGACGTGATCTCGGTTCCCACCAACCGTCCGATCGCGAGGAAGGACCACGTGGACGTGGTCTACCGCACCCTCCCCGAGAAGTGGAATGCGATCTGTGAGGAGATCGAGCGGGTCCAGGAGACCGGGCAGCCGGTGCTCGTGGGTACGGCCTCGGTCGAGAACTCCGAGCACCTCTCCGGCCTGCTCAGGGAGCGTGGGGTCACCCACGAGGTGCTCAACGCGAAGAACCACGAGCGCGAGGCGCACATCGTGGCCATGGCGGGCAGCAAGGGGTCGATCACCGTGTCCACGAACATGGCCGGCCGCGGCACGGACATCAAGCTCGGCGGGAACTTCGAGTACCGGCTTGAGCAGGCCCTCGAGGAGGCTGGCGTGGAGGCGGGCGACCTCGCGCACCTCGAGCAGATCGACGTGATCCGCAAGGGCGTCGAGGAGCAGTCCGCCAAGGACGAGGCCGAGATCCTCGAGCTCGGCGGCCTCTACGTCCTCGGCACGGAGCGCCACGAGGCCCGGCGGATCGACAACCAGCTGCGGGGTCGAACGGGGCGGCAGGGAGACGTGGGCGAGAGCCGCTTCTACCTCTCGCTGCAGGACCCGCTCATGCGAATCTTCTATCGCGACTGGGTCGTGAATGCGATGGCGAAGATGGGCATGGGCGAGGGCCAGCCCATCGAATCCGGCATGGTCGCGCGACAGGTCGCCAAGGCTCAGAAGAAGGTCGAGGATCGGAACTTCGAGATCCGCAAGAGCCTGCTCGAGTACGACGAGGTCATGGACCACCAGCGCACGGAGATCTACGCCGCGCGGCAGGCGGTGCTCGAGGGCGAAGATCTCAAGGACCGGGTCGGGACGATGATCAGCAACGTCACCGACCGTCAAGCATTCACCTACGAGGAGGACGCCGAGGGCTTCTCCGAGTGGGTCGGGCGGAACTTCGCCGTCGAGGTGGAGGGCGCCGCTGCAGAGGCGGCTGTCGCCAAGGATCAGCCGGACGTGGGGCCGACGCTGGTGCCGATCAACCGGCGCTATGAGGAGCGCCGCGAGGGGTGGGGCGACGAGCTCACCCGCCGCATCGAGTCGTACTTGGTGCTCACGGCGATCGACCAGAAGTGGAAGGATCACCTCCACGCCATGGACGCGCTGAAGGCTGGCATCGGGCTGCGGGGCTACGGCCAGCAGGACCCGAAGATCGCCTACAAGAAGGAGGCCACCGAGCTCTTCGCGCAGAACTTGCTGCCGGCGATCGAGTCTGATGTGACGAGCAAGATCATGAGGATCGAGGTCTCCCAGCCTGAAGGCGAGGGGGCTGACGAGGGGGCGTCCGCCGGTGGAGATGGCCTCGCGCCGCGCGGCATCGCGCCCACGCAGCAGGCTCCTCAGCGGCAGGTCCGCTTCGACGAGCTGCCGTTGGAGCAGCAGCGGAAGGTCATCGAGCAGCTCCCCGACGAGCAGAAGCTGATGGCCGTGATGCAGGCGGGTGACGCCAATCAGGCGACGCTGCTCGAGGAGCTGCCGCCTGAGTTGCGCGAGCGCTTTGACGAGGTCAAGCGTCAGCTCGAGGAGCGCCGCGCCCAGCAGCTTCGGCAGCAGCAGGCCATGCAGCAGGCGCAGCGTGGCCCCGCGGCATCGGCGGCCTTCGACGTCATGCGGCGCCGTAAGGCGCTCGAGCAGCAGCAGCGAGCTGCCGCCGGCGAGGGCGCCAGCGACGAAGGCAGTGACGGCGGGGGCGGCGAAGGGCAAGGGGCCGCGGCCCAGGGCTCAGCCTCCCGGCCCTCCCAGGGGCAGCGACCCGCAGCCGCGGCCACCGCACCGAGGGCCGGCAGCCTCGGCCCCGAGTTCAGAGACGCCGGGCGCAACGACCCATGCCCTTGCGGCAGCGGGAAGAAATTCAAGAAGTGCCACGGCAAGTGACGGCCGGAGCCGACCAGGCGATCCCCGGCCCGATCACCTCGAGCCCCAGCGTTGGCCTCGGCCGGCGGGGGCTCCAGCTGCTGTACGACGCTTGCATCGGGGTCGTCTGGACGATCATGCTCCCGCTCTTCCTGGGCGCGGGCGTCCTGCGGCCTCGTCTGGCCCGCAAGGCCCTGTCGCTCTCCACGGTGGGGCTCGTGCGTCTCCCGCCGCCCGCGGCTCGCCGTAAGCGCGTCCTGGTGCACGGAGTGTCGGTGGGGGAGATCAAAGCCTCCCAGTCCCTCGTCCTCGCTCTCAGTGAGCGCTACGAGGTGGTGGTCAGCGCCTTCAGCGATACGGGAATGCAGGTGGCCCGCCAGCTGTTCCCTGAGATCGAGGTCGTCCGCTACCCCTTCGACTTCGCGCCCATCGTGGCGCGCTTTTGGCGGCGAGTATGCCCGGACTTTGTGCTGCTGGTCGAGCTGGAGGCGTGGCCATGCTTCCTGCGGGCGGCCAACCGGCGCGGCGCGCCCGTGGCCGTGGTGAGCGGCCGGATCACCGAGCAGTCCTTCCGTAGGTACCAGCTCTTCGGGGCGCTCCCCGAGTTCGGCCGCATCTCGCTCTTCGCCGCGCAGGATGAGGCCTATGCGGCCCGCTTCGCCGCGCTCGCCGGCTCCTCTGAGCGGGTCCTGGTGACCGGCAACGTCAAGGTCGACGGGCTCCGAGGCGCGGTGGACGGGGCCGTCAGCGACCGACTGCTGGACCTCCGCCGGCAGCTGGGCCTCCCTGAGGAGCGCGGCGCTCCCTTCGTGATCGTCGCCGGAAGCACCCATGAGCCCGAGGAGGAGGCGTTCGTGGACGCGGCACGAGAGTCGCTGCCG
>CAJQPT010000082.1 GCA_905480285.1 uncultured bacterium
CTCGGGCCTGCGCCGACCTTCCTCAAGGTCGAGGTCCTCGACGGGGAGAGCCTCTGGCTGGTCTCCGAGAGGACCCTCGGCTCGGGTGCCCGGTGGAAGGAGATCTTCGACCTCAACCGGGACCTGATCTCCGACGCGAGCAAGGTCCGCCCGGGGCTCGTGCTGCGGGTCCCGGCGGCCAACTGACGGCTATGGGTCTCCGGGTCTCCGGGGCTCCGGGTCTCAGGGGCTCTGCGCTCTGGGCTCTGGGGCTGCGGGACTGGCTCGTCCGCTGGATTCTCCTCGGTCGTTGGGTCCGGCCCCGGGAGCTGGCGCGTCCGGGGGGACTGGTATCCCCTGGAGAGGGGCCCCTCAGGCGGGGCCGTGATGAAGGGCACACCGCGCCCAGGAGTTCGCGCGAGGGGTCTGACCGTCCGCCTCGCCGGCTCGGCCTTGACCGCTGTTCCAGCGCAGTTCCAGCGGCGCTGCAGCCGCCTGGTGGCCTCGCCTGAACTGGACCGCCGCGGCCCGCGCCGACTTCAGCGCAGGCCGTAGCGGTCCAGCTTCTTGTAGAGATGGCTGCGCTGCATGCCCAGTTCCTCGGCGGTCCGCTTCACGTTGCCGCTGTTCCGCTCGAGCCGTCGTTCGAAGAACAGGGCCTCGGCCTCGTTCTTGAACTGCTCGAACGTCTCCGCCTCGAAGGGCCCCTCGACCGATGCCGAGCCCGGGCGAGTCGGGGCGAGCGCGGGGCCGGTCGCGAGCACGCGGCTGATGTCGTCCCCTTCGATCCGCTGGTCGTCGCAGAAGATCGACGCGGCTTCGAGGACGTTCCTCAACTGCCGGACATTGCCCGGCCAACCGTGAGACTGCAGGGCGTCCTCCGCGTCGCTGGCGAGCGCGACAGGGCTCCTGCCGATGCGCTCCGCCTGCCGCTCCAGCAGGTGGCGGGCGATGAGCGGGATGTCCCCGGGCCGCGCACGCAGAGGGGGGACCTCGATGGCGACCACGTTGAGGCGGTAGTAGAGGTCCATGCGGAACGCGCGGTCCTCCACGGCCTTCGAGAGGTCCGCGTTCGTGGCAGCGAGCACCCGCAGGTCCACGGCTCGGCTGGTGCTGTCTCCGACGCGGACGACCTCGTGGGACTCGAGGGCGCGCAGCACCTTGGCCTGGGCGGGCAGGGGCATGTCGCCCACCTCGTCCAGGAAGAGGTCGCCCCCGTGGGAGGCCTCGAAGTGACCGACCCGATCCTCATGAGCGCCGGTGAAGGACCCCTTCACGTGGCCGAAGAGCTCGGACTCCACGAGGTCGGCGGGGATCGCGGCACAGTTGACGGTGACGAACGGGCCGGCGGCTCGGGGTCCGTTGAGGTGAATGTTGCGGGCCACCAGCTCCTTGCCGACACCGTTCTCCCCGGTGATCAGCACCGAGGCGTCGGTCTGGGCGACCCGTTCGATGGTCTCGCCCATCTGCCGCATGACGTCGGACTCGCCGATCAGCTCGTAGCCCGACCTGAGCTGCCGCTTGAGGCCCCGGTTCTCGACCACCAGGTCCTGTTCCCGGATGGCTCGATGGACGGTGACGAGGAGTCGGTGCTCGTCGAGCGGCTTCTCGAGGAAGTTGACCGCGCCACGCTGCATGGCGTCCACGGCAACCGGCACGTCGCCGTGCCCGCTGATGAGGACCACCGGCGGCGCGGACTCGACGGCGGCGATGCGGTCCAGGAGCTCGAGGCCGTCGAGGCCCGGCATCTTCACATCCGTCAGCACGAGAGCCGGCGCCTCAGGTTCGGACTCCAGGCGGGCCAGGGCCTCGGTGCCCGACCTGGCGGTCCAGACCTCGAAACCCTCGTACTGCAGGGTCATCTCCAGGGTCTGCCGGATGTCCGCATCGTCGTCGACGACAAGGATGGCCTTGCGGGCCCCGGGGAGGGCGGCGTTGGTGAGATCTCCCATGGCCCTATTGTGCCCGATCCATCGGTTCGATCCGCGGGCTCGATCCGCGGAGCCGACCGGGGGAGCCGACCGGGGGAGCGGACCCGAGGAGCAGATTCGGGGAGCAGATTCGGGGAGCAGATTCGTGGAGCCGACTTGCGGGGCCGACCCGCGACGCCGTCGCCTCCGCCCTGGGGAGGCGCAGGGAGCTGGGCTGCGTCCGTCCCCTCTCCGGCACAGCGAGCCGGCGGGCGGGCCCTTGGACGGTGGGCGACGGCTCGACAGCTGACCGCCCTCAGGTCACCGCCGCGCGAGGGCCGTCCTGGTCAGGCGCGGGCCTTGCCGGCGAAGTTCCGGTGAAGTTCCGGTGAGGTGCCGTGGCCTGAGCCCGCCGGAGGTTCATGCGAAGGTCCACGCGAAGGGTCGTGCAAAGGACCGCGAGCGGGCCGTGGCCATGGGAAGTCCGGGACATGGCCCGCGTACCCCCGTGATTCCGGTTCAATGTCGCCATGCACTCAAGGCCGCCTGGAGATCGAGCGTTCCTCGCGGACAGAGACCTGGTGGCGGGGGTCCTGTCAGGGACCTCGGCGGACGGGATCGACGTCGCGGTGGGGCGGATCGCGCTGCGCGACCACGATGGAGGGCAGACGGTCCGCGGGGTCGAGGCCACCGAGATGGCGACGGTGCCCATGGCGGCCGAGCTGTCGTCGCGCGTTCGAGGTGTCCTCGATGGGGCCGCGATCTCCCTCCCGGACCTCGCGGCGCTTGACCGGGACCTCGGCCTCGCCTTTGGCGCCGCGGTCCGAACGGTGGCAGGGGCGGACGCGCCCCTGGCCCTGGTCGCGAGCCACGGGCAGACCGTCTTCCACCACGACGGCGAGCCTGGCCTGGGCAAGGTGACCCTGCAGCTCGGGGACGGAGACTTCGTCGCCGAGGCGGCGGGGTGCGCGGTGGCCTCTGACTTCCGCACCCGTGACTGCGCTGCGGGCGGAGAGGGCGCGCCGCTGGTGGTGTTGGTGGACGAGGTGCTGTTCGCAGCGGCGCCCCGCCCCCTCGCCATCCTCAACCTGGGCGGGATCGCCAACTGGACGCTGCTGCGCCCTGGGGCTCCCCCCGTGGGGTCGGACGCTGGCCCCGCCGGAGCCCTGCTGGACGGGCTGGCCCGCGCGGTGCTCGACCGCCCCATGGACAGGGACGGGCTCGTAGCGGCTCGGGGCGCGGTGCTGCCCGGGCCGCTCGAGGCGCTGAGCGACCACCCCTTTCTGGCGCGTCCCTGGCCAAAATCGACCGGCCTGGACACCTTCGGCCCCGCCTTCGTGGCGGCCTTCATGGCCTCCGCGCCCGGGGCTTCGGCGGAAGATTTGCTGGCCACGGCCACGCGATTCGTCGCCCAGGCCTCGGTGGGGGACCTCCTCGGGGAGGACCGCTGGAGATCCCTCCAGGCCGGAGCTGAGCAGGCCGGAGCTGGGCAGGCCGGAGCTGGGCAGCCGGGGGCTGAGCAGGCGGGGGTCGAGGTGGCCGTGGCGGGGGGCGGGGCGAGGAATCCGACCCTCATGCGTGGGATCGAGGAGGAGCTCCGGACCCAACTCTCGCCCCTCGGATCCAGGCTAAGCGGGTTCGGGCCATCGGATCGGCACGGGGTCCCCGCTGATTTCAGAGAGGCCCTGGCGTTCGCGGTCCTGGGAGCGCGGCTCGCGGTGGGCGAATCCTCCTCGCGGCCCGAGGTCACGGGCGCGCGACGGGGCAGGGTGCTCGGGAAATGGTCGAGCGGGGCCCCGGGCGGGCTCTGAGAGGGGGCGGTCATCCAGGAATTGGCGGGTAGCCTCCGGCCGGCACGGGACATATGGACAGCGGAGCCCTTTCACTTCGGGCGGGATCTCGCCCGATCCTCCGGTCAATTCCTCCCTTCAGGGCGGCGCCGGCGGCAAGAGATCCTGCTCGCTGACGATTGCGGGGCGTTGCGTTCCTTGACCACCCCCCTCGCTCCGCTATCATCCTGGCTCCCCCGACAGGTCATCCGACCTTGCCGCGGGGTGCATCATCCCCCCAAGTTCCTCTCAACGGTCCGCGTTGTGTGACCTGGCCCGGGCTCGCCCGGATCGTCAGGTCTCTCGGATCGCTTCTCCGAATACGGACTTCACCTCCGCCATTCTCCCCGACCGGATTCCCTGCTCTGAGCGGCCCTCAATCGAGGGCTTCCTGGGGCGAGTGATTCGGCCTCCTGCGGCCCTGTCCGCCTGAGGCCTTCGGTCCGACAGTCCGCCTCCACGGGTTCTTCCATTTCCGCCATGAGCCGATCGCGCTTCCTGGGCCTCTTCGCCCTCCCCGTCCTCGTTGCGAGCGCCACCGCGTTCCCCCTGGACGTTTCCAGCGACTTCGACGCCGCCATCGACCTGTGGTCGCGCGGCCGTAAGCAGGAGGCGCTCGACGCGATGCGTCGCATGCTCGCCTCCGACCCGGAACCGGCCGAGGTCTTCCAGGTCTATCTCGCCGCGGACTCGGACACCCTCGCCGACTTCATGGCTGAGGGCGATGAGTACACCCAGGTCGCACTGCGCTTCATCGAGCGCGCGAGCCTCGGTCGTGCCGAGCTTCGTAACGACGATTCGTCGATTCGCAGCCTCGTTCGCGAGTACTTCGGAGCGACGACCACCGCTGACCGCCTCTCGGCGCTGTCGCGCATCAGCGCCCAGCACGGTGAATACGCGGTGCCGATGTTCGTGAACGTGCTCGGTGACGACAGCGATCCCGAGCGGGTCACTGACGCCATGCTGGCGGTTCAGACCATGGGTCCGGCCGCGGTTCAGCCGCTGCTGGCCGCTCTGGCCTCAGAGGATGACTTCCAGCGTCGCAACGTCGTCATGGCGCTCGGCAACATTGCCGACCCCCGCGCTGGTGCGGCGCTGCTGATGCACGCCACCGCCGACGCTTCCGAGACCATTCGAGCCGTCGCCGCCCTCGGCGCTGAGCGCTGCGGCGCCGCCGGAGATCCGACGGCCCTCTTCCTCCAACTCGGTGAGGACTACCACCACCGGCGCGCTTCGGTCCTCCGTGACCTCGACTACAGCGACGTCATCTGGACCTGGAGCGACCGCGCCCTGGTGGCCAACGAGAGCCCGCGTGCCATCTACAACAATGTGCTGGCCAAGGGTGCGTTCTACCACGCGCTGGGGCTCGCCCCCGACTCCCAGGACGCCGTCGCCGGCATCGCACGTGAGTCGGTGGACATCCAGTCGAAGCTGGCCGCCCTCGACGCTGCTGGCGAAGACGTCGGCGCCCACCTTGAGGCCGCGAACGAAGGGATGCTGGCCGTGATGAGCGCGGGCACCGACGCCCTCGACCGTGCGCTGAACATGTCCGTGGCTTCAGGCGACTCCGCCACGGGCGGCCGCCTCGCCTCGGTCCTCGGGCAAATCGCCTCGGCCCCGACGAGCGGCCTCAACGCAGCCCTGATCGGCGGCGGCGCATCGATGGCCGGTGAGGCCGCCGTGGCCCTCGGCATGATCGGAGCCCGCACCAACACCGCTGTCTCCAGCGATGTGGTCGCCGAGCTCGGAACCGCTGCGGGTCGCCGTGTCGTCAAGCTGGCCGTGATCATCGACGGGGACGCCCAGCGTGCCGCTGACATGATCACCGCGCTCGACGGACAGGGCGTCCTCGCCCAGCACGCAGGAAGCGGCGCCCAAGGGCTGGTCATGATCGGCCAGCTCGGCGGCATCGACACGATCCTGGTGGGGGACGACCTTCCGGATCTCACCACGGACGCGGTCATCTCCCGAGTGCGTCAGAACCCTGCGTTCGAGGGCACCCCGACCTACCTGCTCACCGCGGACGAGGACCTGGCTGACGCTTACGGCGATCGGATCCAGGGCAGCTTCGCCGGTGCCGACGGGATCGACGCCCTCTCCGATGTCTTCGAGGCTCGTCTCGACGAGAACCGCGCCCGCGCGGACGCCCTCGCTCAGAGCGCTGCCATGGCACTCCGGATGCTCGCCTGGCGCGGGAACACGGACCTCTCTGGCGCTGTCCCGGGCCTCGCGGCCGCGACCGACGGTCGCCGCGACGGCATCGCGGTCCCCGCGCTCAACACGATCGGGCTCATCGGCGACGCTTCCCACGTGGACGTGGCCCTCGCGGTGCTCGCCAACGGCGGCGCATCGGACCTGAGTCGAATCGCTGCCGCGGAAGCTGTCGGGAGGATCGGTGGTCGCATCGACCTCGCCGCTGCCGTCTCCAGCGCCATGCGCGAGGTGATGGAGAGCGACGCGAGCCTGGAGCTGCGTACCGCCACCGCCAAGGCCCTGGGCCACATGAACCTCGGTGCGGAGTCCCGCGCCGGCGTCCTCGAGAGCGTCCGCTCGCGAGTCGGCGCTCAGTGAGACACGCCCCCGGCTGAGGGGCTGCGGGCGCACCGGCCTGCGGCACTTTGGACGGGTGTTGTCCCGGGTGAAAAAAACTGCGAGGCCCGCTGCCGCTCCCGGCAGCGGGCCTCGCTATGATTCCTCGCCGCTCGAAGGCGAGCCTGGATCGCGCATCACGCGCGCCGGCCTTTCCTCCGAGCACCTGAAGGCCAGAGTAGCTCAGTGGTAGAGCACTGCTTTCGTAAAGCAGCGGTCACGGGTTCAAATCCCGTCTCTGGCTCCATCCCCCTTCGCGCCCCAGGAGGGCCCGCGGATGCCGAGCCCCTCCGAGCCGAAGGATCGCCTGGTCGGCGTCCTTCACCTGCTGCCGACGCCGGGCGCGCCCGCCGCGCAAGGCGGTTCCATGGAGGGCCTTGTGGCGCTCGCTGTCCAGGACGCGGCGGCTTATGTGGCGGGCGGGATCTCGACCCTGGTGGTGGAGAACTATCACGACGCGCCGTTCTTCAAGGACGACGCGGGCCCGGCGACCCACGCGGCGATGACGGTTGCAGCGGCCCGGGTGCTCGCCGTTCCGGGGGTCGAGTCGCTCGGCATCAACGTGCTGCGCAACGACGCCCACGGCGCGCTTGGAATCGCTGCTGCCGTGGGAGCGGACTTCATCCGGGTCAATGTCCACACCGGTTCGATGTACACCGACCAGGGCCTGATCGAGGGGCAAGCGGCGAGGACCATGCGTCAGCGGGCGGCGCTCTGTCCGGCGGTGCGAGTCTTCGCCGACGTTCACGTCAAGCATGCCTCGCCGGTGGTGGGGGAGGTCCTCGAGGACGCCGCTCGGGACGCGGTGTATCGGGGACGTGCAGACGGCTTGATCGTGTCGGGGGTGGCCACCGGGGCAGCGCCGGACCCGCAACGCGTGGAGCGTGTCCGAGGCGCAGTGGGTGCAAGCGTCCCGATCCTCATCGGGTCGGGCTTCTCCCTTGAGAACGCCGCCGAGCTGCTCGCCCACGCCGACCGTGCGATCGTCGGGACCGCGGCCAAGGAGGGCGGCGACGTCCGCGCGCCGGTCTGCTCGGATCGAGTTCGCGCGCTCGTGGCCGCGGCGGCGCGCAGCTGACGCTCCTGGCCGCCCAGACCCGTCGCCTCCGACCCGGCGACGGATTCGCCTCGGATCCAGCGATGGGCAGGGCGCGGTCGACGCTCAAGCGGTCCGTCCCGCGGGGCTCCGCCGGTGCCTCCTCAGCCTCAGCGGGCACGGGGCGCGGCCGACGCGCTGGTCAGGCTCTCGTCGCTGTCGGGGCGCCGGGCTCGAAGGAGACCTCGCGGGCGTGCCCGCCCTCCAGCGGCGCTCTGAGCGCCTCGGCGACCGGCGCCATGCCCTCCCTGGGGCCGATGGCGACGATTCCGGAGCCTGCGCCGCTCAGGCACGCGGCGTAGGCGCCCGCCTCGAGGGCCGCGGCCACCGCCTTGTCCGCGCCTGGGATCAGCGCCCGTCGGAACCGTTCGTGCAGGCGGTCGTGGACGCCGAGGGTCAGCCGGCGCGCTTGGCCGGTCCGGAGGCCGTCCAGAAGCAGGGCCAGACGGCGCGGATTCTCCACCGCGTCGGCGAAGGGCACCGATTCGGGGAGGACCGCCCTCGATTGCTCGGTGAAGAGGGGCGCTTCGGGCCAGGCGAGGGCGAAGCCCAGGGAGGGGTGGATCGGGTGCTGGAGGACCTCCAGCCCATCTTCGTGGGGGATCGAGAGCGTGCAACCGCCCAGCAGGGAGGCGGTTCCGTTGTCGGGGTGCCCCTCGAGTTCAAGGGCGAGGTGCACCAGCTCGGTTCGCGCTCGGGGGCCTGTGGGGTCGACCTCGGCGGCGATGAGCAGCCCCGCTGCGGTCGCGGCGCCGCTACTCCCGAAGCCGCGGCCCACCGGAATCTCGGAGGAGACGGAGACCTTCAGCGAGGGAAGGGTGACGTCAAAGTGCTCGGCGTAGCGTTGCATGGAGCGGACGATGAGATCCTCGTCGTCCGCCCACGTCGCGGCGGGAGACCAGTCGACCTCCCTGGCGATTGGCGGTGCCCCCGCATCAACGCAGACGTCGATGTCCAGGAAGAGGCCGAGGCACAAACCGAGGGAGTCGAAGCCCGGGCCAAGGTTGGAGGTGGAGCACGGAACTCGCAGCGCGAAGCGGTCGCTCATGGACCCCAGTCTATGTCGTCCTTGCGACGTTCTTGCTGTTGGCCTGCCGGATGACTAACGTGGGGAGGTCATCGCGCCGGCCGCACCTGGCGTGACGACACCTTCCCGGGTCTGTACGGCTCAGTTGCTGCGTCGCCCCGACCCTGGATATCCACGCTCCGCACCGTAGGAACCAGGAGGTTGCCCCATGTCCGTCGACTTCACTTGTGATGAGAAGGACCGTTTCTCTTCTCGTCTGTCCACCATCCCCGGGATCCGACCGCTGCCCTCGGTCGGCGACTGGATCCTCCTGGAGGTCACCAAGCCCCAGGAGATCGCGCGCAAGGTCAACCGCCGCCTCGAGCCCGGGATCATGAGCGTCCCGCGCGGCATGGACGGGGCGGTTCGCGTCCACGTTGGCGACCCCAAGATCAACGAGCAGGTCCTCAGGACCCTCCGCGACCTGGTGGCCTGATCGGAGGCTCCTGCGGGGCCC
>CAJQPT010000083.1 GCA_905480285.1 uncultured bacterium
ACCGAGCCTTCACGAACGAGCGGACGGTGCTCGACATCGGCAGCTTCGAGCGCATGTGCGGCGTGCACGTCTCCCTCGGCTCCAAGCACGCGATGTACAACAAGCCCCAGATCCGCAAGAAGACCGCCAAGCACCACGTGGACGTCTTCGCGGTGACGAGCCGCGTGCTGCTGGACGACGAGGTGATCTACAGAGACGGGGAATGGGTGGTCTAGGCGGCGCGAGCATGCCGCCGCCCGAACGACCCAGGGGCGGACCCCCCGTCAGTCTCCCCAGGCCCTTGGCTCGCCTCTCTCGTACGTCCGCCGCCCGTCGGGCCTCCATCGGCTGCTCCACCCCATCATCGGTGGCCGCCTCAATCGAGCGCTCGCGTTCGACCTGCTGGACGACGGGCTGAAGATCACCCCTAGGGGCCCTTCCAGCCGTGCACCCCGGAGCCAGGTGCGGTTGCGCTGATCCTCTGGCGCCCAAGTGGCTACCTTGGCCCCCAGGGTCGTACCAGCTGGGGTTCAGCCAGGACCGAATTGCCCCGTCAGAGAACATGCCCAAAGACCCCGAACTCCCTCCCCCGTCGAGGCCCTCGATCCTCGGGTGCCTCCTCCAGGCGCTCGGCGCCGCGATGATCATCGCGATGGTCTGTGGAGGGGCGCTGTACCTCTACTACGGGATCGACGCCCACTACGACCACCGGGACCGGATCTCCCCGGTGCGAGGCAGGGCGCTGATCCCGCCGGCGGCGACCGACATCACGCTGGACCGGCACTTTCCGATCGACCACGAGGCTTGGTTCACGGTGAACGAGAAGGACCTCAACGCCTTCTTCGACGAGCACTACGGCAGGGGCCAAGAGCTCGACTCCCACGCGGAGAGGCGGCCGTTGGGCCGCGACGTCTTCGAAGAGCGCTACGCCTCCCTCGGCTGGGTCTGGCACGAGGGCATTGTTTCTTATGGGTACTCCGCAGCCAACGGTGGCAGCCAGACCTACATCCACGACTCCGCGACGGGACGGACCTACCACCGGTCCATCTACTGGTAGCGTCGGCCCGCCGGTCGGCCCTGAATGAAGGGCCAGGGACGCGCCGGAGCCTCGTCCCTCGGCCGATTCGACTCGCCGCGGCCCGGGACTCGCTGAAGGGGGCCGGCGCCCTTCAGCCAGCGCCGTCTCCGAATCGCGCCTCGAGGCCACCACGGTGGCCGGCTTGACCTCGACCAGGCCCCCCCACGGCCTCGACCGTCATGCGCCCCCCCAAGCCGAGCTCGTCCTAGCCGGCCGCTGATTCCAGCACCTGACCCAGCGCCGCTTCGACGCGCTCGGCCATGCGTTCGCGCGTGAAGTCCTCGGCTGCGGCCGCGCGGCCCTGCTCACCGAGCGCGGACCGCCGGAGGGGGTCGTCGAGCAGGTCTCCGAGGGCGCCCGCGAGGGCCTCAGGGTCGCCGGGTTCGTAGAGGACCCCAGCGCCGGTGTGCTCCACCAGCTCGGTGAAGCCCCCGTGGCGGGGCTGCACCACGGGGAGTCCCGCGGCCCAGGCCTCGGGGAGGTAGAGACCAAAGGACTCGCCGTAGACCGCAGGGACGCTCAGGACGTCGACCCGCTGGAGGAGATCGATCTTCTGCTCGCGGGTGACCGGGCCGAGGAGCTCCACGTCAGCCGCCCAGCCGGCCCCCGCCACGCGCTGCTCCAGCCGCTGGAGGAGCTCGCGGTCCTCGTTCAGCACCACCCCTGCCGCCACCAGGCGGGCCCGGGGGTGACGCTCCTTGAGGTGCAGGAAGCCCTCCACCAGGGCCTCGATGCCCTTGTCGCGGCACATGCGGGCCAGGTAGCCGATCGCAGGCCGCTCGGGGTCGCGGCGGCCGGGGTCCGGCGCGATCCCCTCGAGGTCGCCGCCGTTCCACACCACCTGCACCTTCGCCGGGTCCACCTCCATGCGGGAGGACATCAGGTCAGCGGTGTACTGGCTCACGGCGAGGAACCCGTCCACGTCCCGGGCGCGCTCCGCGAGCGTCGCCCAGCAGCGCTCACGGTGCCCGTCGTCCAGGGCCTCGAGGAAGGGCGCCTCCCCCTGCATGGTGCAGACCACGGGACAGCCGAGGGCCGCCTTGAGCTCCCGGGCCAGCCCGATGAGCATCACGTTGGAGAGCAGGAGCACGTCGGGGCGGGGCAGCTCCCGCGCCCACTCCACCAGCCGCGCGACCTCGGCGCGCTGGCGGCCCTCCTCGCCCCGGAGCATGGACAGCGTCAGCGCCCCGAGCCCCGGCGTCTCGGTCATCTTCGAGTGGCCCGCCGCCCAGCGCAGCAGCCGCGGCGAGTCGAGCCGGTCGTGCAGGACCCGCGGCAGCCACCGGAAGAGGCCGAGCTTCTGCTGCAGGAAGACGTTGATCCCGCCCATGTGGATCGTGGGCTCGATCTCCCCCGGCCGCGCGGCGTCGACCGAGCCGTCCTCCATGGCGAAGGGCAGGTAGAGCGGCGCGATCAGCGCGTCGTGACCGCGATCCCGCAGGCCCATGACCAGGGAGTTGTCGCGCAGGCAACTCCCGCACAGGAAGTCGCCGGTGCCGGGGGTCAGCTGGAGGATCCGCACGGGGCCGCGGGGCGCTCAGACGTAGCGGTCAGAGATGTGCTCGGGACGGAAGAACGCCGGCAGGAGCGTGTCCACCACCAGGAGCCCGTCGGGAGTGGTCCGGATCTGGTCCCCCTCCACGGTCAGCATGCCAGCCGCCTCGTGGTCCGCCAGCGCGCCGGCGAAGCGCGTCAGAGGGTCCACCTCGAACTTGGAGCGGAAGGCGCCGGCGTCGACGGTGCCGGTCTTCAGCTGGAGGATGAACTCGCGGATGAGCCGCTCGTCGTCCCCGAGGGCGTAGGCCCGCGAGATCGGTCGCTCGCCCCGCTCCGCGCGGTCGAGGTAGCCGCCGAAGGACGGCTCGTTCTGGAAGTGGATCCCGCCCAGGTGCGAGAAGGACGAGACGCCGAGGCCCAGCATGTCCGCGCCGTGCCAGAGGGAGTCCCGGTAGAGGAAGCTCGTCCCGCCGCCCCGGTACGCGGTGTAGGCGCTGGACT
Source organism: uncultured bacterium (assembly GCA_905480285.1). Lineage (GTDB taxonomy): Bacteria > Planctomycetota > UBA1135 > UBA1135 > Saltatorellus. Next base: position 3,056 of record CAJQPT010000083.1, read on the forward strand.
GCTCGAAGCCGGCCTCGCCGAGGGCGGCGAAGGCCTCCCGGACCCAGCGGCGCTTGGTGGCCCAGTCAGCCACCGGCGCCTCCTCGGTCTCGTCGTCCTTCATGCGGCGATAGATGGTCGTGTTGTAGGGCACCTCCATCTGATAGATCGTCACGCTGTCGGGCCCGAGCTCCAGGGTGCGCTCGATGCAGTGCGCCCAGTTCTCGTCGGTCTCGCCGATCATCCCGGCGATCAGGTCGATGTTCACCTGCGGGAACCCGACCTCGCGGGCGAAGCCGTAGGTGCGCACGATCTCCTCGGCCCGGTGCGCCCGATTATTGCGCTCGAGGATGGCCGGGTTGAAGTTCTCCACGCCCAGGGAGAGGCGCGTCACCCCGAGGTCGCGCAGGGTCTGCAGCTTGGGCAGCGAGAGGGTCCCCGGCTCGCACTCGAAGGTCACCTCCTCCACGTCGGACCAGTCGATCCGCTCGCGGAGGGCTCCGAAGAGCTCCTCGAGCTGGCCCGTGGAGAGGTAGCTGGGCGTGCCCCCACCGAAGTACACGAAGCGCGGGCTGCGGCCCTTCAGGTACGGAACATCCGCGTAGTTGTCGAGCTCGCTCGCGACCCCCGAGAGGTACCGGCGGACCTCCTTGGAGTTCTTGTCCGTGTAGACCTTGAAGTAGCAGAAGTCGCAGCGCTTGCGGCAGAAGGGGATGTGGACGTAGAGACCGAGCGGTCGATCGTCCGCCGGCGCGGACTGCAGGCAGCCCTCCAGCGAGCCCAGCGCCTCCTCGTTCCAGAAGGAATACGGCGGGTAGTTGGAGATGAAGTAGTTGCCGACGGTGGTCTTCTCCGCCGCCTCACGCTGTGCGCCCTCTCCGCTCGCGTTGTCGTCCAGCCGCTTCAACGGTCCACCTCTGCGTCCTTGAGCTCGGCCGTAGGAGCGGCGAAGCAGTAGAGCTGGCCGTCGTTGGCGCCCACGTACACCCGGCCGTTCACAACCGCGGGCGAGGAGAGCACAGGCTCGCCGATGTCGTAGCTCCAGCGCTGGGCGCCGTCCTGCAGGCCGAGCATGTACATCCGGCCATCATCGGAGCCGAACACCACGGCGTCGCCGGCGACCACCGGGGAGCCGTCCACCTTGCGGCGGGTCCGGAACTTCCAGACGGGCTCGCCGGTCTCGCGGCGCACGCAGTGCAGATGCCGGTCTCGGCCGCCGAACACCACCAGGTCGTCGGTGATCGCCGGGGAGGAGAAGAAGGCCTGCCGCGGTGAGTCATACGCCCAGACCACCTCGCCCTTCGCCACGTCCACGCACACGAACTGGTTGCCGTAGTGGCCGAAGTACGCCCGTCCCCCCAGGAAGGCCGCGGAGCCCGCAATGTGGCTGTCGCCACCCAGCTCGACCGCGGCGGCCCGCTTGCCGACCGTGACGTCCACCACGTGCAGGATGGCGTCGCAGCCGCCGAAGATCGCGCGCCCCTCGTCGATGGCCGGGGTGCCGTTCACGTAGTTGTCGGTCTCGTAGGCCCAGAGCTGCTCACCCGTCTTCGCATCGAAGGCGTACAGGCGATTGTCGTAGGACCCCACGACCACCACGGAGCGCTCCCCCACCGACACGTGGTTGGCGCCGCCGAGGATCTTGTCCATGGTCGGCGCCTTCCAGCGGAGCTCGCCGGTCGCGGCGTCGATGGCGTAGAAGAAGGTGTCGTTACTCCCGATGAAGACGGTCCCGTCGAGGACCAGCGGCGGCGCCTCCACGAGGTCCTCGGTCATGAACTTCCAAACGGGCTCTCCGCTGCTCGCGTCGGCGCAGTGGACCGCATGGTCGTCGGCCCCGAAGAAGACCCGGCCACCGGCGACCACCGGAGAGGACGTGATCGCCTTTCCAGCATCGTAGGTCCAGCTGAGCTCGAGGTCCGCGGGGAGCGCGCTGGACGCGATCCCTGACAGGTGACTGTCACCTCGAAAGAGCGGCCACTCCTCCTCGGAGGCGGGGACCTCCACCGAGGCCGCGACCGGGTCCACTCCAGCGAGAGCGGGGGCGGCGGCGCCGATCGCACCCGCGAGGGGCAGCGTGACCCAGGGAACCATGACCATCAGCATGCGCACATTCTGGACTGCGCGCGCGTTCCCACCACTCCCCAGGAGCGAATCCCGCGCGCTGCCCCCAGGTTGCTTACCGGCGTCACACGCGGAGGGGCCCGAGTTGTGTCCAACGGCGACCTCAGCGCCCCCCTGGTTCCATCGCTGCACGTTTCGGATCCCGACCCGGCCTCCGTACCATCCGCTGGGATCCACGCCACAAGCTCGCTCCACCGTACCCCATGTCGAAACGCGTCTTCATCCACAGCCCCTACAGCGTCTGGGGCTACCACGCCGCCATGGAGGCCACCCTCGCCCACGCCCTCAGGGAGCGCGGCGCCGAGGTTCGTTTCACCCTCTGCGATGCCCTCTTCCGCGAGTGCGACATCTTCCGTCGGAACACCACGGGGGACGCCAACGGCCACCGGCCCCCCAACGCGTGCTCCCACTGCCAGGCGCTGCAGTCCACGCACCTCGCCAGCTACGCCCTGGAGTGGCAGTGGCTCGGGACCTGGATCTCCAAGGACCGGATCGCCCGCATCGAGACCTGGGTGAAGGGCCTCGCGGACGACGAGCTCCTGGACGCCCGCTGGTCCGGCCAGCCGGTAGGTGAGTGGGCGAAGTCCTCGGCCTTCAACCAGTTCCGCCTCTCGCGGATCTCCCTCGAGGACCCCGGCGTGGCGCAGGTGCTACGGGACTGCATCGTCGGAACGGCGATCTCCTTCGAGGCCCTCTCGGGCGCCTTCGACGAGTTCCAGCCCGAGGTCGTCATCACCTTCAACGGCCGCTTCTTCAGTCACCGAGTCGCCGTGGAGCTCGCCCACCAGCGTGGGCTCCAGCTCGTCACGCACGAGCGCGGCTTCCGCAAGTCCACGGCGCTCCTGCGTTCAGGGGGCATGATCCACGAGCTGGACCTGTTCGATCGCATCTGGTCCGACTGGCACGACGTCCCCCTCGAGCTCGAGGAGGCGCGCGCCACCTCGCAGATGTTCCACAACAGGCGGTACGGCAAGGACCTCAACTGGCGGTCGTTCAGCCCGCCTCCCGGGGAGGCCGACGCCCTGCGCCGTCAGCTGACCCTCGACGACCGCCCGATCGTGGCCTGCTTCACGAGCTCGGACGATGAGTGGCTCACCTTCCCCGAGCGGCGTGAGGGCGCCTTCCCCGACTCCCTCAACTGGATCCCCGCGACCCTGGAAGCCGCGCGGCAGAGCCCCGAGCTCCAGTGGGTCATCAGGCTCCATCCCAACCTCGTCAACTACGGCGTCAACGAGCAGGCCATGGAGCAAGCTCGGGCCATCGCAGCGGAGCTGCCGTCGAACTGCCGGCTGGTGATGCCCACCGACGATGTGTCCTCCTACACGCTCGCGGACATCGCCGCGTGCGGCGTCGTCTACGGCACGACGCTGGGCGTCGAGATGGCATCTCGTGGCAAGCCCGTGGTCGCGGTCGCCCGCGGCTGGTACGGGCTGACCGAGATGGTGCACTTCGTGCCGACGCCCGAGGCCTATCTCCCGACCGTGCGTGAAGCGGTCAGGCAGCCCGTGAGCTTCCGGGCCTCGCTGCTCGCCCACCGCTTCATGAACAAGCTCTACAACGAGGTCGCCGTGGAGTTCCCCTGGGTCGAGGAGCAGGCGGGCGGCAAGGGCGCGCTGACCTTCACCTCGACGTCCGAACTCGCCGAGGGCAAGGACCCCGAGCTTGACCGGATCTGCCAGTTCGTCCTCGGCGACGCGCCCCTCCAGGACCCCCCCGCCGAGGGGGCGGAGGGCTCCCGGAGTCTCGTGGAAGAGCGCTTCCTCCTCCGGACCTACCCCTGGCTCGCCGAGGCGCCCGACCTCCCGGAGAACCCCCTCAATCTCGGGGTCGAGAAGGCCGCTCAGCTCATCGACGCCGGCAACCCGATGGAGGCCAGCCGCCTGCTGCTCATCGCGCTCGAGTCCGCCTCCGGCTGCGCGGAAGCATGGCTGCTCCTGGGCGTCTCCCTCTCCGCCATGGACCAGCACGACGGGGCCCTTGAGGCCCTGCAGCAGTCTGTCGCGCTGGACCGCGGGGACGGCGAGGCGTGGTCCGCGCTCGTAAAGACCCTCGCCCAACTCGGCGACACCGAGACCATCCGGGAGGCCCTCGAGCTCGCAGCCGCTGCAGGCGCCGAGCACCCGGTGCTCGAGCAACTCGCCAGCGAACTCGGCCAGCCGAGCCCCGCGCCGGCCCCCTGAGCTCGCCCCGAGGGGCCAGAGACACCGCGCCCCGCGCGTCGCCCATCAAGTCCACGCGACCCGATGGCTCAGGCTCCAGGGGATACCGGACAGCCGGGTCCTCGGGTCGCATGACGCTGGCGGTCCAACAAGCAGCCGGCCAAGGGCCATGCGGGTCGGGTCTGAGCCCGGGCGCCGCCCCCGGACAACTGCTATCTTCTGGCCCTCTCTCCGGAGCCAAGACCTTGAGCGACTTCCTCCCCTACGGCGCCCAGTCCATCGACGACGCGGACATCGCGGCCGTTGTTGAGGCGCTCCGTTCCCCCTACCTGACCACCGGCCCGCGGGTGGGCTCGTTCGAAGCCGCGCTGGCCTCCGCTGTCCAAGCGCCCCACGCCGTGGCCATGTCGTCCGGGACCGCCGCCCTGCACGCGGCCTGCCATGCCCTTGACCTTGGACCCGAGGACGAGGTCATCGTCCCCGCGGTGACCTTCCTCGCCACCTCAAACGCAGTGCTCTACGCGGGCGCCCGGCCGGTCTTCTCCGACGTCTGCCCCGACTGCGGCCTCATGCGGCCCGAGGACCTTGAGGCCGCGTGGACCCCGCGCACCCGGGCGGTGATCCCGGTCCACCTCACCGGACGGCCCGTGGACATGGAGGTGCTCTCCACCTTCGCCCGGGAGCGCGGCGCCGCGGTGATCGACGACGCCGCCCACGCCCTCGGCGCGAGCCTGCGCGGCACCCCCGTCGGCGGCGGCCCCTGGTCGGACATGTCGATCTTCAGCTTCCACCCCGTCAAGCACGCCACGACGGGTGAGGGCGGCGCGGTGGTCACCCACGACGCGGAGCTCGCCGCGCGGGTGCGGAGCTTCATCTCCCACGGCATGGTGCGCGAGCCGGGCCAGCTCAAGGCGCCCTCGCCGGGCCCCTGGTACTACGAGCAGCAGGAGCTCGGCTTCAACTACCGGATCACCGATATCCAGTGCGCCCTGGGCACCTCGCAGATGGGCCGCCTCGAGGGCTTCGTCGCCCGCCGCCGACACCTGGCGCGGCTGTACGAGGAGCGCCTCGCGCCGCTCGCGGCCGTGGAGATCAACGACCCCGGCCCCGACGGCAGCGTCAGCGCCTACCACCTGTTCGGCATCCTGCTGGACTTCGAGGCCCTCGGGACGACCCGCGCCGCCGTCATGCAGGGCCTGCGCGAGCGCAGCATCGGGACCCAGGTGCACTACATCCCCGTGCCCGCCCAGCCCTACTACCGCGATCTCGGCTACGACCCGGCGCCCTTCACGGGCGCAGCCGAGTACTACCGCCGTACCCTGTCGCTGCCCATGTTCCCCGCCATGAAGGACGAGGACGTGGGCCGGGTGTGCGACGCCCTCGAGGCGGTCCTCGCCGAGCTCACCGGCCGCTGACGGCTCGCCCCCACGTCGTCTCTGCTGGGAGGCGGCCCTTCTGAGAGGCGACCCTGCTGAGAGGCGACACTGCTGAGAGGCGACTCAGGGCTCCAGGAGCACCTTGGTCGCGCCGTCGAGCCGACCGTCGAAGATCCTGTAGCCGTGGGCGGCCTCGGCCAGCGGGATCCGGTGGGACACGATGCGGTCCACGCCGCTGCGCGTGGCCAGCTCCAGCGCCGGCTCGAGGAGGCTCCGCGCCGGAGAGCGGCCGGCGCGATAGGTCAGGTTCTTGTCGTAGGCCTCGCCGGGCGAGAACGCGAGCTGCGGCTCCACGTGAACGCCCGCCGCCGCGAGGGTCCCACCGGGCCGCAGCAGATCGAAGGCCAGGCGGGTGGAGGAGGGCGACCCCACCGCCTCGAGGGAGGCGTCCACCGCAGACGGGAGCTGAGCCGGATCCGAGGCCAGGACGGGCGTGGCGCCAAACGACCGCGCGAGCTCGAGGCGGTCCTCCAGCAGGTCCAGCGCGAACACCTCGGCGGCGCCCATGTCGAGGGCGGCGACCACGGCCATCAGGCCCACCGGGCCGCAGCCGATGACGGCCACCCGGTCGCCGGGGCCGACCCCACCGAGCGCGGCGAGGAACATCCCGGTGGACATCACGTCCCCGGCGAAGAGCGCCGCCGGGTCGCGGCCGTCCTCCACCTTGACCAGGGAGCTCCCGGCGAGGGGCACGCGCACGAGCTCTGCCTGGCCTCCGTGGAGCCCCTGGCCACCCTCGACCCACCCGAACAGCTGCCCCAACTCGCACCGCGAGCTGAGCCCGCGCTCGCACGCGGGGCAGGCGCCGCAGCTGGTGGAGAAGGGCGCGACGACCCGGTCCCCCGGGACGATCCCCTCCACGGCGCTGCCCACCTCCAGGACCTCGCCGGCGAACTCGTGCCCCAGCACCGTCCCGCGGTCGAGGCCCGCCTCGGCCCCACGGTACACGTGCAGGTCCGAGCCGCAGATGGCCGAAAGCTCCACGCGCACGATGGCGTCCGTGGGCTGCTCGATGGTCGGGTCAGGCGCCTCCGTGCAGGCGACGTCCTTGATCCCCTGGAAGGTGAGCGCCTTCACTGCGCCGCCTCGATCCGGTAGAGGTGAGTCTTCGTCCGCAGGATGAGCGCGTCGCCGAGCACCGCCGGCGAGGCCATGAAGCCCGCCTCGAGCTGACCCTCCGCGAGCTTCTCGAAGCTCCCGCTGGCCCGGAAGACGGAGGACTTGCCCTCCACGCCGAAGGCGTAGACGCGGTCGCCGCTCGCGAGCAGCGAGGCGCAGTGGCTCTCACCGAGCCGCTCTTGCCAGCGCGTCTCACCCGTCTCGAGGTCCACCGCTGACGCCATCCCGCGATCGCTGACCTGGAACAGGAGCCCGCCGACGATCACGGAGGAGGGCATGGTCGGGACGCCGCGGGTGTTGCGCCACAGGAAGGCGTCGTCCGTGATGTTGCCGGCGCCCCCGATCTTGAAGGCCCACAGCTCGGGGCGCATGAAGCCCGTGGAGACGTAGAGCTTGTCGTCCACGAGCAGCGGCCGCGACGCCATGGAGAAGCCGGGGTGATCCATCCTCCAGAGCTCGGCGCCGGTGGCGGGGTCATACCCGTAGGTGGCCCGCGCGGCGGAGCTGATCAGCACCGGCCGGGGCCCCTCCGCTCCCTTCATCGTGGTGAGCAGCGGCGTGCTATACGCCTTGCGGAAGTCGGGCGCGAGGGGCTCGAGGTCCGCGGTCCGCTCCGTTCTCCACAGGGTCTCCCCGGTCTTCGGGTCGAGCGCCACGAGGTACTGGACGTCGGCGCCATCGAGGTGGAGGAAGAGGCGCCCGTCCTGCAAGAGCGGGGACGACCCGGGGCCCTCGAGGTGATCGCACTTCAGGTCCGTCCTCGACCAGACGGTCTCGCCGGTCTCCGCGTCCAGGCACGCGGTGCCGTAGGTCCCGAAGTGCACGAAGACCCGCCCTTCCGCCACCACCGGGCTCGGCGAGGCGTAGCTGTTGAGACCGTTGCGGGGCTCCGGCTCGGCGACCTCGAACACCACCCGATCCACCACGACCTCTCCGGAGTCAAGGTCCACGGCGATGACGGAGAGCGCGCCGCCCTTGGACGGCGCCGTGGTCAGCCACGCGCGCCCCTCCAGCAACACCGGTGAGGACCAGCCCCGACCGTGGATCGCGGTCTTCCAGACCACGTGCTCCTCCTCGCTCCATGACATGGGGAGGTCCACGCCGTCCGCGTGCCCGTCCCGCCCGGGGCCTCGGAAGTCGGGCCAGTCGGGGGCCCCGACGGCGAGCGCTAAGAGAAGTGACAGCATGACGCCATCCTAGCGCCGCGCCGCCCGCACGCCGTCAGAGACTGACTCTCAGACGTCCAGGGAGGCGTCGCCAGCGCTGTTCACGAGGAAGACCGTCCGCAGCCCCCCCACCAAGGCGTCGTTGGTGTCCACGAAGTCGGGCGCGCCGCTGTCCTCGTCCGGGACCTTGAACCCGAGGAAGACCACCGCCGCGTGGCGAGAGACCTCGTGGATCGCGTGCACCGCCGAGTCCGAGACGACGACCTGAACGCGGGCCTCGATCCGCGCCCGCTGCACCAGGTCCTTCAGGTGCCGCTCGGTCTCCTCGAGGGCCGCCTCGTTGTTGACCACCCGCAGGAGGCGCACGTGCCGGCCGCGCCAGTCGGCGTTCTGCACCAGCATGTGGGCGAGCAGCACCATCAGCGACCCGTTCTCCTTGCCTCGCCACCAGACGTCCACGGTCCCGGTGGGCACCTCGTGAGGGTCCGAATCAGGGTCCACCCGGCTGGAGAAGAGCAGGAGGCTCTGACCGAGCATGGAGACCCGACGCAGCGCGTGGACGTAGTCCTCGGCATCGTCGCCCTCCCGGATCCAGTCGCCCATCACCGAGTTCGGCCGGAGGCCCCCGAGCCCGTGACACTGCACCAGCGCCTCGATGCCTCGCTGGCGGTCGTTGGACACCACCACCGCCGGGAACGCGTCGACCTGATGCTTCTGGATGAACTTCCGGAGCGCCTTCTCCTGCCCGCGGCGACGCTCCACCAGGTCCTCCACGTCACCGGGGATGACCTGGCCGATGCTCAGGATCCCCCGGCCGGCGCAGAGCCAGTTGGCGAAGACCGCCGTCCGGGGCCGCCCCGCGACCGCGCCGCTGAAGGCCAGGATCGCCGGCCGCCAGTTCTTCGGGTGGTAGTGCTCGTCCTCTAGCCGGCGCAGCTCCTTGCGCGCGCGCTCGTAGGCCGCGCCGCTGCGCACGTCGCCCCAGGAGGTCCGGATCTTCTGCTTGGAGATGAACCGGTGCAGCGCAAACATCAGCGCAGCCGAGGCCATCGCCCAGCCCGGCGCGATGAGCAGCATCACCGCCGCGCACGCCACGCCGCCCGCGAGGGCGAGGGTCCAGTGGGCGTAGCGGAACGTCGGCCGATAGGAGGGGTTCCGCGAGTACGACTCCCTGAACGTGGCGAAGTTCAGGTAGCCGTAGGTCACCATGAAGAACATGGTGATGATCGGCGCGATCAGGTCGAGGGTCCCGACCATCACGCCGACCTGCGCGATCGCGAACGTGAGGACGATCGCAGGCCGCGGCTCGTTGGTGGCCTTGTCGCCGCTGGAGAAGACCTGCAGGCGCTTGAAGATCCCGTCCCGCGCCAGCGCCTGGAGGATCCGCGGGGCCCCCATCATGGACCCGATGGCCGAGGACAGCGTGGCCGCGAAGATCCCGGCGGTGATCAGCACCGGCACCGCCGCCGTCTCGCGAACGACCATGTTGCTCGTCTGCAGGAAGGCCCGCGGAGCGGCTCCCGCCAGCAGGACCCCCATCGTGATGTAGATCAGCCCCGTGAAGCCGATCGACGCCAGCGTCCCGCGGGGGATGGAGCGAGCGGGATCCTTCAGGTCCCCTGACAGGTTGGCGCCGGCCATGATCCCCGTGGCGGCGGGGAAGAAGAGGGCGAACATGGTGAGGGCGCTCTGGCCCTCCGCGTAGCCCGACCCCAGGTTCGCGCGGAGGATCTCCACGTCGAAGCTCATCAGCGCGCCGGCGGCAAAGGACAGCACCGCGATGAAGAGCACGGCCAGGATCCCGTACTGCAGCCGGATGGTCCACCCGGCCCCGACGTACACGCACGCGAAGACCACCAGGTTGACCGCGCTCGCGGCCCAGCGGAAGTTCCCTTCGAGACCAGGAAAGGTCGCGACCAGCGCCTCGGTGAAGCCGATCACGTACAGGGCGACCGAGGCCGCCTGGGCCAGGAAGAACACCAGCCCGATGGAGCCTCCGAACTCCGCTCCCAGGGAGCGGCTGATCATGTAGTAGGCCCCCCCGCTCTTCACCTGGGTGTTGGTGGCGATGGCCGACAGCGAGAAGGCGGTGATGGTGGTGATCGCCTTGGCGAGCAGCACGATCCCGATCGCCGACCACAGCCCCGCGTTGCCCACGACCTGGCCGAAGCGCAGGAACATGATCACGCCCAGGATCGTGAGCGTGCACGGCGTGAAGACACCACCGAAGGTGCCGAACCGTCCGTAGCTGGGCGCGCGTGAGTCGGTCATGGAGGGGTCG
>CAJQPT010000084.1 GCA_905480285.1 uncultured bacterium
TTAAGGTGGCTGTTGGCGATCTTGGGAATGCCACGAATTGCACAGGTTTCGACAGCCCCCCAGCAGTTGCAGGGGTTGAAAAGCGTCCAACTGCTGGGGGGCTGTCGAAACCTATGGAAAATGAATGATTTTTGGCTTCCATGAAACGATATGATGTCAAATTCAATGGTTATCAAGAGGTGCCAAGACCTATCAAGAGCGCCTCAAGAGGCCCCAATAGGCGGCCAAGAGTTTCCCAGGAGGCCTCAAGACGAGCCCCAGAGATTCCAGGAGCGGGTCAAGAGAGCTCAAGACTCTCCGAGGAGGACCTAAGACCAACCCAAGATAAATTCAAAATGTTGCAACAGGTGTCCAAGAAGGAAATAAGAGGGAATCTTTGGGCAAAACTGATCACAATGATGGACTTTGGGCATCAAACAATGCATTGCTCGTGTTTGGCGGCGTGTGCGCAGCGAAGCTGCCAGAGCAAGTCCACTTGCTTTTCGCACACAAGCTTTGGATGCCGATGCTTCGGTGATTCATACTAGCTTTCTTCGTCTGATAAAGCATCAGACTCTGCCGCGGCCGTCCCTTGGGATCGCAATCGATCCCACATGCCCGATTCTCGTGCCCTGTGGAAGGCCTGGCTCTTGTCTGTCTCTCTTTTTGTTTGTTCGTCTCTGAGATTCTGTCCCTGCTCTGGCTGCTGGTCTGTCTGTGTGTGTATCTTTTTTTCTTCGTATGTTCACTGAGGTTGCTTGTGTGTCTGCCCCTCTCTCTTGTCTCTGTCCGTCTGTCTGCCTGTGTGTTTGCCTGTCGGTTTTTTTTCTGTTTTTGTGTCTGTGTGTTTGCCCCCTCGTCGAGCCTCCAAGTTCGCTACCAGAACTTCATGAGACTGATTACCCAATGAAATGCCGACTTGCTGCGCCAGAGCCTTCAAACGTAAGACTGGCAAATCCTCGATGGCTGCACCAAAGGGCTGCAGCGGCTCCAACTCTGCATTTGCTTGTTCTGTCTTTGCAATCAGCCCAATGCTTGAATCCTGGAACAAACTATCGAAATGTTGATCTGAAGCTGTCAATTTCCAGAACAAACGGTTATGATCATCCTTTGACTCATCCTCGATGCGTACGCTCGCAAGCTTCCGTGCATGACATTCTGCCAACAGTTCCGGCACAGACATAGTCTTATATGTTTCCGCTAAACTGTCTCGCTTATCCTTGTCAGGGTTATACTGCATGTCACGCTGGTTGATCAACGACATCACTTCTGACACCTCGCGATGCTTATGCTGTTGTTCTTCATCTTGCAGCGAGTCATCATATGCTGCACGTCGCCCAGAAGCATACGCCTTGATGCTGTCGGCGTAATCCTCGCGATGGCGCCTCTCGTGCACGCGCAAGCCGATAGATTTGCAAAAGGCTGCTGCTTCAACTTTGGGACTTTCATCGGGTCTGCGGTACAAATCTTCTCGGCGCAACGCTGATGCGAAGGCGTCGTTAAGGTCGATGCCCATGATATTGCCATCGCGGGAACAAGTGAGCAACAAAGAGACCAGCCTGTACCCGTCTGCCTCTAGCGGACGCCACTTCTGCTGTAGCTCCGCTATGCAGCGCCTGCGCTTGGCCGCTCGTTCTTCGTCGGTGCTGTCAGTATCCAGTCTGCCCCTGGCTTCGTTGAGAAGTGATTTCATCTTCATGTTGGGCACCAGTCCGGGCAACTTTCGTCGGAAACGAATTCTTGGCTTGCCTCGGCCAGGAGTCACCTGAACATACTTGCGCTCATCATCGACCTCTCCTCGTTTCACGACAAAATATTTATTCGACATCTCGCGGGGCATGCACCCGAACTGGACATAGATCACGTCATCAATTTCCCGAGGCGTCGTGAACTTTTCTAATGTGACATGCAAGGCATGTAGCCTCTGATTCTGAAGCCAACAACGATCGACGTTCGCAAGCCGCATCCGCAGGCTCTGTACATTCTTTTTCTCGGTATGGGTCACAGATATGCGCCGTGTCCTTGCGAGGTCGCGCAGCTGTGTGTAGGACGACTTGTTGTACAAAGCTTGGAGCTCCGCATTGTTGAACTTCGCGAACAACAGCTGCAGAGTGGCCAAAGACATCTCTCCAAAGGAAATGGTGGGATGCTGGCCCATATCCAAAAGCCTGGCCGATTCATCGAACACGTCTTGCGGAGACTGGGGACTAGGTGCGAACCATTCTCGCGCTTCAGCCTCCAACAGGCTGCAATGTTTCAGCAACAGCTCTGCGTATTCTGCATTCACATACGGGTGAGATGGCAGAGCCCCGGCCTCCAGGCTGGACAAGAACAGCTTCGCGCTCTGCCGCAACTTTTGCAACACCAACATGCTTTCCTGGCTCTCATCGAACCAACTGTCTTCGTTGGCTTCTTCACGTACGAAGTCACCAAAACTCTCGCTGTCCAGCTGCAAAATATCTTTGTCACGATAAAAGCGCAATTCTCGGCACCAATCCGTGGTGGTATAGCTCTCTTTGAAGCGATGGGGTGCCTCTCGTTTGTTCTGTTCTCGAAGTCGTCGTCGCTCTTCCTGTCTGAGACGTTGCTGTTGCCCTTTGGGAAAGGTACCGCCGTTGTCCTCTCGATCGTAGGCAGCTTGTCTGAGCTTCGCACGAAGGTAGTCCAAGTCCTTGGCTTCCTTCGCCTGTGGAGAATGATGGTGCATCGTCATCACTGCTCGCCGAACTGCCGGCTCTACGTCTGCATCTGTAAGGCAAGCAATAAGAGCGCAGTGCAACATGTTGCTCTCGGAGCTGCATCCGCCGCAAAGATACCAATCGCACGTCCGGCAATCCATGACGGTGTCGCTTGCATGTACCGCAGCTCCGCAGCCGTCGCACTCGCCGCCCACATCTTCGACGAACTTCTGTAAGGCATGGCCTGCGGGGCAATGAGGGTTGTGCCACACACCACTCTCAGATGATCCTGTTTTGCGAGGAGCGCTGTTGACTGCCATTGCCGCTATACGTCTCCGATAGACAAGCCCTCACACACCACAACGAAGAAGTGACAACGCTCGCCTCGGTGTGGATGGCAATAAATTCCTGCAACTATCAA